>NZ_CP063194.1:0-320962 GCF_028609865.1 Corynebacterium jeddahense
GTGGCCGATCAACACCTCGAGGACCTGTGGCGTGGCGTCGTCGACGAGCTCGTGCGCCTCTCCGAGCAACCCACCTCCTCGGTACCCACGCTCACCCCACAACAGCGCGCCTACCTCCGGCTCATGAAGCCGGTCGTGCTTGTCGACGGCTACGCCCTCCTCTCCGCGCCCCACCAGGCCGCGAAGAGTGTGGTGGAGGAGTCCCTTGCCCCGCACATCACCGCGCTGCTGTCCTCTCACACCGGCCAGCCCTACAACCTCGCCGTCTCCGTCGCCGCGCCGGAACCGGAACCCCAACCGGAGCCTGATCCGGAACCGGTGCCCGAGCCGGAGCTCGCCTGGGAGACTACGAAGTCCCAGGCCACCGCGCCGGCGGGGGAGCAGATCCCGATGGGCCTGGACGAGCTGGCGCAGATGCACGCGGCGCAGGTGGCGGGACGACGTCGAGACGCAACTGCCCACCCCACCGTGGACCGCCGCATCCCGCGCGAGAAGCCGGCGCACGACCCTGACCGCGAGGCGAGCCTCAACCCGAAGTACACGTTTGAAAACTTCGTCATCGGCTCCTCGAACCGCTTCGCCAACGGCGCCGCCGTCGCCGTCGCCGAGAACCCCGCGAAGGCCTACAACCCGCTATTTATCTGGGGCGGCTCGGGCCTGGGTAAGACGCACCTGCTCCACGCCGCCGGCAACTACGCGCGCGTGCTGCAGCCGGGCCTGCGCATCAAGTACGTCTCCTCGGAGGAGTTCACCAACGACTACATCAACTCGGTGCGCGACGACCGGCAGGAGTCCTTCAAGCGGCGCTACCGCAACCTGGACATCCTCATGGTCGACGACATCCAGTTCCTCGAGGGCAAGGAGGGCACGCAGGAGGAGTTCTTCCACACCTTCAACGCGCTGCACCAGGCGAACAAGCAGATCATCCTCTCCTCGGACCGGCCGCCGAAGCAGCTGACCACGCTCGAGGACCGTCTGCGCACCCGCTTCGAGGGCGGGCTCATTACCGACGTCCAGCCGCCGGACCTGGAGACCCGCATCGCCATCTTGATGAAGAAGGCGGCCGCCGACGGCACCCAGGTGGACCACGAGGTCCTCGAGCTCATCGCCTCGCAGTTCGAGTCCTCGATCCGCGAGCTCGAGGGCGCGCTCATCCGCGTCTCGGCGTACTCGTCCCTCATCAACGAGCCGATCACGATGGACGTCGCTCAGGTGGCGCTGCGCGACATCCTCCCCGACGAGGGCGACGTGAACATCACCGCCGCCACCATCAAGGACGCCGCGGCCGAGTACTTCCAGGTCTCGCCCGATCAGCTCGTCGGCGCCGGCAAGACGCGGCAGGTGGCGCACGCCCGCCAGATCGCCATGTACCTCTGCCGCGAGCTCACCGAGCTGTCGCTGCCGAAGATTGGCGACGAGTTCGGCGGCAAAGACCACACGACCGTCATGTACGCGGACAGGAAAATTCGCAAGGAGATGACGGAAAACCGCGGCACCTACGACGAGATCCAGGAGCTCACGCAGGTGGTGAAGAACCGCGCCCGCACCCGGGGGCGGTAGGGGCTCGGTGAACTATTCCCTCTCCGCAGCGGGAATTCTTCAGTTTTCCCAGGTCGCCGCTCCGGTCACGCGGAATAGTTCAGCGCGCATCCACAGCCCTATCCACACCTGTGTAATTACGGCCGTGTAACTCGGCGACCTGAGTCACATTTCCGAAAATCACAGGCGCCGCCTGGCTGGGGACAGCGTGTGCATAGCCGGTGGATCACCCGGCGCCTGAGTGTGTAATTTCAACCCCGCCGGGGAATTATCCACAGAGGGGCCGACTTATCCACAAGTTATCCACACCCCGAATCACACGGCCGACACGCCGGGCGACCGGCCCCGGAACGGTGAATTCCACAGTTTCCCCAACACCTACTGTTGTTCCCCTCTATTTACTTGTAATTCAACCTGTAGAAACAGAGCGTGTGAAAACCCGCCGAGAATGACAAATGTAGAGTGGTTGCGAATCGCATCTGCCCAACGACAGCCCAACGACTGCCCAACGACGAAGGGGGCCCGCGCCATCATGGAAACCAACGTGTCGTTCCGCGTGCACAAGGACGAGCTCGCCGACGCCGTCTCGTGGGTCGCGCGCAGCCTGCCCACGAAGACCACGCAGCCGGTGCTTCGCGCCGTGGTGATCACAGCCGACGACAACGGCCTGGAGTTCGCGGGCTTCGACTACGAGGTCTCCTCGCGGGTGCGCATCGGCGCCGAGGTGAACGAGCCCGGTCGCGTCGCCGTGGCCGGCAAGCTCCTCTCCGACATCGTGGGCACGATGCCGAGCGACGCCATCGAGGTGACCACGGACGGCAAGGTGATGACGCTCAAGGCGCGCTCGTCGCGCTTCGAGCTCCCGCTCGTCCCGCTCGACGACTACCCGCAGCTGCCGACCCTGCCCGAGGTCACCGGCAAGATCTCCCCAGCCGCGCTCACCGGGGCCGTGACCCAGGTCGCCGCCGCCGCGGGACGCGACGACACGCTGCCGATGCTCACCGGCATCCACGTCGAGATCGAGGGCGAGAACGTCAAGCTCACCGCCACCGACCGCTTCCGCCTCGCGCAGCGCCACCTCACGTGGGAGCCGGCCGCGCCGGGCGTGCAGGCGGACCTGCTCATCCCGGCGAAGACGCTGCTGGACAACGCCCGCACGCTGGACACCTCCCTCGACGAGCCGGTGGAGATCGCCGTCGGCGCGGGCGACAACATCGGCGGCGATGGCCTCTTCGGGTTGCACACCGGCAATCGAGAGACCACGACGCGCATGCTCGACGCGGACTTCCCGAACGTCGCGCCGCTGCTGCCGAAGACGCATACCTCGATCGCCTCCATCGAGGTCGCCCCGCTGCTTGAGGCGATCCGCCGCGTGAGCCTGGTCGCGGACCGCAACGCCCAGATCCGCATGCAGTTCCGTGGCGACGAGCTCACGCTCTTTTCCTCCGGCGCGGATTCCGGCGCGGCGCAGGAGACGATGCACGCCGACTTCTCCGGCGCGGACGAGCTGCTCATCGCCTTCAACGCGGGTTACCTGCGCGAGGGACTGGCCGTCATCGGCACCGACCACGTGCTCTTCGGCTTTACCGAGGCCTCCCGCCCGGCGATCATGGTCCCGCAGCCGGAGCAGATGCCGGAGCAGGGCGCGGACGGCGCGTTCCCGACGCCGCAGACGCACTTCACCTACCTGCTCATGCCGGTGCGCCTGCCGGGCTAAGCATGTACCTGCGCGAGCTCGACCTGCGCGATTTCCGCTCGTGGCCCGAGCTGAACCTCAAGCTCGAACCGGGGGTCACGGTCTTCGCTGGCCGCAACGGGCACGGCAAGACGAACATCGTTGAGGCGGTGCACTACTCGTCCAAGCTCTCGAGCCACCGCGTATCGACGGATGCTCCGCTCATCAACGCCGCAGCCGACAACGCCCGCGTCTCCGCCACGACGGTAAACGAGGGGCGCGAGCTGACCACCCACCTGCTCATCAAGCCCCACGGCGCGAACCAGGCACAGATCAACCGCACGCGCCTCAAGTCCGCCCGCGAGCTGCTCGGGGTGCTACGTGTGGTCATGTTCTCGCCCGAGGACCTGCGCCTCGTCAACGGCGAGCCGGCGGAGCGCCGCAGGTTTCTCGACGACCTCGCGGCCCAGCGCACGCCCCGGCTCGGCGGGGCCCGGGCGGACTACGAGAAGGTGCTGCGCCAGCGCAACGCCCTGCTCAAGCACTCGAACATGGCGTTGCGCCGCGGCTACGGCGACGAGGACGGGGCGAGCGCGCTGTCCACGCTCGACGTGTGGGACGGCCAGCTCGCGGCGCTCGGCGCGCAGGTCGTGGCGGGCCGGATGGAGCTCGTCGATACGCTGGCGGAGCCCGTCGCCGAGGCCTACCGCTCCGTCGCGCCGGAGTCGCGCCCGGCCTCGATCGCGTACGCGTCGACGCTCGAGGGCGCGGTGCGCGAGCTCGCCGGCGGCCCGTCGCGCGACCCGGCGGTGCTCGAGGCGGCGATGCTTGCGGAGCTGGGCCGGCGCCGCAAGGAGGAGATCGACCGGGGCGTCACGCTCGTCGGCCCGCACCGCGACGACCTCGCGCTCATGCTCGGCGATCAGCCCGCGAAGGGCTACGCCTCGCACGGGGAGACGTGGTCGTTCGCGCTCGCGCTGCACCTCGCGGAGTACCAGCTGCTCGCCGCGGGCGGCTCGGACCCGGTGCTCATCCTCGACGACGTCTTCGCCGAGCTCGACGCCGCGCGCCGGGAGCGCCTCGTCCACGTCGCCGCGGGCGCCGAGCAGGTGCTCGTCACCGCGGCCGTGGGCGACGATCTGCCCGGCAACCTCGACGATGCCGTCGCCGCGCGCTACGCCGTGACCATGGTCAGCGGGGTGAGCTCGATTGAGTGACCTCGTGCGCCAGACCTTCGACACCCTCCGCGAGACCGCGCGGCGCCGCGGCGTGCGCCTGCCGGACCTGTCCAGGCAGGGCAGCGCCGTCGTGCCGCGCCGCAACACACCCTCGCTTACCGACGGACCACAGGTGACGGTGCCCGGGCTGGACTTGCCGGAGGAACGTCGTCACGCAACTGTCCGGGGGATCCCCACCGGGGCCGACGGACGGGCGCTGCCGCGCGGGTACAAGGTGAGCTCGTTCGGCGCGCTGCTGGGCAGCGAGATCCGCAAGCGCGACTGGACCGAGAAGATGGCGCACGGCTGGGTGATGGGCCACTGGGACGAGCTCGTCGGAGCGAAGATCGCGCAGCACACGCACGTGGAGATGATCAAGGGCGGCGAGGTGCACGTGAGCTGCGACTCCACGGCCTGGGCGACGCAGATGAAGTACATTCAGCGCGAGGTGCTCGCCGCGATCGCCGCGAAGGTGGGGCCGGACGTGGTGACGAAGCTGCACGTGTACGGGCCGCGGACGAAGAGTTGGCGATACGGGCCGCTGCACGTGAAGGGGAGGGGCCCGCGCGACACGTACGGGTAACCGCTTCGAGAGCGTGATGAAGCAGCAGCAGGAATTTCTCGACGGGTTGACAATTCTCTGAGGCGGTAAAAACGCGCGTGAAACGCCCTCTCGCGGGTTGGACGGGTGCCCGTAATCTCCCCCTCACCGTGTAAGATGAGACGGGTTCAACGGGCCTTCGGCCCACATTTCACGCATGGAGGAGCTTTCCGAACGTGGCAGAGCAGCAACCCCATTACGACGCGTCGTCGATCACGATCCTCGAGGGCCTGGAGGCGGTGCGCAAGCGTCCGGGCATGTACATCGGCTCGACGGGCGTGCGCGGCCTGCACCACCTGGTGTGGGAGGTCGTGGATAACTCCGTCGACGAGGCGATGGCGGGCTACGCCGACCGCGTCGACGTGACGCTGCTGGCCGACGGCGGCGTGGAGGTCGTGGACAACGGCCGCGGCATCCCGGTGGAGATGCACCCCTCCGGCGCCCCGACGGTGCAGGTCGTGATGACGCAGCTGCACGCCGGCGGTAAGTTCGACTCGGAGTCCTACGCGGTCTCCGGCGGCCTGCACGGCGTGGGTATCTCCGTGGTCAACGCGCTGTCCACCCGCGTCGAGGCGGACATCAAGCGCGACGGCAAGCACTGGATCCAGAACTTCGACATGGCGGTGCCGGACGAGCTCGTCGAGGGCGGTAATGCCCGCGGCACCGGCACGACCATCCGCTTCTGGCCGGACGCCGAGATCTTCGAGACCGTCGAGTTCAACTACGACACCATCGCGCGCCGCCTGCAGGAGATGGCGTTCCTGAACAAGGGCCTCACCATCACCCTCACCGACCAGCGCGTGAGCGACGAGGAGCTCGAGCTCGAGGCCATCGCGGAGGAGGGCGACACCGCCGCGCTCATCGACGGCGACTCGTTCGACGACACCGTGGAGACCGTCGACGCCGCCTCCGTGGACCAGGACGGCGACGGTGACCCGGTCGAGCCGGGCGACGAGGTCGCGCCCGACGTGAAGAAGAAGCGCGAGAAGAAGGTCACGTACCACTACCCGGACGGGCTCATCGACTACGTCGAGTACCTGAACAAGTCGAAGACGGCGATCCACCCGACGATCATCGGCTTCGACCAGAAGGGCGATGGGCTCGAGGCCGAGATCGCCATGCAGTGGAACCAGTCCTACAAGGAATCCGTCCACACCTTCGCCAACACCATCAACACCCACGAGGGCGGCACGCACGAGGAGGGCTTCCGCGCCGCGCTGACCTCGCTGATGAACCGCTACGCGCGCGACCACAAGCTGCTCAAGGACAAGGAGCCGAACCTCACTGGCGACGACTGCCGCGAGGGCCTCGCCGCCGTCGTCTCCGTGCGCGTGGCCGACCCGCAGTTCGAGGGCCAGACAAAGACGAAGCTGGGCAACACCGAGGTCAAGGGATTTGTCCAGCGCGCGGTGAACGAGAACCTCTCCGACTGGTTCGACGCCAACCCGGCGGAGGCGAAGGCCATCGTGAACAAGGCGGTGTCCTCCTCCCAGGCCCGCCAGGCCGCCCGCAAGGCCCGCGACCTCGTGCGCCGCAAGTCCGCCACCGACCTCGGCGGCCTGCCGGGCAAGCTCGCGGACTGCCGCTCGAAGGACCCGTCGAAGTCCGAGCTGTTCATCGTGGAGGGCGACTCCGCGGGCGGCTCCGCGAAGGGCGGGCGCGACTCCATGTACCAGGCGATCCTCCCGCTGCGCGGCAAGATCCTCAACGTGGAGAAGGCGCGCATGGACCGCGTGCTCAAGAACGCCGAGGTCCAGGCCATCATCACCGCGCTGGGCACTGGCATTAACGACGAGTTCGACATCGCCAAGCTGCGCTACCACAAGATCGTGCTCATGGCGGACGCGGACGTCGACGGCCAGCACATCGCGACGCTCCTGCTCACGCTGCTGTTCCGCTTCATGCCGGAGCTCGTCGAGCACGGCCACGTCTACCTGGCCAACCCGCCGCTGTACAAGCTGAAGTGGGGCAAGGGCGAGCCGGGCTACGCCTACTCCGACGCCGAGCGCGACGCGCTGCTCGCGCAGGGCCTCGAAGAGGGCCGCAAGATCAACACCGACGACGGCATCCAGCGCTACAAGGGCCTCGGCGAGATGAACCCGAAGGAGCTGTGGGAGACGACGCTCGATCCGGAGACCCGCATCCTGCGCCGCGTGGACATCGAGGACGCGCAGCGCGCCGACGAGCTGTTTTCCATCCTCATGGGTGACGACGTGGCCGCGCGCCGCTCGTTTATCACCCGCCGCGCGAAGGACGTCCGCTTCCTCGACGTGTAGGCGCTTGCGACGTCGTTACGCAAACCGCTCCACGATGTCGCCGAACTCCGGGATGGCGGGGCCGACGATCTTGGCGGCCTTGCCGCGGAGGGTGGAGTAGGCCTTCTTCACCGGGCCGGGCATGGAGTCGACCTGCTTGTCGCCGGCGTCGAGGATGGACTTAACCACCTCGTCCTCGCGCCCGGAGAGGAACTGACCGAAGCCCTGCTGGCCGGAGGCGGTGTAGGCGCTCCAGTAGGGGCCGAGCTCGTCGACGATCTGGGGCAGGAACTTATCGACGCCCTTCGGAATCGCATCCGCATCCGCCTTCTTGCCCGCGGCGACGGCGGACTTCAGCGCCATGCCGGTGAGCCCGGACTGGCGGGAGACGGTGGTGTCGACGAGCCGGGTGAGCTCCTGCACGACCTGCGAGCGGTTGGCGGGGGAGAGGAGGTTGGAAAGATCAGTCATGCGGACAGTTTAACTGGAAAAACGGCCGGGCTTTTGCCGGCCGTTCTTGGTTGCAGCTCTTCCACCGCAGCGCCACCGGTGCCCGCTTATCTTCGCTTCGTCACACCGGTCACATAGGTCGCTGCAACCACAACGGCCACAACCGTAACATAGGCTGTGGGAGGGCGCTACTTCTGGTTACTTCTGGGGCAGGTACTCGTCGATGTAGCTCTGCACGAACGCCTTGATCTGGTCGGCCGGGATGATGCGGTTGCCCTCCGACGAGCCCGGCACCTGCGCGAGGTTGAGCTGCGCCGCGATGTCGTCCACCGCCGCGCGCACCGGCGGCACGAAATCGACGATGACCTGGATTGTCGCGAGCGTCGCCAGGACCGCGATGCCCAGCGAGATCGGCGCGTTGCCCGTGTACGAGCTCTCAAGCGGGCGCTTCTCCGGGACCTCGATGCCCTTGTCGTAGTCGGGGTAGTAGTCCGGCTTCGACGAGCCCAACGAGCTGCCCGAGAACAGCTCGAAGATGGCCGGTTCGGCGTGGGCGGGGGTTGCGGCGACGGCGGTTCCCGTGAGGGCGGCGGCGGCGGCGAGCGCGGCGGCGGCGGATTGCTTCATGGGTGACATGGTAAAGGGTGGGGGCGCTGCAGCAGGGCGGTGCAGGGGAGCGCCTTGTAAAAATCCACACCGCCCTCACCCGGCCCAGCGCCGGTACACCTCCGCGGCGACCTCCGCGAACTGCGCGTTGCCGGCGGTGAGCGGCTCGAGCGCCCGGACCGCCTCGGCCAGCGCCGCCGCCGCCGCGGTCACCGAGTCGAACACGGGCACCCCGTGGAACCGGGACCCGGGTACCGCGGCGCAGGCGGCCAGGCCCGAAAAGGACCGGATCTGCGCCCGGTGTGCGGCGCAGAACTCGTCGGCTGCGGCGAGGAGCTGCTCGGCGGTGAGCCCCCTCATCGCGCCTGCTTCACCCGGGACTCGGTGGCCTTGAACTCGGGCACCAGGTCCCGGGCGAGGGACCGGACAAACGCCTCGTCGAGCACCCGCGCGGCCGACGCGACCACCGCGCGCCGGGCGGCCTCCTGCTTCGAGCATCCCCACGCGGAGGCGAGCAGGACGAGCGCCTTGTCCTCGTCCGCGGTCAGTCGCAGTGTCATCGCCATACCACTTTGATACCACGCCCGTACACCGCCAAACCCGGAAACCGCGCTCAGGGCCGGTAGACTGCACAACTATGGCAGACGAGACGATAGGCGGCATCGACCGCATCCAACCCATCGACATCAACGAGGAGATGCAGACCAGCTACATCGATTACGCGATGAGCGTGATCGTGGGCCGCGCGCTCCCGGATGTCCGCGACGGCATGAAGCCGGTGCACCGCCGCATCATCTACGCGATGTACGACAACGGCTACCGCCCGGAGCGCTCCTACGTGAAGAGCGCGAAGCCGGTCGCCGACACGATGGGTAACTACCACCCGCACGGCGACAGAGCGATTTACGACACCTTGGTGCGCATGGCGCAGTCGTGGTCCATGCGCTACCCGCTTGTCGACGGCCAAGGGAACTTCGGCTCCCCCGGCAACGACGGCCCGGCCGCCATGCGTTACACGGAGTGCAAGCTCACACCGCTGGCGATGGAGATGGTGCGCGACATCCGCGAGAACTCCGTCGACTTCATGCCGAACTACGACGGCAAGACGCAGGAGCCCACGGTGCTGCCGAGCCGCGTGCCCAACCTGCTCATGAACGGTTCGAACGGTATCGCGGTCGGCATGGCCACGAACATCCCGCCGCATAACCTCGGCGAGCTCGCGGACGCGATCCAGTGGATCCTCGACCACCACGACGCGGACGAGAAGACCACGCTCGACGCCGTGGTTGAGCGCGTGAAGGGCCCGGACTTCCCGACGGCCGGCCTCATCGTCGGCGACCAGGGCATCAAGGACGCCTACACCACGGGCCGCGGCTCGATCCGCATGCGCGGCGTGACGGAGATCGAGGAGATCGGCTCCCGCCAGGTCATCGTGATCACGGAGCTGCCGTACCAGGTCAACCCGGACAACTTCATCCACAACATCGCCGAGCAGGTCACGGCGGGCAAGATGGTGGGCATCTCGAAGATCGAGGACGAGTCCTCCGACCGCGTGGGCATGCGCATCGTGATCACGCTCAAGCGCGACGCCGTCCCGCGCGTGGTGCTCAACAACCTGTACAAGCACTCGGCGCTGGAGACGAACTTCTCCGCGAACATGCTCTCGATTGTCGACGGCGTCCCGCGCACCCTGCGCATGGACCAGATGCTGCGCTTCTACGTCAAGCACCAGATCGAGGTCATCGTCCGGCGCACCCAGTACCGCCTCGACGAGGCCGAGAAGCGCGCCCACATCCTGCGCGGCCTGGTCAAGGCTCTCGACGCGCTCGACGAGGTCATCGCGCTCATCCGCAACTCGCCGACTGTTGACGACGCCCGCGCGGGCCTCATGCAGCTCCTCGACGTCGACGAGATCCAGGCCAACGAAATCCTGGCCATGCAGCTGCGGCGCCTGGCCGCCCTCGAGCGCCAGAAGATCGTGGACGACCTGGCCGCGATCGAGGAACAGATCGCGGATTACAAGGACATCCTTGCCAAGCCGGAGCGGCAGCGCGAGATTGTTGGCGACGAGCTGAAAGAGATCGTCGATAAGTATGGCGACGAGCGCCGCACCCAGATTGTCGCCTCGACGGGCGACGTCACCGAGGAGGACCTCATCGCGCGCGAGAACGTGGTGGTCACCATCACCTCGACCGGATACGCGAAGCGCACGAAGGTGGACGCCTACAAGAGCCAGAAGCGCGGCGGCAAGGGCGTGCGCGGCGCGGAGCTCAAGCAGGACGACGTGGTGAAGAACTTCTTCATCTGCTCCACGCACGACTGGATCCTCTTCTTCACGAACTTCGGTCGCGTCTACCGCCTCAAGGCGTACGAGCTGCCGGAGGCGGGCCGCACCGCCCGCGGCCAGCACGTGGCCAACCTGCTGGAGTTCCAGCCGGAGGAGAAGATCGCCCAGATCATCCAGATCCGCACCTACGAGGACGCCCCGTACCTCGTGCTGGCCACCCGCGACGGGCGCGTGAAGAAGTCGCGCCTGACCGACTACGAGTCCGCGCGCTCGGCCGGGCTCATCGCCATCAACCTCAACGAGGGCGACGCGCTCATCGGCGCCTCGCTCGTGGGCGACGACGACGACATCCTGCTCGTCTCCGAGCAGGGCCAGGCCATCCGCTTCTCCGCCGACGACGAGCAGCTGCGCCCGATGGGCCGCGCCACCGCCGGCGTGAAGGGCATGCGCTTCCGCGGCGACGACCAGCTGCTCGCCATGACGGTCGCGCGCGACGGCCAGTACCTGCTCGTGGCCACCTCGGGCGGCTACGGCAAGCGCACCTCCATCGAGGAATACAACGCGCAGGGCCGCGGCGGCATGGGCGTGATGACGTTCAAGTACACCCCGAAGCGCGGCAAGCTCATCGGCGCACTCGCCGTGGAGGAGGAAGACCAGATCTTCGCCATCACCTCCGCCGGCGGCGTGATCCGCACCGAGGTCGCGCAGATCCGGCCGTCCTCGCGCGCCACCATGGGCGTGCGGCTCGTGGACCTCGCCGACGGCGTCGAGTTGCTCGCCATCGACCGCAACGTCGAGGACGAGGGCGAGGAGAAGGCCACCGCCGTGGCCACCGGGCAGAAGACGCTCGAGCAGTCGCTTGACGACGCCGCCTCCGGCGAGCGCGGCTACACCGGCGAGTGGGACGACGCCGACAGCGCCGACGCCGACGCTGAGGACGAGGAGTAACCCGTGGCTGTCCGCAAAGTGACGGTGCGCAACATTGGCGCGGGATCCGTCTTCAAGGTGGCGACGCTGCTCGCGCTCCTCGGGTTCATCGCCTGGATGGGCGCGTGCGCGCTCGTCTACTACGGGCTGGATCGCGCCGGGGTGGTGGAGTCCGTGAACTCGCTCATCGGCGGCGTGGGCGGCGACCAGGTGGTGGACATGAAGCTCGCGATGACGGCGGCGGCGCTGCTCGGCCTCATCGGCGTGGTGTTCACCGCGGTGATGGCGCCGCTCACGGCGATCCTGTACAACGCGGTCGCCGACCTTGTCGGCGGCGTGCGCTACACGATGTCGAACAAGTAGCCGCTACTTCAGCACGCCGAGGGCGTTGAGTGCGTAGACGCCCGCGGCGCCGATGCCCGCGACCGCGAGCAGCGCGAGGACCGGGCCGAGGACGGCGTTGATGTTCACCGTCGTGGCGGTCTCCGCCACGGCCGGGGTGGTGGTCGTGGTCGTGGGGGCTTTGGGGGTGGCCTTCGGGGCGTCGTTACGCTGCGGCTTCTTCTCCGCCGCGACGGCGCCGTGGCTCGTGGCGCGGGCGCCGACGGACTGCGCGGCGTGGCCGAGGCGCTGGGTGCGCAGCTGCAGCGCGTCCCAGTCGGCCGGGACCGCGACGGGGCCCTCGGCACCGTTCACGGTGTAGGGCTTCTCCGAGTAGTTGAAGGTGGAGGTGAGGTACTGGTAGTTCATCACCGAGCGGTAGTCCGGGTTCACCGGGGTGGAGGTGTGCACGGTGCCGGTAGCCTCGCGGGCGCCACCGTGGCGCAGGCCGAGGGTGTGGCCGAGCTCGTGGAGGATGGCGTTGCGCAGCTGCTCCTGGGTCTCCAGTTTGCCCGCGGCCACGTAGAACGCGTTGTCGCTCACCAGCGCGGTGCCCACGGCGAGGCTGCCACGCTCGGTGTTGTCGCCGATGACGCCGACGCGGAAGATGTTCTGGCGCTCGCCGAGGCGCTGGTCGATGTCGTTGAGCAGGCGCGCCGCCGGGACCTGGCCCTCGAAGTAGTTCTGGGTGTAGGCGAGGGTCTCGCCGCCGAACGGCTTGCCGTAGTTCGGGATGTTGGTGTAGACGTCGCCGGCGTCGATGTGGAGGGCGATGCCGTGGGCGTCGAAGAGGTCGACGAGGTCCTGCAGGATCGCCGCGGACGGGGCAAACGACCTACCGTTGCCGTCTTCCATCCAGTTGAGCTGGAGGAACAGGTCCGGGCGGTGCGGGTCCGCGCCCCAGTCGGGCAGCGGGATCTCGGTGCCGTCGCGCAGGACGACGCCGTTGGTCTCCCACTCGTCCGGGAGGCCGTCGCCGTCGGCGTCGGGGAGGCGCTGCTCGTCGGCCGCGGCGGGGGCGGGCTCGACGAGGATCTCGTTGGCGCTGGCGGTGGGGGCGATGCCGAAGAAAGCGACAGCGGCGGTGAGTGCGGCGGCGACTGCGGTGCGGGTCTGTGCGCGCATCCGGGGCTCCTTTGGTGTGGTGGAAGTGACGTGCAATGCCAGTGTTCAGGTGACGGCCATGAGTTTATGCAGCAACTATGCGCACGTAAACCCGGCGGAATCCGGCGCGATTTTATAGCCGATCGTTGAACAATGTTTCCGGATTGTTCAACGTTTTCGCCCCTATTGAGCTGCAGATTGTTCACCAATCCGCGCCCCCGGTTCCGGGCCCCGCGCGGGTTGTTGAACGATCGCCGGACCGTAGCGCCCGGATAGTTGAACAATGCATAAAACGCGCATATTATGCGTTTGCGCGAGCCCTTCGTTGCAGGCGCGGGCTGACCTGCGCGTTTCCCCGCATGACGCGCCCCGGCTCGCGTTGGCGGCGCCGAATCCGCAGCTGAACGGCCCGGATTGTTCAATGATCCGACCTTCGTCCCGGATTGTTCACCACTTCGCCCAGCACCCCTACCCCCGCAAATTACCCCCGCCGTGGTGGGCCTGTGGTCGTCGCTACGCAAAGGCCCCTCACGCTGGCGATTTGGAGGAGTGTTGGGGTCTCTGTAATATCTCTTTTCGTTCAAAGGGCCTATAGCTCAGTCGGTTAGAGCGCATCGCTGATAACGATGAGGTCGCAGGTTCGATTCCTGCTAGGCCCACAGTGCCCCCGGGCACACGGGGCATTAGCTCAGTTGGTAGAGCACCTGCTTTGCAAGCAGGATGTCAGGAGTTCGATTCTCCTATGCTCCACAATCGCTCCCTCCGAGACGCGGAGGGAGCTTTTGCGTTGCGACGCCAGCTTCGCCCGGACTTCCCGAGCGCCAGCCCGCAAACCCTGAGAATCAAACCATGAGAATCCCCCAAAACCGGCCATTCTCATGGTTTGGTTCTCATGGTTTGGGCCCCCGGCCCCGCCGAGCCGCACGGGACCAGCGTAGGGGGGGATAGCCGAGAGGGAATGAGGACAATATTGACCTCATTCCCTCTCACCACCACCCCCACCTCCCGGCCGCACCCGCGCGGTACACTGCCACACCGTGACCGCAACCAATCTCGCGCGCTACGACCGCATGTGCGACCGCGCCGCGGCGCAGGTCATCGCGGCGTACTCGACGAGTTTCGCGCTCGCGGCGAAAGCGCTGGGCCAGCCGGAGCGGAAGCACATCCGCAACATCTACGCCATGGTGCGCATCGCGGACGAGCTCGTCGACGGCACGGCGGCCGAGGCGCACGAGTGCCCGGAGACCGCCCTGGACATGTACGAGGAGCAGGTGCTCCACGCCCCGCACCACCGCTTCCACACGGACCCGGTCCTGCACGCCTACGCCCGCACGCACCGGGAGTGCGAGCTCGACGACGCCCACGTGCGCGCGTTTTTCGCCTCCATGCGCGCGGACCTGACGCAGACGTCGTACAGCGCGGAGGAGCTGGATACCTATATATATGGCTCCGCGGAGGCGATCGGGCTCATGTGCCTCGCCGTCTTCCTCCGCGGCGCGGGTCCGGCGCCGGCCGAGCGCGCCACGATGGAGCGCGGGGCGCGGGCGCTCGGCAGCGCTTTCCAGAAGGTGAACTTCCTGCGCGACTACGGGGAGGACCACCGCGAGCTCGGCCGGGTGTACCTCGCGGGCCCGCTTGACGACGCACTCAAGCACACCCTCACCACCCACATCACCGCCGAGCTCGACCAAGCGCGCGAAGCGATCCCGCTCCTGCCGCGGTCCGCGCGCGGGGGAGTGGCGGCCGCGGAGGCGCTGTTCCGCGAGCTCAACGAGATGATTGAGGCGGCGCCGGCGGCGGAGCTGGCGTCGACACGCATTTGCGTGCCGAACCACCGCAAGCTCGTGCTCACGGCGCGGGCGATCGCGGGGCAGCGATGACGCAATCCGCCGTGGTCATCGGCGCGGGCATCGCCGGCATGGCCACCGCCGCGCTGCTCGCGCGCGAGGGCATGGACACGACGGTGGTGGAGCAGCTGCCCACGGTCGGCGGCCGCGCGGGCAGCGAGACCGTCGACGGCTTTCGCTTCGACACCGGCCCGAGCTGGTACCTCATGCCGGACGCGTTCGACCACTTCTTCGGCCTCTTTGGCAAGCGCGCGGACGACCTGCTTGACCTCGTCCCGCTCACCCCGGCCTACCGCCTCTTCCCGGAGCGCGGCGAGCCCATCGACGTCACCTCCGGCCGCAAGAACGCCGCCGCGCTTTTCGAGTCAATCGAGCCCGGCGCCGGCGACAAGCTGCGGGCGTACCTCGACAGCGCTGCGGAAACCTACGACCTGGCCACCCAGAACTTCCTCTACACCACGTTCAGCTCCCCGGCGCCGCTCAAGGCCCTGCGCGGCAACTACCGCCGGCTCGCCCGCTTCCTCGCCGAGCCGCTCGACCGCTTCGCCGCGCGGAGCTTCGCCGACACCCGACTGCGCCAGATGCTCACCTACCCCGCGGTGTTCCTCTCCTCGCGCCCGGAGCGCACGCCGAGCATGTACCACCTGCTGAGCCACACCGACCTCACGCAGGGTGTGCGCTACCCGCAGGGCGGGTTCGCCGCCGTGACGGACGCCCTCTACGCGCTGTGCCTCGAGCAGGGCGTGACGTTCCGCCTCGGCGCCGAGGTCGCCGCCATCGCGTACTCCGGGCGACGGGCCACGGGCGTCACGCTTATCGACGGCCTCACGGTCCCCGCCGACCTCGTCGTCTCCTGCGCGGACCTCCACCACACCGAGACGCGTCTGCTGCCGCAACGCAAGCGCACCTACCGCGAGCGCTACTTCGCCCCGCGCGACCCGGGGCTGGGCACGGTGCTCGTCATGCTCGGCGTCGAGGGCGCGCTGCCGCGGCTGGCTCACCACAACTTCCTGTTCAGCGAGGACTGGTCGGAGGACTTCGACGCGGTCTTCGACGGGCCGGTGCCGTCGCGCCCGCTCGGGGCCTCGCGCTCCATCTACGTGTGCAAGCCGAGCGCCACCGACCCGTCCGTCGCACCCCGCGGCTGCGAGAACCTGTTCATCCTCGTGCCGGTGCCGGCGGACGAGGCGGTCGGCCACGGCGACATGTACCGGGGCGAGGCGAGCGAGCAGGTGCGCCGCATCGCCGACGCGGCGGTCGAACAGGTCGCGCGGGTGTGTGGGGATGACGGGTTGGGCCGGAGGGTCGTCGTTAAGCGAACGCTCGGGCCGGCGGACTTCGCGGAGCGATACCACGCGTGGTCGGGCGGGTCGATCGGGCCGGCGCACACGCTGCGGCAGTCCGCGTTCCTGCGCGGGCGTAACCGGAGCCGGAAGCTGGGCAACCTGTACTACGCCGGCGCGACGACGGTGCCCGGGGTGGGTGTGCCGATGTGCCTGATATCCGCCGAGAATGTGCTCAAGCGCGTGCGCGGGGACCGCAGCTCCGGCCCGCTTGACGCGTGAGTAGGGCGTTGTTGAACAATCGTTGTGATTGTGGTGAAGATCACCTTGTGTTTTTCTTCCTGAGTACTGTCTAAAGGTCAAGGTCAGCGGGCCGGATTTTGGGGTTTGTGGGGGTGATCTGGCGTTTTGGGCTGTTATACGGGGGTTCGGACTATTCTCCAAGGCGTTCTTGCGATTAAATGTGTGTTTATCAGTTTGGAGATCCGTGTTCAGGTGATCTCAAGGCTGCTTCGAATATCTCCTCCGACTTGTAAGGAAAGAAGCCGTTGAAGAACGCACAGCTTAAGAAGCGCGTCATGGCCACCATGGTTTCCGCCACGGTGGCTTTCGGTGGTGTAGCGATCGTCGCTCCCTCCGCCGACGCTGACATCCGCATTACCAGCCAGTACTCCCAGCTCGACCAGGCCGACCTCGACGCCGCGAAGGCGTACAACAAGCAGTTCCGCGCGGACCACGCCACGTTCGGCAACTTCAACACCGCGTACGGCGCGGGTTGGTGCATCGACGAGGACCTGCCGGTGCCGCAGGTGGACACCCTGTTCGACGTCCGTAAGCTCGACGGCACGTCCGGCTACTACGGCTTTAACGGCGACCTGGGCGGCGACCTGCGCATCCACCCGGACATCCAGAAGGCCGCCATCAACCTGACCAAGCTCATGCTCACCGAGTACAAGCGCGGCAACGGCGACCAGGTCAAGAAGATGAACTTGGCGCTGCAGGCGCTGCTGTCCAACGACGAGGGAACCCTGGACAAGATCCGCGGCCTCATCGAGGGCTCCGTGACCGCGATTCCGCGCGACCGCTACGCTCAGCTGCCGCCGAAGGTCACCGCGCAGGAGTTCCTGCAGTGGACCGGCTTCGACGTCGCGCAGAACCCGAAGAGGCAGCTCGGCCAGACCCGCTTCTACCTGGTGAAGAACGAACAGGTCTTCAACCAGCTCAACGTCAAGTCCGGCGAGTACGTCACCGTGCTGGTGCCGCGCGACTACAACGTGTACGCGGACCAGAACATCGAGCCGACGCACCAGCGCATCGTCATCGTCGCGCAGCCGGGCCTCGAGGGCTACGAGCCGAACGTGAAGCGCCCGGAGGTCCGCGAGACCAAGTGGGTGCCCCAGCCGCCGGTCACCGTCACCGAGACGAAGCCGGGCCAGGTTGTCACCGTCACCGAGCGCGTCCAGCCGTCCGCAGAGACCTGGGTTGAGGAGCGCCCGAAGCTCACGGTTACCGAGTACTACCAGCCGAAGACGCAGGTGACCGAGACCGTTACTCAGCCGGACACCACCGTCACCGAGACGCGTCGCCCGGAGATGTCCGGCGTGACCGAGACCTACACCCGCGAGGTGCAGCCGACCACCGTCACCTCCACACTGCCGGCGCAGACCGTCACGGTGCGCAAGGAAGAGCCGGTGATCAAGACCGTCACCGAGACCGTGACCCCGCAGTCCACCGTCGACGGCCAGACCCAGACCGCAGTGGTGACCAAGACGGCTGAGCCGTCCTATGAGACCGTCACCAAGACGCTCGAGCCGGTCACCGAGACCGCGACCGTCACCGCGGCGCCGAAGACCGAGGTCTCCTACGTCACCGAGACCATCAAGAACGTGGCCAACATCGAGCGCACGACCGAGGTCGAGCGCTACTACCGCCACTACAGCTACGCCTTCGACTTCGGTTTCAAGGAGGGTGCTTCCCAGACCATCCCGGTCGAGGGCCTCGGCGACTGGAAGATCGACTTTGTCGACGACTCCAACGGCCTGGTCAAGGTTGAGAAAGTCATCGTCGACGGCAAGGCGCAGCTGAAGATCACCCCGCAGCGCGAGGGCCGCGGCCTCGTCCGCGTCGTCGTGGTCGACGGCGAGGGCAACCGCCACGAGTACGCGATCAACGTGGTCAACGAGAAGTCCGAGAAGATCGTGGAGAACAACGTCACGGTCAACAACCACTACTTCAACGTGGGCGTCGGCGCGAAGGACCAGACGATCCAGATCCCGCAGAACTGGGACTACAAGATCACCGAGGGTGGCCAGAACATCACCACTGGCCTCGTCGACGGCGGCCTCAAGGTCACGTTCAACGAGGGCGCGTCCGGCACCTCCAAGATCGAGGTGTTCGAAAAGGGCAAGTCCGAGAACAACCGCAACCAGAACAACTACATCTTCAACATCGACGGTTCCCGCAACCGCTTCGAGCAGACCCGCATCATCGGCAACGCCAACTCCTACAAGCTCGAGGTCAATGACGTTGAGAAGCAGCCGAAGATCGTCTCCGGCGCCGAGTTCATCGAGAGCATCTCGCGTGACAGCGAAGGCTTCTGGATCATCACCCCGCGCAAGGACGCCCAGGGCGACGCGGTCATCGAGGCGACCGACAAGAACGGCGACGTCTACACCTACACCCTGAAGATCAAGCAGGGCACCAACGTGCTGGTGGACGTCCAGACCATCAAGATCAACGAGGGCGACAGCGCGACGATCAAGGCCGAGGACGGTCTGAAGCTCGAGCAGATCTCCGGCGACAAGAAGAACTGGGATTGGCTGCCCGTTGACGGCGGCTACAAGATCGTCAACAAGGTGAACGGCTCCGCGACGTTCAACCTCTACGCCGAGGACAAGAACGCCGAGGGCGGCCGCATCCTCGTCGGCGTATACACCGTGATCGCGCAGCCGATCCAGGACGAGAAGTTCGAGCCGGTGAAGACCGAGCGCAACATCCTCGACCGCAACACGGTGGAGCTCACCCCGGGTGACGCCGGCAACGAGATCAAGGTGACGAAGGGCAAGGACAACGCCACCGTCGTCTTCCAGGACGGCAAGTACCGCATCATGCCGAAGCCGGGCTTTGAGGGCGACATTGAGGTCACCGAGACCGCGCAGGGCAAGCCGATCGCCATCTACACCCTGCACGTGGCAAAGGGCGATGTTGAAAAGCGTGAAAAGGATGTCAAGGCTGGCTCCCCGCTGGAGATCTCCGACATCAAGCCCGGCGGCTCCGAGATCCGCGTCGTCGAGGGCGAGAACCTCCTCGACCTGAACAAGACCCACCTCACGGCCGGAAGCGTCGTGTTCAAGCCGGGCGTGACCGGCAAGGTGGTCATCGAGAACCTCAACTCCCGCGGCATCCCGTTCCAGGAGTTCACCTACAACGTCACCCCGGTGCAGGCGCAGGAGCAGACGATTGAGCTGACGGGCGACAGCCGCGCCGAGGTGTCGCTGCCGAAGGACTACACCTACGAGCTCAAGGGCGACGACGTGGTCGACGTCACCCGCCAGGGCGACACGCTCGTGCTCAAGCCGAAGAGCGGCCAGAAGGGCACCGCCGCGACCCTCGAGGTCAAGGACGAGAACGGCACCGTCGTGTACCGCTACCCCCTCGCGGTGGACGGCACGAAGCGTGGCGCCACCGGGTCCACGATCAACAACTCCTTCGACCTCACCCAGAGCGGCACGTTCAAGATCACCCGCGTGAACAAGAACCCGCTGTCCGTCGAGTCTGGCTCCCAGTGGGTCAACATCGAGGAGCGCAACGGCGAGTGGATCCTCACCCCGAAGGGTCCGGATTCCGTGGGCAAGACCGTCACCGTCGTGGAGACGCGCGGTGACGTCATCGTCAAGCGCCACGAGATCACGATCCAGCCGGATCCGACGCCGCTGGGCTACAAGGAAGAGCGTCGCGTCTTCCTCGAGCAGGTCGACGGCCAGGTCGTCGCCGGCAAGGAAGGCAACACGCTGCACGTCCGCCGCGGCAACGACATCGTGACGGTTGTCGAGCCGGCGCCGGGTGAGCTGCAGATCGTCCCGCAGGAGGGCAAGTCCGGCTACGTCGTGGTCGAGGAGCTCGACGCGCAGGGCAGCCTGGTGCGAGTCATCGAGATGGAGGTCCCGGAAACCGCTCAGGGCACCACCGCCGAGCCGCCGAAGCTCACCGAGAAGGGTAAGGGCGACCGCGACAAGGGCTGGACAATCAAGGTCGAGGGCGGCTCCAACTCCGTCATCGTCAACACCTGCAACGGCAGCAGCTGCACCGTGCTCGACCCGAAGTGGGTCAAACCGACCGAGGACGGCATCCAGGTCCTCCCGGGCGCCCCGATCCCGGCCGGCACCGACCACCTCGAGATCATCGGCCTGCCGAGCAGCATCCGCCAGGGTGAGGCGAAGCTGGAGATCAACGTCAACACCAATTCTGAGAACAAGAACGGTGCGCACGGTGATTCCGGGGCCGACCAGGGCTCGTCCGACCTCGACGGCAAGTGCATCGCCGGCATCGTGGGCCTGACCGCCCCGCTGCTGCTGGCCATCCCGGTGGGCATCCTCTCCCAGGTGCAGATCCCGGGCCTCGAGGGCCTCTCCGCGCAGATTAACGACGCCATCCGGCAGGCAAACGACCAGATCCAGAAGGGCCTGGGCATCTACGACGAGGATCGCGCGCAGCGCGCCGCGAGCCTGCAGGGCGCGTTCTCCGTGGACAACCCGCAGATGCTCCAGCTGGCCGCTGGCTCGCTCGGCGCGATCACGCTCGGCCTGTTCCTGATCGATCAGGTGCTGCGTGCCTGCGGCCAGGAGGAGATGACGTCCTCCTACCAGATTGGCAAGGCGACCAATAACGACACCCTCATGTACGGCTCCTCCGGCAAGGCGGACGACAAGAAGTAGTCCCGCCTAGCGCCCCGAAAGCCCGGAACCGGAATGGTTCCGGGCTTTCGACGTTGGTACCCGCGTTGTTGAACAATCGTTGTGATTGTGGTGAAGATCACCTTGTGTTTTTCTTCCTGAGTACTGTCTAAAGGTCAAGGTCAGCGGGCCGGATTTTGGGGTTTGTGGGGGTGATCTGGCGTTTTGGGGTGTTATGCAGGGGTTCGGACTATTCTCCAAGGCGTTCTTGCGATTAAATGTGTGTTTATCAGTTTGGAGATCCGTGTTCAGGTGATCTCAAGGCTGCTTCGAATATCTCCTCCGACTTGTAAGGAAAGAAGCCGTTGAAGAACGCACATTTGAAGAAGCGCGTGATGACCGCGCTCGTCTCGGCCACGATGGTGGCTGGGTCCATCGCTGTAGTCGCTCCGGATGCGTCCGCCGCCGCCAAGACCACCGCTGACTCGTGGCTGACCGCAGGCGCCTACGAGCAGCTGTCTCAGGCCGACGAGGCCCGCTACTACCAGCAGACCCGCACCGGATACCAGGACGCCAACATCAAGCTGCTGCCCACCGACAAGGGCTCCGGATGGTGCATCGACTGGGGCCTGGATAACCCCTGGGCCAACTCCAGCGGCTACTCCGTCCGCAAGCTCACCGGTAGCTCCGGCCGCTACGGCGACGGCTTCAAGATCAACGACGACGTCCGCGCCGCAGCGATCAACGTGGTCACGCAGCTGACGAAGGACTACGAGGCGTACGACAAGGGCGACGCCAGCAAGAAGCAAGCGATCGACGTTGAGACGACCGTCCTGCGCGCGCTGCTGGGCAACGACCTGGCCGCCCTGAACGAGGTCCGCGGGAACATCTTCTACGGCACGCCGGACCAGTTCGGCTACCAGGTGAGCCAGTCGCAGTTCCGCAACCTCACCGGCTTCGAGATCGCATACGGCACCGTCAAGGCGGGTTCGGGCGTGCCGAACTACTACCTCGTGCCGAAGGATCGCGCGAAGCTTGACGCGTGGAAGAAGCAGTACGAGAACAACTACGTCACCATCCTGGTGCCGAACAACTACAACTACCAGATGACCCGCCAGCGGGGTGTGACCTTCCAGCGCATCATCCCGATCGAGCAGCCGGGCATCAACCCGCCGAAGGACGGCTGGGACGGCAAGATTACCGAGACCATCTACACCACCCCGCCGGCGAAGGAAGTGACCACCACGGTCACCCAGCCGCCCCGCGTTGTCACCACCACGGTGAACCAGCCGCCGCAGACCACGGTCACGACGGTCACCCACCCGGCCACGACGGTCACCGAGACCAAGACGCTCCCGGCCACGACGTCGACCGTGACCAGCACCCGCCCGGCCACGACGGTCACCGAGACCATCACGCTGCCGACGACGACGCGCACGAACGTCATCAAGTACCCGCCGACCACCGTGACCGAGACCACCACCCTCCCGGGCCAGCAGGTGGTCACCACCGTCACCACGCCGGGCCGCGAGGTCACCAAGACCGTCACCCCGGAGCCGGTCACCTCCACCTACACCACCACGGTGAACAACACGCCGAAGACGGAGACCAGGATCACCCAGCCGCCGGCCGTCGTCACCACCCTGACGGAGCCGGGCGAGCCGCAGACGGTCACCGAGACGCGCACCGCTGAGACGAAGACCATCACCCGCGAGCCGAGCACCGAGGTGCAGACGCTGACCACGACCCCGGTGAAGACCACCGAGGTCACCGTGCCGGCCACGACGCGTCGCGTGACCACGACCGTCACCCCGAAGCCGGAGGTTTCGACCTCGACGGTGTACAACAACTACACCGAGTACCGCGAGAAGGTCATCGAGAAGACGAAGGAAGTCCACGAGTACTACTACTTCGCGGGCTTCGTCGAGGGCGAGAAGTCCAAGGAGATCGAGGTCCCGAAGAACGTCGGCGACTCCTGGACCTTCGAGATCACCAAGGGCCGCGACATCGTCGACGTCGAGCGCACGGACGACGGCAAGCTCGTTATCACCCCGAAGCCGGACTTCAAGGGTGAGGGCGACGTCGAGATCCTCATCACCGACGGCCAGGGCAACCAGTACGTCTACACCGTGAAGGTGTCCGACACGATCAACGTGGTGGACAAGACCAACGTCACGGTGAACAACTACTTCTACACGATCAACCCGGGCTCCTCGAACCGCGTCCAGGAGATCGACAAGAACGTCAAGGAGAAGTACAACTGGTACCTCGTTGACGAGAACGGCAACCGCGTCCAGCCGAAGCCGGGCACCATCAAGGTGGTCGACGACGAGAACAAGATCACCGTCGAGGTTCTGGACAAGGACGTCCGCGGCAACGTCGTGGTCCGCGTGACCAACGAGAACGGTGACGTTCGCGAGAACATCATCACGATCGAGAACAACGACACGAAGTTCGACGTCACCCGCGAGATCTACAACACCTCCACGGCGATCATCGAGCGCCGCGGCGGCACCTACAAGATCGTCTCCGGCAAGGACAAGGTCGACATCAAGCAGAGCGAGGACGGCCAGAACTGGCTGATCAAGCCGAACAAGGACGCGACCGGCGACGTGCAGATCGTGTTCACGGACGCGCACGGTGTGGATTACAACTACACCCTGAAGATCATCGAGGATCAGTTCGGCCCGGTCACGCGCACGGACGAGATCACCAACGTCAACTCCAACGACAAGGCCGACAAGCCGTTCGCCGAGATCGATCCGAAGGTCAAGGACTGGACCTTCGAGGTCGTCGACGGCGGCGACAAGGCCGACGTGGAGAAGGTCGGTGGCAAGCTGCGCGTCACCCCGAAGGGCGACAACTACGGCGACGTCATCGTCCACGTCAAGGACAAGGACGGCAACCTCCTCGTCGTCTGGACCGTGCGCATCAACTCGGCACGCGACCTGGACAAGCTCTCCCTCGAAACTCGCGAGCGCGACGTCGTGGACCGCTCCGAGGTTCGCATCACGCGCGGCTTCGAGGATGACAAGGAGCAGGACATCCCGGGCAACACCCTCGAGATCATCGAGGGCAAGGACCTCATCGACACGGACCGCTCCAAGATGGGCGCCACCGGCCAGTGGACCCTGTACTTCAAGCCGGGCGCCAAGGGTACCGTCAAGGTCCGGGAGCAGCAGGCCGTGGTCAAGGACGGCAAGACCACCTACGTGCCGGTGACCGATTTCATCTACACCGTCGCCCCGGCTCCGGTGCGCGAGCTCGAGTACAACGTCACGTCCGACAACCAGATCACCCTCGCGGGCACCAACCTCACCGTCACCGAGGGCCAGGACCTGCTGGCGAAGACGCCGGAGGCGGGCGGCAAGTTCGTGCTCGACTTCAAGCGCACCGCCGACGGGAAGCTTGTCGTTGAGAATCGCACGAAGGAGGGCTTCCTCTTCGAGCGCTACACCATCAACGTCACCCCGGGCCGCGAGGCGTCGTTCCCGACCCTGTCGCGCGAGATGAACTGGAACGGCACCGCCCGCGTCCCGTTCAACAACGACGACAAGTTCCGCGTCATCGAGGGCGAGGGCATTGTGAACCCCGTCCGCGAGGGCGACCACCTCGTGATCAAGGGCGTGCCGGAAAAGACGGGCAAGTCCGTCGTCGAGGTCTACGACGACCGCGGCACCTGGGCGAGGTACGAGATCAACGTGGTGACGCCGAAGGTGCAGCTCAGCGAGTACACGGTGAGCACGAACTCCCAGTTCATCGCCACAGCGGCGAACGGCGACAGCAGCTTCAAGGTCATCGAGGGCTCGCAGTACTTCGAGGCTCCGAAGCTGGAGGGCAACCAGTGGATCCTGCAGCCGAAGGCTGACGCCGCCGGTAAGCGTGGCGTGGTTGCCGAGTACGGCCCGAAGGGCGAGGAGATTAGCCGCTACACCGTCTGGATCACCCAGGGCAAGGTGCAGCAGAAGCGCACCGACCGTGACTTCGTCATGGTGGGCTCCGCGAAGGAGTTCAAGCCGCTGGACAAGGCGAACACCCTGACGGTCGTCTCCGGCTCCAACTTCGTCGACCAGAAGAAGGGCGACAACGGCGCCCTGACGCTGACGGCGAAGGCGAACGGCATCGGCGACTTCGTCACCGTTGAGGAGCGCAACCAGAACGGCGACGTCGTCCGCACGCTCATCCTCAGCGTCGTGCCGGCCGGCTCCGTGACCGCCGAGGGCAACACCATCGGCCGCAACGACGACTACGGCAAGGCCGACAAGGACAAGCTGCCGGTCGTCATCAACAACGGCACCTACACGGGCGAGATCACCATCAAGTTCCCGGAGGGCGTCAAGGGCATGGCCGTCACCGAGAACGGTGACAAGGTCAAGTCCGCGGGCACCTCCGAGGGCGCGACGATCTCCCTGAGCGACGAGGCCAAGGCTGAGATCCAGAAGTGCATCGCCGAGAAGAAGGCGAAGGGCGAGCAGATCAAGCCGGGCGACTGCGACATCCCGGTGAAGTACATCTTCGTCGGCGAGAACGGCATGCAGGGCTGGGACGAGCAGCAGCTGACCATCACCGTCAACATCGACACGTCCTCCGAGACGACGAAGACGGTGCCCACCACCGGCGCCACCGCGGGCAATGCTGACGTCGAGCTCGACGGCAAGTGCATCGCCGGCATCGTGGGCCTGACCGCCCCGCTGCTGCTGGCCATCCCGGTCGGCATCCTCTCCCAGGTGCAGATCCCGGGCCTTGAGGGCCTGTCCGCGCAGATCAACGCGGCGATCCAGGATGCGAACACTCAGATCCAGAAGGGTCTCGGCATCTACGACGAGAACCGCTCTGCAACCGCGGCCGAGATCCAGGCGGCGTTCAACATCCAGAACCCGCAGGCCATCGGCCTCGCTGCGTCCGCGCTCGGCGCGATCACCCTCGGCCTGCTGGCCGTGGACGGCGTCATGCGCGCCTGCGGCGCCGAGGAGTACACCTCCTCCTACCAGTTCGGTAAGGCGACCGGCAAGGAGAACATCCAGTACGCGTCCTCGACCAAGCCGGGCAACTCGGAGGCGAAGCCGACGGACAAGCCCGCCCCTGAGCACTAGTAGTAGCGTCTAGCGCGGCGAAAGCCCCCCGGGGATGTCCCCGGCGGGCTTTTCGCATGCCCCGCTAGCCGGCAGCGTCGACCACGCCGCGGACGACGTCGCCGAGCCAGCCCATGGCGTAGTCGTAGCCCGTTTGGCCGTCGACGCGGTACCCGCCCGGGATGTCGGTGTAGCCGAGCTTGTAGTACGACATGTGGCGCGGCCCGAAGTCGCCCGCGATCTTCGCCGAGGCGACCAGGTTCGCGTTCGCGGGGTCGTTGTAGGCGGGGCGGAGGCCGGAGGCGTCGATAAGTATGTAGCTCAGCCGCGACACGGCGGCTTGCGCGACCTCGCGGCGCCGCTGCGTGCCGGTGGTGGACTGGGGCAGCGCGCCCATGCGCTGGAGCTGCCACTCGAGGCGCTCGGCGGCCTCGAGGGCGTGGCAGGTGGTGAGGGCGAGGGCGTAGGCGGGCACGGCGGCGTCGGGAAGCAGGCCGCGCACCGCGTAGAGCGCCTGGAAGAGCCACGGCCAGGCCACGCCCTCCTTCGCCAGCTCCGGGAGCGCGGCAAGGAGCGCGATGGCCGCCTGCTGCTCGAGCGGGGTGGGGCTCGCGGCGCGCGAGTGGTCCACGACGGCGACGAACGCCTCGCCGAGCTCGAGGGCGAGCTGGGGGACGAGGATGGCGTCGATGGGGGAGAAGCCCGCCTGCGCGAACGCCTCCGGGACGGGGACGCCGTCCTGCAGCAGCTGCTGGAAGCGCGCGACGCGGATGCCCGTGATCGCGTTGAAGGGGCCGGTCCACTCGTCGCGCATGGCGACGTCGGCGAGGGTGCGGATCACCGAGTCGGGTGGTGTCGCGCACGCCATGTCCGCGCCGTTGCACTCGGAGAGGATCTTGCCCCCCAGCCCGTTGAAGGACGCCGTGCGGGTGCCGGCCATGCCCACGAACGTGGGGTCGATGGTCGTGCCGCCGGGCACGACGGTCTCGTAGTTCGCGCCGCGCACGCCCTTCGGTGGACGGGCGTAGAGCCGGGAGGGTCGCTCCGGTTCGGCGGGGGCGGCGAGCCGCGCGCGGGCCGGGTCCGAGAACATGACCACACCCGCGATCTGGTCCGGCCCGACGCCGTGCACCCGCCCGGCCGCGGCTTCGGCGGCGGCGTCGCCGACCACCTGGGCGCCCTGCGAGTAGCCCACCATGATGAAGCGGGTGGAGGGGCACTGCCGGGCGACGGTTTCGAGCTCAAGCGTTGCGACGTCGCGCCCGTAGCGCACCGATTCCCCATACGTCGCCGCCTCGGTCCCCTCCGGCGGCACCCCGGCGGTGCCGAACGCGCTGAAGCGCCCGAGCGAGGCCGGGTATTTCACCTGGAACGTGGAGACGGTGCGGGCGCCGAAGCGGATCTGGAGGTCGTCGGCGGGGGACGATGCGTCGTCGAAAAGCGTCTCGCGCGCGACGGGGTGCCAGGAATGCGAAAACCCCGACCCAGCCGCCTGGACGACGTGGACGGGGTGGCAGCGCAGCTGCAGCGCCTCGGCCCTCGGCGCGACCGCCGTCGCGAGGATGAGGGCGACGGTGAGGGCGAGGGCTGTGGCGCGTTTCACATGCGGGAAGTCTACCGCCGGGGCTTTCCTGCGCGACCTACTTGCGCGGCAGCGCGGCGAGCGCCAGGCCGGCGCCGACGAGCCAGGAATCCTTCGCGATGGCCTTGCCGTCGTCGGACGGGCGGATGCCGTCGTCCTCGGTGTACTGGTCGCCGCCGAAGTACATGGTGAGCAGGCCGGAGCCGAATGCGGCGAGGCCGAGGCCGGCAAGGCGGTTCGGGATGAGCGGGCAGAGCAGCGCGGCGCCGAGCGCGGTCTCCGCGGCGGCGAGGCCGGTGGCGAAGTTCTCGGCATCGATCTGCTCGACGGCCGGAATGCCGTCGGTGGCCATGTCGCGCAGGCCCTCCGCGCCCTCCTTGTCCACCTGGAACTTGCCCAGGCCGGCGTTGAGGATGTACGCGCCGGTGGGGATGCGCAGCGCGGCGGAGGAAAGGCGCACGCCGGCCTTGTCCTGCTTGGTAAAGATGCCGGACGGGATGACCTTGAGCGGGTTGAACATGGGAGGGTCTCCTTTCAAGAGGGGTTGACCCCACCATGGTACGGCTTAAACGAGCTCATCGTGGCCACGCGCCCCTTGGCCGCCCCGCTCGCGTCGACCCTGCCGAACGTGCGGGACAGGCTCGTGCGGCACTTGATGGCGGGGTGGCGCACCGCGGTGTGAGTTCTGGCGCGTGGGTTGGCGCGCCGGGGCTACTTCAGCTCGTGGCGGCCGGCATCCGCGGCATCTTCGACGCTGCGGCTGGACTCGGTGGCCTTGCGCTGGTTGTCGTCGAGGGTGTCCAGGGTGGTCAGCTGGTCGTCGAGGGGGCGCAGCTCGTCGTCGGAGCCGGAGCCGGCAGCAGAGCCAGCACCAGCACCGGTGCCGGTGATCAGGCGGGAGGTGCCGGAGGTGGCGTCGTCACGCGACGGCTCGACGGGGAACACGCTGCCCTCGATGCCGGACTCGCGCGCGTCCTCGGTGCGGGTGGAGTAGACGATGGTGGAGTTGCCGGCGCGGTCGGTCTCGGTGCGGGTGGGGGCGGGGCGGTACGTCTTCACCGGCTCGTCGGAGTTGAGCTTGTCCTTGAGCCAGAACTCCCACGCGGCCCAGCCGGCGCCGGCGAGGGCGGCGGTGCCGAGCGTCAGCTTGATCACGTTGCCGGCGCCCTTCTTTTTCTTCTTCTTCGGCTTCGCGTAGGACTCGAGGAACTCCTGGCGCTCCTTGCGGCTCGGCGCGGCCGCGGCGAAGGCGGCGCGGCGGCGGTCGAGGCGGTCGTGGGCGTCGCGGGTGATGTCGCCGGCGTGGGCGCGGGCGGCGCCGTAGAGCTCCTCGAGCTCGTCGATGTCGAGCTTGTCGTGGATGTCGTCGAGGCCGCCGTCCTTGAGGTTGTCCAGGAGCGACTGGTAGATGTCGCGCTCGCGCTTGTCGCCCTGGGACTTGAGGTACTTCGCGGCCTGGCTAGCGGCGGTGGCGGCGAGGCCGATCTGCTTGAGGTTGAGCTTCATGGGGTCTCCTTTTGTACGTCGTGTGGTTACGGCGACCAGGGTAGCGAAACATGCAGGTTGGGGGTCCGGCCCCGCGATAACCTGCTTGCGTACCAAGCGTTACGCAAAAATGAACCAAGCGGTACAGAACCGGTGATTAACATTCACGCTCATCACCGCGCTGACCTGCGCCGACGACGCCAAAATCCACGCGTAATTGAGACGCCACCACGCGCCACATATCTTTCAAGTCACCGTGTAACCGCGGTGCAACCTGAAACAACCTGAACACCAGCCGAGAAAGGTCCCGCCATGTTCGAAGACTCCCCTTCGACGCGGCTGTCTGCCTCGGCGCCCCTGGACAGGGAGGGGCCCCTGATCCGCCGCCCCCGGCCGAAGCGCCAGCGGACCGCGCTCAGCTTCGAGATCATCCCGCCGCGCCCCACGGACGACCCCGGGAAGATCGACGAGCTCATCGCGGGCCTGGCCGCCTACAACCCGGACTACGTCTCGGTAACCAGCTCGCGCCGCAGCGAGTGGCTCGAGGGCACCGCCGCCGTCATCTCCCGCATCGCGGACACCACCGACCTGCGCCCCATCGCGCACCTCGCCTGCACGGCGGGCACGCGCGAGGAGCTGCAGGAATGGGTGCGGGTGCTTATCGACGCCGGTGTCCGCGGCTTCCTCGCCCTCCGCGGGGACCTGCCCGAAACCGGCCTGCCGGAGGGCTACCTCCAGCACGCCACGGACCTGCTCAACCTCATCCAGGACGTCCAGGAGGAGGAGGCGTTCCACCTCGCCGCCGGCAAGCTCGCGCTGTCGGTGGCGTGCTACCCGAAGGGCCACGCGGAATCGCGCAACCTCGACCACGACCTGGACGTGCTGCTGACCAAACAGCGCCTGGGCGCGGACTTCGCCATCACCCAGCTCTTCTTCGAGGCTCAGGACTACCTGGACTTCGTGGAGGTGGCGCGGATGGCCGGGGTGCGCATCCCGCTCATCCCCGGCATTATGCCCATGACCTCGCTGAAAAGGGTGAGGCGCATGGGGGAGTTGTCGGGGCTGGAGGTGCCGGAGGGCGTCGAGAAGCAACTGCTCGAAGCGGACGACGAGTACGAGGCCGGCATGGAGCTCACCGCCAACCTGGCGCGCGAGATCCTCGACGCCGGCACGGGCGGGCTCCACGTGTACACGCACAACAACCTGGCCGCGACGCGGGACTTTTTGGACCGCATCGGCATAGACACACCGGATTAGACAAAGGACAACCATGACCACGTTCCCCAAAGCCACCATCGAGGGCTACCCCCGCATCGGCGCGAACCGCGAGCTCAAGCGCGCGCTCGAGAGCTACTGGGCGGGCCGCATCGACGCCGAGACGTTCCGCTCCACGGCGCACGCGCTGCGCGTGAACAACTACAACCACCTCCGCGACCTCGGCCTCACCGAGGATTACGCCATCCCCGCGGACGTGGCGCTCTACGACCAGGTCCTCGAGACCGCGCTCACCGTCGGCCTCGTGCCCGGCGGCGCCGACCTGGACGAGGAGTTCGCGCTCGCCCGCGGCAACGACACGCGCGTGCCGCTGGAGATGACCAAGTGGTTCGACACCAACTACCACTACCTCGTGCCCGAGATTTCCGCAGGCCAGGACATCACGCCGGCGCCGGAGCGCATCCTGCGCATCGTGTCGGAGGCGGAGGAGGCCGGCCACAAGGTGCGCCCGTACCTCGTCGGCCCGGTCACGCTCATCGCCCTGTCGAAGCCGGCGGAGTGGTCCCTGTTGCCCTCGCTTATCGACGCCTACGGCCAAGTCTTCGCCGCCCTGAAGGACGCTGGGGTCGAGTGGGTCCAGGTGGCCGAGCCGGCCGTCGTGGCCGACCTGTCCACCCCGGACGCCGAGATCGCCGCGCACCTCAAAGAGGCGTGGACCGAGCTGCTGGCGTCCGAGGACCGCCCGAACGTGTACCTGACCACCCCGTACGGCTCCGCGCGCGAGGCGCTGCCGGTGCTCGGTTCGCTCGGCGTCGAGGCGCTGCACGTCGACCTTTCCCCGTGGACCCTCGAGGCGGACGCCGGCTACCCGGAGCGCATCCGCGAGCAGGTCCCGGAGTCGACCCACCTCGTCGCCGGTCTCATCGACGGCCGCAACGTCTGGGCCGCCAACCTCCGCGAGCGCACCGAGGTCCTCGAGTCCCTGGGCCGCGCCGATGCGTCCGTGTCCACGTCCACCTCGCTACAGCACGTGCCGCACACCCTCAAGGCGGAGCGCAACCTGCCCGTCGAGGTCGCGCCGTGGCTGTCCTTCGCCGACGAGAAGCTGGCGGAGATCAAGGCCCTCGTCGCGGGCGAGGAGGGCGCGAAGGAGGCGTTCGCGCAGTCCGACCGTGCCGTGCGCACCCGCGCCGAGTCCGAGACCATCCACAACAAGGCCGTCGCCGACCGCGTCGCCGGCCTGCCGGCGGGCGAGGTGCAGCGCGAGCCGTCGTTTAGCGAGCGCAACAAGGTCCAGCGCGACGAGCTCGGCCTGCCCACCCTGCCCATCACCACGATCGGCTCCTTCCCGCAGACCCCCGAGATCCGCAAGGCGCGCGCCGACCACCGCGAAGGCACGCTCACCGACGCCGAGTACCAGGACGCGCTCAAGGCCGAGATCAAGAGCGTCATCGACCTGCAGGAGGAGATCGGGCTCGACGTGCTCGTCCACGGCGAGGCCGAGCGCAACGACATGGTGCAGTACTTCGCCGAGCTTCTCGACGGCTTCGTGGTCACCGAGAACGGCTGGGTCCAGTCGTACGGCTCCCGCTGCACCCGTCCGCCGATCGTCGTCGGCGACGTCTCGCGCCCGGCCGCGATGTCCGTGGAGTGGTCCTCCTACGCGCAGTCGCTCTCCGAGAAGCCGGTGAAGGGCATGCTCACGGGCCCGGTGACCATCCTCGCGTGGTCCTTCAAGCGCGACGACGTGCCCCTGTCCGTCTCCGCCGACCAGATCGCGTTGGCGCTCGCCGACGAGGTGCGCGACCTCGAGTCCGCGGGCATCAAGGTCATCCAGATCGACGAGCCGGCGCTGCGCGAGCTTCTGCCCCTGCGTAGCGACGACCGTGCGGCCTACCTCGACTGGGCCGTCCGCGCGTTCCGCCTCGTCTCGCTGCAGGCTTCGCCTGCCACGCAGATTCACACCCACCTCTGCTACTCCGAGTTCGGCCAGATCATCGACGCCGTCGCCGGCCTCGACGCCGACGTCACCTCCATCGAGGCGGCCCGCTCGAAGATGGAGCTGCTTGAGGACATCGACGAGACCTTCCACTCCGAGATCGGCCCCGGCGTGTGGGACATCCACTCCCCGCGCGTGCCGTCCCAGGAGGAGATCGCCGGCCTGCTGCGCGCCGCGTTGGAGCACGTGCCTGCCGAGCGCCTCTGGGTCAACCCGGACTGCGGCCTGAAGACCCGCGGCTACAAGGAGGTTGAGCCCTCCCTGCGCAACCTCGTGGCCGCGCGCGACGAGGTCGTCGGCGGGCTGTAGGGCGTCGATACGCCTCCGCCCCTTCCCTCCGGGCCGTTGCGGGCCGTTGCGGGCCGTTGCGGGCCGTTGCGGGCCGCGAAAGTCGAGTCCGGGAGGTCGAGTTCGCCCGTGTTGAGGCGTCTACTCGACTTCCCGGACTCGACTTTTGGCGCGGGGTTTCGTTTTGCTCGGGTGTGGGTTACCATGTGCGAAACGAACGAATGGGGGGACAATGGACAGGAAAGCGTTGGTCAAGCTATTGGTGCGGCCGGGGGAGGCGGACCGGCAGCCGTGCCTGAGGCTCTCGGCGAACAAGTTCGTGCCCGAGGCCGCCTGGGAGGCGCTGGAGCATCACGAGCGCGAGTTCCTGCGCTGCTACGCGGCGGGGACGGGGGCGCGGAAAGCGGTGCTCGTAGGGCGGTCGGCCGCCGTGATCCACGGGATGTGGACGCTGCCCGACCACCACGCAGCAGTCACCCTTGCCGTGCCCGGGAAGAAGCCGCCGGCCAGGGCCTCGTGGCCCGAGGGGGTGGAGTACAGCTGCATGGGGATTCCGCCGGTGGACGTCGAGACGATTGTGTGCGCGACCCCCGGCGACGTCCTCCGCGTGACCACCCCGGTGCGCACTGCGGTCGACGTCGCCCGACTCCACGGCGTGCGCGAGGGGGTGGTGGCGATGGATTCGCTCCTGTCGAAGAAAAGCCCAGCGGAGCAGCAGCGCATCCTCGGCGAGCTCGAGGCCACGATCGGCCGGCTCGCCGGCAAGAAGGGCATCGCGAACGCGCGCCAGGCGTTCCAGTGGTGCTCGGGGTGGTCCGAATCGGCGTACGAATCGCTCATGCGGGTCGTCCTCCTCGAGCGCGGCATCGTCGCCGAAGAGCAGATGTGGGTCGGGCGCTACGTGCGTCCTGACCTGCTGTGGGGGCAGCTCGCCATCGAAATCGACGGCGCGGTGAAGCTGAAGCACAACGCCGAGGAGGTGGCCCAGGACCAGCTGGACCGCGAGAACTGGTTGCGCAAGCAGCTTTACGACGCCGCCCGGTTCAAACCCAAGCGCATCCTCAAGGACGAGGAAGGTTGCGTCCGTGAAATCCTCGAGCTCAAGGCGCACTCGGAGACGCTCGGCCCGCCGAAGGTCCCGGCGACGCGGGCGCGGCCGAGCAAGGGGGAGCACTGGCGCGTGTAGGGGCGTGCGGGTGCGGCGGCCAAAAGTCGAGTTCACCCCGCCCGGCGGCCAAACGTCGAATTCACCCCGCCCGACGACCAAACGTCGAATTCACCCCGCCCGACGACCAAAAGTCGAGTTCACCCCGCCCAACGACCAAAAGTCGAGTTGCGGAAGTCGAGTTCACCCCGTAAAGCGGGCGAACTCGACCACCCGAACTCGACTTTCGCGGCGAGGGGGCGGAGAACGGGGCGATCACGCGGCGAGGGGGCGGAGAACGGGGCGGAGAACGGGGCGGCGACCACACCCCGACCCGACCACGCGGCGACGCACGCCCCGCCCCGACCCGCCCGCCGAAACCCGCGTACTCTGGAACGCATGACTCAGAAAACGCAGACCATGACCCTGCACACGAACCACGGCGACATCGTGATCGACTTGTTCGGCAACCACGCGCCGAAGACCGTCGAGACGATTACCGGCCTGGCCACCGGCGACAAGGAGTACTCCGCCGCGAACGCCCAGGGCACGAACGAGGGCCCGTTCTACGACGGCGCGATTTTCCACCGCATCATCCCGGGCTTCATGATCCAGGGTGGCGACCCGACCGGCACCGGCACCGGCGGCCCGGGCTTCCAGTTCGCCGACGAGTTCCACCCGGAGCTGCAGTTCGACCGTCCGTACCTCCTGGCCATGGCGAACGCCGGCCCGGGCACGAACGGCTCCCAGTTCTTCATCACCGTCGACGCGACCCCGTGGCTGAACAACCGCCACACCATCTTCGGCGAGGTCACGGACGAGGCCTCCAAGAAGGTCGTCGACGAAATCGCCAACGTGGAGACCGGCCGCATGGACCGCCCGGTCGAGGACGTCGTCATCGAGTCCATCGAGGTCGCCTAGGACACCGCGTAAGACACCGCGTAAAGCACCGCACAACGAGCGCCCCCGCCACCGCGCGGGGGCTTTTTCGTACCCTGAATCCCATGCTCCGCAACACCCTCCGCAACGCCCCCGCCACCGCGGCGATCGCGGCGATCTGCACGCTCGTCTTCCTCGCCGCCGCGCTGCAGGCCCGCAGCCTCACGGACGTCGTGTGGGATTCCGCCGTCGGCGCCGACGCCATCCTCTACGGCCCCGAAATCGCCGGCCCGGGCTACCTGCGCACACTCACATCCGGGTTCCTCCACCTCGACATCACGCACCTCTTCGTCAACATGTTCATGCTCGTCTTCGTGGGCGCGGAGGTCGAGCGCTTCGTGGGCACCGGGCCGTTCGTGTTGGCGTATCTCGCGGGGGTCCTTTGGGCGTCGACAAGCGTGCTAGCCTTCAGCTTCTCGACGCCAACGGCCGGCGCCTCCGGCGCCCTCTACACCCTCATGGCCGTCCTCATCGCAATTGCGTATCGACGACGAACCGACCTCCGGGCCCCCCTCATCCTCGTGGGCGTCAACGTGGCGTACACCCTGCTGTCGCCGGGGACGGTGTCGCTGTGGGGGCACCTCGGTGGGTTGGCGGCGGGGGCGGGGATGGCGTGGCCGTTGACGTCGAGAAGTATGCGCACCCGCTGGGCCACCGGGGCCGTCGCGCTGGTGCTGGCGTGTGTGGCGATTTGGCTACTCACAATGCCGTCGACGGTGCCGGTGCACTAGGCGACGGGCGCGGGTTTTCCACACCGGTTATCCACAATGTGGAGAACTACACGCGTGTACTTAGTCGAACGGCGCGCCGAACGGGGTGAGCGACACGCCGAGAATTGCTGGCATTTTCGAACGAAACACTGCACATTCTACTGGGTTGTGGAAGTAGTGCACAGAGTTATCCACAGGTGTGGATAGATCGCGTGTCCGCCGGCCGGCCGACGGCCGCCAGCCGCCACCATCCCGTCGCCATCCCGCGGATCCAGCTACTAAGAGCCAGCTATTTGGCCCCTAGGGACGATTAGCTGGGTCTTAGTAGCTGGAAACGCGCGAAAGGCGGGGCTGTAAAGCACACGCAAAACCGCGCCGGCTGCACGGGAATGCAGCCGGCGCGGGAAATTCGAAGCGCAGAAGCGAAGCGGAGAGGCGGCCGGTCTGGGTCACCCGGCGGCAACCGGGTTGGAGAGGGTGACCTCGAAGGTGCGCACGCCGCGGTCGAAGTCGGAGCCCAGGTCACGGACGTGGGAGCCGTTGTAGTTGGTGGTGGTGATCGGGCGGTCGACGCCCTCCGGGCCGGCGAAGGTGGCAACCTCGACGCGGAAGGTCACGGCCGGGAACTCGCCCCAGTAGCGCTTGGCGCCGACGATCTCCACGCGCAGGGCCACGGAGCCGGCGAAGCCGGAGGCCTTCCAGGTGGAGGTGGTGAAGTACGGCTGGAGGTCCAGGTCGCGCACGGTGTTGGTGGTGGCATCGATGACCTCGGAGATGTCTTCTGGCATTCGCGTATCGACGACACCTCCGGCCCCACCCGCCCCAAACAACACCCCAGCGGGTTAAACGACAAAATGTGTGTCCGGATTCGTCGATTTGTTTGGGATGACCAGGGGTAATCCGGAAAGTATATGCTCCTGGAGCTTATATCCGCCCCGGGGCGGCGAAATACTGGGGTGTGACAGCAGCATGTGGTAGTAGCCGGTGTTGGCTTGATCAATGCCGAAGAACCAACCCCGCTGCCAGGTGTGCGGCGGCGAGATGAAACGCAATGGAAAGACTTCTGCCAACCGCACCCGGTGGCGGTGCAAGAACTGCGGCGCTTCCACCACCAAGCAGCGCCCCGATATCACCAACTCCGCAGCCTTCGCAGCATTTATCGCCCACCTCACGACCGGTGCAAGCTTGAACACCGCTGCCGCCGAAGCAGGGTGTCATCCTCGTACCCTGCAACGCCGGTTTGAACACTTCTGGCTAGTTGATATCCCCGATCCCACAATCGGGCACGAAGGCCGGGTTTACGACCAGGTCTTTCTTGACGGCACCTACACCGCCGGTGGGTGTCTCATCGTGGCCGCCACCTTGGATCACGTCATCGCCTGGCACTGGTGCACACGTGAAACCACCCGCGACTACCAAAGACTTCTCGAACGTATCCCCGCACCCCTGATCGCTGTCATCGACGGCGGCCAAGGTGCTGCCAGCGCGATCAAGACATGCTGGCCCACAACGAAAGTGCAGCGCTGCCTCGTCCACGCCCAACGCGTGGTACGCCGGCACACCACCGCACGCCCACGCACCGATGCAGGACGAGCGATCTACCAGCTTGCGCTCAACCTCACGAAAATCACCGATCTTGACGAAGCCGCCGCGTGGGGTGCGCAGCTGCACGAATACGGCACTATCTACCGCGACTGGATGAACCAGAAAACGTGGACAACCGACCCGGCGACACGGCAACGCACCTGGTCATGGACACATGAACGCACCCGCAAGGCCTACAACAGCCTCAACCACCTATGGCGCAACCAGCTGTTATTTGTCTATCTCGACCCACCCGACGGTGTCCTCGATGCCAGCCGGATCAAATCCACCACCAACAGCCTAGAAGGCGGCATCAACGCCCAACTGAAACTGCTGGCCCGCACCCACCGCGGCAGATCCGGGGAGCATCAACGCCGGATGCTGGAGTGGTGGCTGTATCTGCAAACGGAACTGCCTGACGATCCGGTAGAGATCGCCAGGCAGTCCAACTGGGGCCAGGACCAACTCGCCAAAGTATCCACCCTGACCCACAACGAGAACCAAGCCGACCACGAAACCGGACGACCAGCCCTCTACGACAACGCTATCGACACCAACTACACACACTCAATCGGCATCCAAAAAGGCCACATCTAACCCCGCGACACGCCGGAGCCAGACACACATTTTGTCGTTTAACCCACCCCAGCGGCGGGGGTGGGGTGGTGCCGCGAGGGAATGAGGGCAATATTGACCTCATTCCCCTGAGACACCACCCCCTACCCCGCCCGGAAAAACAAAAAAGACGCCGGCACCCGAAAGTGCCAGCGCCACAACAGTGCAACAACAGCGCGAGAGGCCTAGCGCCACCCCATCGTCATGAGCAGGCCCAGGATCATGCCCGCGAAACCGATCGCGTAGTTCCACGGCCCGAGCTGCGCGAGCCAGGAGATCTGGTCGCCGGCGAGGTAGTAGAAGATCAGCCACGCCAGGCCGAGCAGCATGAGGCCGAACATGATCACCTTGTACCAGATCGGCGTGCCGCCGGTGTTCACCTTCACCGGGGTGCGGGTGGCGCCGGTCGCGGTCGTGCTCGCTGGGCGGACCGGCTCGTTGGTTACTTTCGCTTTAGGCATCGTGTGCTCCGTCGTGGGTTATGGGTGAATGGGTCGAAGTGGGCCGGCAAGAGGGGCAACTCACAAGCCGAGCCCGCGCTGCACACCGCGCAGCGCGTTCGCCGGGTTCTGGGGTTGAACTGTATCAGCCTGCCCGCTGGCCGCGTTATTCTGCGGGATGAGTTCGCCGGCGTCGAACTTCCACAGGTTGTAGCCGATGGCCTGGTCCTTGCGGATCGTGTCGCCGGCCTTGACCTCCTGGTGGCCGATGAGGCCGGAGTCGACGAGGGCGCCCGTCGGCACGGTGGGGCCGGGGACGAGGCGGCCGTTCCATCCGGCGTCGCGAAGCACGCGCTCCGCATCGGTCGGGTTCATGCGCGTGATCTCCGGCATGGTCATGAGCATGCCGTTGGACACCCGCAGCTCGACGGTCGTGCCCGCCTCCACGTCGGTGTTTTCGCCGGCGACGGCGAGCACCTCGCCCTCGGGCTTCGCCGAATCCACCTTCGTCACCGTCGAGCGCAGCTGCAGGGAGGACAGCGTCGCCGTCGCCTGCTCCACGTTGAGCCCCACGAGCGAGGGCACCTGCACCATCTTTGGCCCGGAGGACACGGTGATGGCGATCCGGGAGCCCTTCGCAATCTGGGTGCCGCCCGCGGGCTGCTGGCCCAGGATGATCCCGTCGGGGATGTTGTCGCTGGACTCGCGGCGCACGTTCGGGTTGAGCTCGAGGCCGGCCTTCTTCAACTCGTCGACGGCCTCCTCGGTGGTCAGGTTCGTGATGTCGGGCACGTCCGTCATCTCCTTGCCCGAGGACACCGTGAGCGTGATCTGCGTGCCCTTCTTCAGCTCGGAGCCCGCGGCCGGGTTCGTGGAAATCACGTCGCCGCGCTTGATGTCGGGGCTGGGCTCCTCCATGACGTTGACGGAAAAGCCGAGGTCCTCGAGCTCCCGGACGGCGTCGTTACGCGGCTTGCCCGCGACGTCGGGGACGGGCACCATCGCCTCCTGCACGGGGGTCGGCGCGGAGTCGTCGCCGGAGGAACTGGAGAAGTAGTCGTACGCGAACCAGGACACGGCCGCCGCGAGCAGCAGCCCGAGCAGCGCCGCGAGCCACTTCAGCCAGTTCGAGGAGGTCTTCTCGTTCGCGGCGCGATGGTCGGCGTAGCGTGTGTGGCTCTCGGAGGCAGGTGCTTCTCGACGCACCACAGGCTCGCGCACCGGCTCCCCAACGACCACGGTGTGGCCATCCGCCGGCGAATCGGCGGCGTGCGCGCCGGCGGCCTGGGAAGCGGCGGCGAGGTGGTTGCGTGCGGCCGTCGTCACGCTGCCGCGCTCCAAAAGTGCCAGGTCGTTGCCCATCTCGGACGCGGACTGGTAGCGGTCGGCGGGGTGCTTCGCCATCGCGGTGAGGATGACGGAGTCGACGTTGACGGCCTCGTTGTCGGTGAGGTCGTACGGCACGCGCTCCGACGGCGGGACCGGGTCCTCCTGCACGTGCTGGTAGGCGACGGCGAAAGGGGACTCGCCCTCGAACGGCGGGGCGCCCGTGACGGCCTCGTACATGACGCAGCCGAGGGCGTAGATGTCGCTGCGCGCGTCGGCGGCCTTCCCGCGCGCCTGCTCGGGGGAGAGGTACTGCGCGGTGCCGATGACGGCGGAGGTCTGCGTCATCGCGGAGGTCGAGTCGTCCAGCGCGCGGGCGATGCCGAAGTCCATCACCTTCACCGCGCCGGTGTTGGTGACCATGATGTTCGCGGGCTTGATGTCGCGGTGGATGATCCCGGCGTCGTGGCTCGCCTGCAGCGCGCGCGTGACCGGCAGCAGCAGCCCGGCGGCGCGTTCGGGGGTGAGCGGGCCCTCGTTGCGCACGATGTCGCGCAGGTTCATCCCGTTGACGCGCTCCATGACGATGTAGGGCACGTCCACGCCGCCCGTCTCCACGGACCCGGTGTCGTACACCGACACGATGTTCGGGTGGTTCAGCCGCGCGGAGTTCTGCGCCTCGCGGCGGAAGCGCTCGCGGAAGTTCTCGTCGCGCGCCATGTCGATCTTCAGCATCTTCACGGCGACGGGGCGCCCGAGCGCGACGTCGGTGGCGGCGTACACGTCCGACATCCCGCCGGTGCCGATGATGTCGCCGAGTTCGTACCGGTCCGCGATCAGCATTTACCTGCCACCTCCAAGCAAGCTGTCAAGATTCGGCAATTCTATCCCAGGTGAGGGGGAAGGTGTGGCCTCGGGCTGATTGCTTATCGACGTCTCCACCTCCGGCACCTCACGCGCCGACGACGTCTGCTCCTGCGGCGACTTCTCAGGCTGCGCGGGTGCGGCCGGCGCGGCGGGGGAGTGCTCGGCCGAAGGTTCGTCGAAACGCAAGGTCCCGGGCGTGCGGCGCTCCGTGACGGTGGTGCGCTCGCGCTCGGTGGTGGTCTCGGTGACCGCGGTTTCCTCCGTCGGCTCCTCGCTCTCGGTGGGCGTGGGCGCCGGCTTCGTCTTCGTCGCGGAGGTGGTGGTGGCCGTGCCGGAGCCGGTGAAGCGGTCGAAGACGCCCGCGGTGTAGGCCCACGCGGCGGCGCCGCCGAGCAGCGCGATGAGAAGGATCGCGGCGATGACGGGGCCGGCCGAGGACGTCTTCTCCGGCGCGGGTTGGGTAGCGCGCGGGGCCGGGGCGGGGACGGGCTGTGCCGGAGGGCGTCGAGAAGCAACGGCCCGGGCGGCGGACGGCGGGTAGGCGCCCTCGGGGCGGGCGGTGCGCTCGTCGGCGACGCTGGCGAGCATCTGGGTCGACGCGGTGGCGGACGGCTCCGTGGCCACGACCTGGGTGTGGCCGCCGGGCTGGGCGGGGCGCAGGCCCTGGCGCACCTGGGAGATGGCGAGCTGGAGCTCGTTGCCGTCGCGGAAGCGCTGGTTCGGGTCCTTGCGCAGCGCGATCTCGATGAGCTCGCGCGCCGGGGCGGACACCGAGATCGGCAGCGCGGGCGGCTCCGCGGAGACGTGCGCGAGCGCCACCGACACGGACGAGTCGCCGGTGAAGGGGCGCTGGCCGGAGAGCATCTCGTAGCCCACGACGCCGAGGGAGTACACGTCGGAGGCGGCGGTGACCTTCATGCCCTGCGCCTGCTCCGGGGAGACGTACTGGGCGGTGCCCACGACCATGCCGGTGCGGGTGAGTGGCACCGCGGCGGCGGCCTTGGCGATGCCGAAGTCGGTGATCTTGACCTGCCCGTTCTGGGTGATCATGAGGTTGCCCGGCTTGATGTCGCGGTGCACCAGGCCCATGCGGTGGATGACGGCCAAGCCGTGGGCGGCCTGCTCGAGCACGTCGAGGGCGACGGCCTCGTCGAGCTGGCCCTCGCGCGCGATGAGGTCCGCGAGCGACTCGCCGCGGATGTACTCCATGATGATGTAGCAGACGGTGAAGCCCGCGCCGGTGTCCGCCTCGCGGTAGTCGTAGGTGGCCACGACGTTGTCGGAGTTGATGCCCTGTGCGCTCATCGCCTCGTTGCGGAAGCGGGCGAGGAATTCGGCGTTGGAGCTGTACTCGGGGCGCAGGACCTTGATGGCCACCTCGCGCTCGTTGGCCAGGTCGTCCGCCAGCCACACGGTGGACATGCCGCCGTGGCCGATGATCCACTGCAGCTGGTAGCCGTCGCCGACGAGCTGCTGGAGGTCCTCGCGGTTTTCGGTGTTCATCGTTGTGCTCCTTCCACGGGGGCGGGGGCGGCGCGCAGCACGGCCCGGCCGATCGGCCCGGACACCTGCCCGCCGGTGGCGGCCTCGCCGAGGTGGCCGCCGTTTTTCACCACCACGGCCACGGCGACGTCCTTTTGCGGGTCGAACGCGACGTACCACACGTGCGGGGCGGCGCCCTCGGCGTGCTCGGCGGTACCGGTCTTCGAGGCGTAGCCGTTGCCGTCGTAGCCGTAGCTCCAGCGTTCGGAGCCGTACATCAAGTCCGTGATCGTCGCGGCCTCTTCTTCCGTTACGGCCTCGTTGAGTTCCACGGGCTTGGTCTCCTGCACGGTCTTGCCGTCGGCGTCGCGTACCTGGCGCACCACGTAGGGCTGCATGCGCTTGCCCTTGTTCGCGATGGTCGCGGCCATGACCGCCGCCTGCAGCGCCGTCATGGTCACGTCGCGCTGGCCGATCGCGGACTGCGCGAGCTCCGCCGGGCCCGGCAGGTCGCCGAGCGAGCCGTTCGCGTTGGGCAGGCCGAGGTCGTAGCGCTGCCCGATGCCGAAGCGGTCCGCCGCGTCGCGCAGCGCGTCGGCGCCCATGTCCAGGCCCATCTGCACGAACGCGGTGTTGCAGGACAGGGCGAACGCGGTGCGCAGCGGCACCTGCCCGCCGCCCGCGCAGGCCTGGCCGGCGTAGTTGGTGAGCGGGATGCCCTCGGTGCCGGGGAGGATGATCTGCGCCTCGCCGGTGAGCGGCGAGTCCGGCGTGTACCCGTTGCGCAGCCCCGCGGCGGTGGTGATGATCTTGAAGATGGACCCCGGCGGCAGCTGTTCCTGCGTCGCGTGGTTGAGCAGCGGCTTGCCCGGGTTGTCGTTTACCTCGGCCCACGCGTCGCCGGCGCTGTCGGGGTTGGCGATGGTGTTCGGGTCGTAGCTCGGCGTCGAGGCCATCGCGAGCACCTCGCCTGACGACGGCCGAAGGGCCACCACCGCGCCGTCGTACCCCGGCTTCGCCAGCTGGTCGTACGCGAACGCCTGCAGGTTCGGGTCGAGGGTGAGGTCGACGTCGTCGCCCTTCTGCGCGTCCTCCTTGCCGGTGCGCAGGAAGCGCGAGGAGGACCCGGTGTCCCCGGTGAGCAGCCCGTTGTAGCTCGCCTCCACCTGGGAGGTGCCGAACTGGTCGGAGACGTACCCGACGATCGGGGCGAAAGAAAACGGCATGTTCGGGTAGGTGCGCTGGTAGTACCCGGTGTTCTCGTTGCGGTAGCTCTCGGCGAGGACGGTGCCGCCGGCGAGGATGTTGCCGCGGTTGACCTGCTTGAGCTCCATGAGCGTGCGCGAGTTGTGCTCGTTCTGCGCGTACTCGTCCTCGCGCATGCCCTGGACGATGGTGAAGTTGACCAGCAGCGCCACGATGAGGAGCAGCGAGACGACGGCGCCGTAGCGGATGGACTTGTTCATCGCGCGGCCACCGCCTCACGCTCGCGGCCGAAGCGCTGGGCGGTGCCCTCGGCCACGGCGTCGTAATCCGCGGGCCGGTTCGCGCTGTTGGAGATGCGCAGCAGCAGGCCGAGCAGGATGTAGTTGGCCATCACGGACGAGCCGCCGGCGGACATGAACGGCGTGGTCAGGCCCGTCATTGGCAGCATCGCGGACACGCCGCCGGCGACGACGAAGATCTGGATCGCGATGGTGAGCGCGAGCCCGGAGGCGAGCAGCTTGCCGTAGGAGTCGCGCACCTGCATCGCGGCGCGGAAGCCGCGGGTGACAAAGATGGCGAAGAGGCACAGCACGGCGGCGATGCCCGCGAAGCCGAGTTCCTCGCCGATGGCGGCGAGGATGTAGTCGGAGTGCGCCACGGGCACGAGCTCCGGGTGGCCGTAGCCCAGGCCGGTGCCGGTGATACCGCCCCAGCTCAGGCTGATCAGGGCGTTGGCGGGCTGGTTGCCAATGCCCTCGAAGTCCGCGAACGGGTCGATGAAGTTGGAGACGCGCTCCTGGATCTTCGCGCTCACCTGGTACACGGCGTAGCCGCCGACGGCCACGAGCGTGAGGCCGATGAACAGCCAGGACGCGCGGTCGGTGGCAAAGTAGACCATGCCCAGCACGGTGGCGAAGAGCAGCAGTGCCGGGCCGAAGTCGTTGGACACGGCCATGATCAATATCGCGATCGCCCACACCATGAGAATCGGCGCGAGGTCGCGCAGGCGGGGGAGCGTGAGGCCCAAAATGCGCCGGCCCGCCACGGTGAACAGCGCGCGCTTCTGGGCGAGCAGCTGTGCGAAGAAGATGAGGAGCAGGATCTTGGAGAACTCACCCGGCTGGATGGAAAACGGTCCGAGCCAGAGCCAGATGCGGGCGTCCTCGTACCCCGGCGGCTGCGGCCACACGAGCGGCAGCGCGAGCAGGATGAGGCCGAGCAGGCCGAGCAGGTAGGAGTAGCGCGAGAGCGCCTTGTGGTCGCGCACGACGATGAGCGTGAGCACCATGAGGCCCACGCCGACGAGCGACCAGAGCATCTGTCGCTCCGCGAGAGGGCCGTAGCCGGGGCGCTCGGCGAGGTCGAGGCGGTGGATGACCACCAGCCCCACCGCGTTGAGCAGCGAGACCACGGGTAGCAGCACCTGGTCCGCGTGCGGCGCCAGGAAGGCGATGGCGAGGTGCGCGATGGCGTAGACGCCGGCGAAGCCGCCGATGATGTAGAGCATCTCCTTGGACAGGGTGCGCCCCTGGCTCGTCTCTAAGCCGAAGAGCATGAGGGCGAGTAGCCCCGTCGAGCAGAGCAGGAGGAGCAGCTCGCGGCTGCGGGAGGTCAGGCGGCTCATCGCACCTCCCGGCACTTGTCCTTGTCGGGCGTCTGCTTGTCCACGCACCCGGGCAACGCGCCGTCCGCCAACTCATTCAGTTTGGCTAATACGTCGTCGTAGGAGCCGGTGGCGTTCTCCGCGTCCTCGCGCGCCGCGTCCCGGCGGTCCCTCGGCAGGTCTTGCAGCGAGAACACGTGGCAGTCGCCCGGCTTCGCGTCCTTGCCAATCACGCGCAGGTCCCCGGACTCGCTCAGGCACGCGTGCTGCAGGTCCTCGGTCTCCTCGTGCGCGAACGCGTTCTCGCGCGAGGTGTGCTGCACCACGAACTCGCCGGAATCCTCCACGCGCAGCCCGTAGGAGTCCCCGTTGCGCGAGTGCGCCCACATCACGCCCGCGAGCGCGAGAACGAGCAGGAGCAGCAGCGTTGCGACGACCCACGGCCACACCGTCCCCGGCTGCTTCGCCTTCGCGGTGGCCGCGCCGGCGGACGCTCCGGCGGACGCACCGGCCACGGCGGTGGAGGCGCCCACGGCCTCGAAGGCCCTAGTGTGGGCCTCCTCGTCGTCGGCGGCGTCCGCCTCCTGCAGCTTCGCCCGGTTGTGATCCGGCGCGATGGTCTCGGACTTGCGCAGCAGTGCCGCCGCGCGGGAGGCCGAGGAGTCCGGGTGCGTTGACTCGTAGCCCGGCGCCAGCGCTCCGGCCTTCACGGCCGCGCGCGGCTCGTGCGTGGCGCCCTCACCCGCGCCCTCGCCCGCCTCGACGACCTCGGCGACTACCGCCGTGACGTTGTCCGGCCCGCCGGAGCGCAGCGCGAGCTCGATGAGGCGCTGGGCCGCCATCTCCGGGGTGCCGTCGCCGAGCGCGATCTCGATGGTCTCGCGCGTGACGGGGTCTGAGAGTCCGTCGGAGCACAGCAGCACGCGGTCGCCCGGCTGCACCTCCACCATCTCCAGGTGCGGCTCCACCGGGTGGCCGGTGTACGCCTTGAGGATGAGGGACTTCTGCGGGTGCGTCGACACGTCCTCGGGGGCCAGCTTGCCCTCGTCAACCAGGGACTGGACGAAGGTGTCGTCCACGGTGAGCTGGCGGAGCTTGCCGTCGCGAAGCAAATAGCCCCGCGAATCCCCCACGTGGATCATGCCGAAGGCGGCGCCGTTGAACATAAGCGCCGTGAGCGTCGTACCCATGCCGGCCTGTTCGGGGTGCTCGGCCACGGAGGCCTCGATGGCGGCGTTGCCGTCCTCGGCGGCGGCGCCGAGCAGCGCGAGCACGTCCGCGTCCTCGGGGTCGCGGTCAAGGTGCTCGAGGTGCTCGACCATGAGCTGGCTGGCCACCTCACCGGCCGCGTGGCCGCCCATCCCGTCCGCGAGGACGAGCAGGTGCGGGCCAGCGTACGCGGAGTCCTCGTTGTTGCCCCGGACCAGGCCGCGGTCGGACACCGCCACGAAATCTAGTGCGAGCTTCACGGCATCAGCCTCACAATCGTGCGTCCCATCTTCATGTCCGTGCCCACGGTCACCCGCTCGGGCTGGTCAATGCGCACCCCGTTGACGAAGGTGCCGTTGCGCGAATCCAAGTCCTCCACAAACCAGTCGCTGCCGCGGCGGAACAGCCGGGCGTGGCGCGACGACGCGAAGTCGTCGCCCAGCTGGAAGTCGTTGTCTCCAGCCCGGCCAACAGTGAAGTCTTCCAGGCTGGCAATTTCCATGTGCGAGCCTTTCAGCGGCCCCTCAACTACCGCAAGGGTCCGCGCTTTCTCCCTGGGGGCGGGGGCAGAGGCCGTCGCGTGACGACGTTGCGTTCCGCCCGCCTTCACCACATCCTTCCGCTGCGTCCACATGACCAGAAAGATGAACACCCAAAGCAGGGCGAGCAGGCCGAAGCGCGCGCTGAGGATCACCGTGGAATCCATGTGGCCCCCTTACGGGCGGAAGTATTCGGTACTGGGGTGGGAGACCGAGTCCGTGAACTGCGGCTGGCTCGCATCCGCGGCGGGCTGGTCGCCCGGGCCGACGATGCGCACCTCGATGTTGGAGTGGCCCAGCGTAATCACGTCGCCGTCCGCGAGCATCCAGTTATCCACCGGCTCGTCGTTGACCGTCGTGCCGTTCGTGGATTGCAGGTCCACCAGCACCGCCACCTGGCCGTCCCAGGTGATCTCCGCGTGCTGGCGGGACACGCCCGTGTCCGGCAGACGGAAGTCCGAGTCGTTCGAGCGGCCCAGGATGTTGGAGCCTTCGTGCACAAGGTAGGTGCGCGAGGAGCCGTCCTGCAGCAGCAGGCTCACCGTCGGCGTGCCGGTCGCGCTCGTCTGCGCGTTATCGGTGGTGGGTTCGGACATTGCATCCTCCTTCAATTGCGAGCGTGAGGCGCGGCGCGTTTTCGGCTCCGCCAGGATGGCGTCGAAGCCGCTGACCACGTCCGGCATGGTGTCGATGTAGGACGACACCCGCAGCTGGCCAGTGCGCAGGCCCGACTCCTCCGCGATACGCACGACCACCGGCCCGTCGAGGAACCACTGCTGGTTGCGCGCGTACCGCATGAGCTGGTCGGCGAGGTCTACAGGAAGCTCGCGGTTCTGCGACAGGTTCTCCAGATCCTTCGAGGACACGCCCACCGCGTACACGTTCGGCGCGACGTACTCGTCCTTGTCCGTGACCACCAGCGAGTCCTGGGCCTCTTGCTTGACCAGCTCTTCCAGCTCTTCAGGCACGACCTTGCCGCCGAACAGCGCGGCCATGGAATTGTCCAAGCCGCGTTGCAGGGAACTGTCCAACTTTGCCAGCCTGTCCATTACCGCCACTTCCCGTACACCTCCTTTCCTCACATGCGAATTTAAGTAACTCAGACAGTATAGGTGCCAGCCCCGACACGACCTATCCGTCCACCGTGGCGCGCCTGTCCGCGGGGCGGGGTGAAAAAGGGGATGCGCTGCGGGTTTGTAGATTGTGTGACCTGCGTTCTATATTGATCACGTCGCCCGCCCGGGTGGCGGAATTGGCAGACGCGCTGGCTTCAGGTGCCAGTGTTCGCAAGAACGTGGGGGTTCAAGTCCCCCCCCGGGCACAACCGAAAGCCCGCCGCGCAGGACGTACGGCGGGCCTTTTCTTATGTGGCCAACCGGTTCTAGCGGGTTAAACGACAAAATGTGTGTCTGGCTCCGGCGTGTCGCGGGGTTAGATGTGGCCTTTTTGGATGCCGATTGAGTGTGTGTAGTTGGTGTCGATAGCGTTGTCGTAGAGGGCTGGTCGTCCGGTTTCGTGGTCGGCTTGGTTCTCGTTGTGGGTCAGGGTGGATACTTTGGCGAGTTGGTCCTGGCCCCAGTTGGACTGCCTGGCGATCTCTACCGGATCGTCAGGCAGTTCCGTTTGCAGATACAGCCACCACTCCAGCATCCGGCGTTGATGCTCCCCGGATCTGCCGCGGTGGGTGCGGGCCAGCAGTTTCAGTTGGGCGTTGATGCCGCCTTCTAGGCTGTTGGTGGTGGATTTGATCCGGCTGGCATCGAGGACACCGTCGGGTGGGTCGAGATAGACAAATAACAGCTGGTTGCGCCATAGGTGGTTGAGGCTGTTGTAGGCCTTGCGGGTGCGTTCATGTGTCCATGACCAGGTGCGTTGCCGTGTCGCCGGGTCGGTTGTCCACGTTTTCTGGTTCATCCAGTCGCGGTAGATAGTGCCGTATTCGTGCAGCTGCGCACCCCACGCGGCGGCTTCGTCAAGATCGGTGATTTTCGTGAGGTTGAGCGCAAGCTGGTAGATCGCTCGTCCTGCATCGGTGCGTGGGCGTGCGGTGGTGTGCCGGCGTACCACGCGTTGGGCGTGGACGAGGCAGCGCTGCACTTTCGTTGTGGGCCAGCATGTCTTGATCGCGCTGGCAGCACCTTGGCCGCCGTCGATGACAGCGATCAGGGGTGCGGGGATACGTTCGAGAAGTCTTTGGTAGTCGCGGGTGGTTTCACGTGTGCACCAGTGCCAGGCGATGACGTGATCCAAGGTGGCGGCCACGATGAGACACCCACCGGCGGTGTAGGTGCCGTCAAGAAAGACCTGGTCGTAAACCCGGCCTTCGTGCCCGATTGTGGGATCGGGGATATCAACTAGCCAGAAGTGTTCAAACCGGCGTTGCAGGGTACGAGGATGACACCCTGCTTCGGCGGCAGCGGTGTTCAAGCTTGCACCGGTCGTGAGGTGGGCGATAAATGCTGCGAAGGCTGCGGAGTTGGTGATATCGGGGCGCTGCTTGGTGGTGGAAGCGCCGCAGTTCTTGCACCGCCACCGGGTGCGGTTGGCAGAAGTCTTTCCATTGCGTTTCATCTCGCCGCCGCACACCTGGCAGCGGGGTTGGTTCTTCGGCATTGATCAAGCCAACACCGGCTACTACCACATGCTGCTGTCACACCCCAGTATTTCGCCGCCCCGGGGCGGATATAAGCTCCAGGAGCATATACTTTCCGGATTACCCCTGGTCATCCCAAACAAATCGACGAATCCGGACACACATTTTGTCGTTTAACCCGTTCTAGCTGGCCCCTGCCAGTGTCACCCGGATCGCGGGTTAAGTAGCAAAATGTGTGTCCGCTCGGCGTGTCGTGGGGCGGGCACACCGTTTGTTATTTCATGGGGCCTTTTCTGATTCCTATCGAGTGTTCGTATTCGGTTGGGATAGCGTTGTCGTAGAAGGCTGGTCGTCCTGTTTCCTGGTCGGCTTTGTTGTGGTCTTCTTCGGCAAGATCGTTGACTTTGACGAGTTGATCTTGGCCAAAATCGCACTGCCTGGCGATGTCTAGTGGGTCGTCAGGCAGTTGCTTTTTGGTGCGGAGGTACCACTCGAGCATTTTCCGTTGACGTTCTCCGGACCCGCACCTTTTCGTAGAGGTTTTTGGCGAAGTGGGTGCGACAGCGCTGCCACGACGCATCGGGCAGCACTTCGGATATCGCGTGCTGGATGCCCTCATGGGCGTCACTGGTGATTAGGAAGACACCGCGAAGCCCGCGGGCTTTGAGGTCTTGGAAGAAGCCTTTCCACGATGCGTTGGATTCCGTGGTGGCGACGTGCATGCCGAGCATTTCCCGGTAGCCGTCGGCGTTGACCCCGGTGGCAAGTAGCACCGAGCATTTGACCCCCCGGCCGCCTTCGCGGACTTTGATCGTGAGCGCGTCGCACGACAGGTAGGCATGCCCGCCGGGGTCGAGTGGGCGGTTTTTGAAGTCGGCGACCATCTCGTCGAGTTCTTCCGACATGCGCGAAACTTGCGATTTCGACAGGTTAGAAATCCCAAGGGTTGCCACCAGATCGTTCATTCTGCGGGTGGAGACCCCTTTGAGGTAGCACGTGGCGATCACGGTCGATAGTGCGCGTTCTGCTCGTGAGCGGCGCTCTAGCAGCCAGTCGGGGAAGAACGCGTGCGTGGCGCAGTTTCGGCACTGCCACGTCGATCGTGCCGACACGGGTGTCGAGGTCGCGGTGGCGGTACCCGTTGCGGTGGTTGACCCGCTGTTCAGAAGAGACGCCGTATTCGGCGCCGCAGACGGTGTCGGCCTGGGCGGAGAGGATCTGGTTGATAAACCCTTGCAGCATCTGCCGCATCAGGTCAGGGGAGGCTTGGGCGAGGAGATCATCCAAGTAGGTTGCAGGGTCGATAGAATGCTGTGCAGCGGTCATCGTCATGTGCCTTTCGGTGAGATGTGGTAGTTGAGTCGAAAGGTTACTGGCGGTGGCCGCCCCACTATTTTCAAGGGCCCACCATCAGCAAGCGTTACACCACACTAAGGGACGCAACCCCTGATACGACACCCACCGGTTCGTAGCCCGAATCAGGTGCACAATGCAGGTCTGCACCATGGAATTCGGCCAGGTTGCCTCCACGGCTTCCGGCAAGCCTTTGAGCCCGTCGCAGCACACAATGAACACGTCCTGGACACCGCGGTTGGCCAGATCCGCGCACACCGATGCCCAGAATGCAGCACCTTCATTTTCCGCGATCCACAATCCCAGGATGTGCTTGATGCCGTCCATGTCGACACCAACCGCCATATAGCAGGCTTTGTTGACCACGCGGTGGCCGTCACGGATCTTCACGCGCAGCGCGTCGAGGAAGATCACCGGGTAAAACTCGTCGAGCTGGCGGTTCTGCCAGATCATGACCTCGTCTAACACCGCATCGGTAATGGTGCTGATCGTATCCGGGCTCATATCCACCCCAAGGGTGGTCGCGAGGTGATGCTGGATATCGCGCACGGTCATCCCGCCGGCGTACAGCGAGACGATCATGTCGTCGAGCTCTGTGAGTCGGCGTGCGCCTTTGGGCACCATCCGTGGCGTAAACGTGCTGGCACGATCCCTGGGCACGGTCACTTCCACCGGGCCGTAGCCAGAATTGACGGTCTTGGTGTACGACCCGTTGCGGTGATTGCTCTCCTGCGCGGTTTCCACCTGGGCTTTGGCCTTGCGGTCGGAATGGCTATAGCCCAAATGCGCATCCATCTCTGCCTTAAGACCAGCGTTGATCGATGCCTGCAACAAGCCTTTGACCAGCTCGCTGGCATCATCAGCAGTGGTCGACAGCTCGCTGATCAGGCTGGCGAGCTCAGGATTTTCCATCAGCTTCTCGCAGATCTCGTTGACCCTCGCCGGGTCATGGTTTTTCTTCGGTGACACCGTAGTCATTATCGGTGAAACTCCTTCTAGATCAGAGCCTCACACACAAACTTCCTGACACCCTTCAGGAATGACAGGCGAGGAGCAATCCGCGGGGACGGATAAGGCCACAGCGCGTTCAAATGTCTCACATGAGTGCAACGGTGAGGGGTGTAGAGAACGCACGGTGGGCGGTTGCGAATAAGTGACCACGCTGGCAGCCAAGAGGTACGAGCGATGAAAGATCAGCTCGGGCATTAGCGAACGTACTGACGTCGCTTTATTAGGTGTACTGACCGGGTACGTTGCGGGCACGCCGGTTCGGCGCACCGCCACAGCCGCTTGCGCCACACCAGCAGCACCGGCCGCCCCGCCGAGGGGATGTCACGCACCAGATGCTCACGCCGGCCGTGGGCCACCGCGACCACCCCGCACCGCGGGCACCCGGTCACCGACTCGGAGGTCTCCACCAACAGCTCCAGCTCACCGCCGTACTCACCGACGGCAAGCACCACCAACCCCGAGATGCCGAGCATCGCAGCGGGCAGGACGGTAGCCTCAACACTCACCTGGGACTCCTCTCGATCCGTTGCTTGGTCGCTACGAATCGTGGAGTCCCAGGCCCGTCTTCACCAGCCCAACCCGGTCAGCGCGTCGCAACCCGGCTACCACGTTTGGTGAGGAAGAGCTGCTAACGTGGTTCGGCGACGGCCCGGGCACGTCCTTGTTCCTAACCGTCGTGCGCTGGGGTCCGCGTGGACCGCTCGGCCAGCGTCCATCCAGTCAGGAGGTAGTCAGCAGATGTTCGACGACAACGGCTCATTCCTACTCGCCATGTTCGAGTTCTTCATCTTCTTCGCATGGTTCATGTCCCTGTGGTGGATCTTCGGAGATCTCTTCCGCAGCAAGGACCTCGGCGGCTTCGCGAAGGCGCTGTGGGTGGTGTTCATCGTCGCGCTGCCGTTCATCGGAATGCTCGCGTACCTGCTTGTTCGAGGTCGGGGGATGACCGACCGCGCGGTCGAGGCGCGCCAGGAGCTCCAGCAGCGGCAGGATGAGTACATCAAGTCCGTCGCCGGCGGCTCCGCCGGATCGAGCCCGACCGATGAGATCGCCTCGGCGAAGGCCCTTCTCGACTCGGGAGCGATTACCCAGCAGGAGTTCGACCAGATCAAGGCAAGGGCGCTCTCCTCGGTCTGACCCTGGTCCGCTCCCTCGCCAGCCGCAGCGTCGCGGTCCGAGGGCGGCCATCCGGCGCGGCCTAGGTATTCGCCAAGTGTGCGGCTTGCGCGCGCGAGCAGGCGCATACCGGGCAGAGGGTGTCCGATTGTTTGTGTGCGGGGGGTGGTTTACAAGTAGTCCGCGAATCGGTCGGGGTAAGCCACGGCTAGTTGGTTGATGGCTTGTTTCCACCCGGTGGCTTTCGCTCCTTCAATATAGCCGTTGCATTCAATGTCGCGCTTTGCTTTCTTCGCCCGCTGGGCGGCACGCTTGTTCGATGTTGCAGATCATCAGCCACAGCGTTTTCTGCGCCGCGGTATCGTTCGGGAATTGGCCCCTGTTGCGGGTAGCTTTACGCAGTTCAGCATTCAGCGACTCGATTGAATTGGTGGTGTAGAGCTCGCGACATCCGCATCAACGGCTCGTCCACCACCGGCCGCCGTGGAGGCGCCCAGGCGCAGGAGTCGGCGTCCGCGTCGGCGTCGGCTGCAGCGTCCGGCACGGTGACCACCTCCGTGACGACGACGGTCCCGCCCGTCACGGTGACCCCGGGTCGTGGTGAGTTCGGCTCCTCGGCTGGCTCCTCGAACTAGCACCGAGCTCGGCCCGGGCCTCCTGAGCGCCTCGGCCACTTTCGGCCGGGGCGCTTCGCCGTGCCCGCCCCAGCCCCAACCGCCTCAGCCCCAACCGCCCGCCCCCCAGCCCGCAAACCCTGAGAACCAAACCATGAGAATCCCCCAAAACCGGCCATTCTCATGGTTTGGTTCTCATGGTTTGGGCCCCGGGACCGCCGATCCGCCGAACGGGCGCCGGGCCGCTCGGAACTGGCGTAGGGGGATGGCCGAGAGGGAATGAGGACAATATTGACCTCATTCCCTCTCACCACCACCCCAGCACCGATCAACCGCCGAAAGCCGGGCGGCGGGCACTAGGGTGGGGGCTGTGTTTACGGAACGTGAGATCGTCGTGAAGCAAACGAAAGCGCTCGGGCGCGACGAATTCGCGATCGAGGGCGCGGCGGGGGAGCCGCTGGGCTCAGCAAAGCAGACGCTGCGGGCGAAAGACCTGGTCAAGGCGTCGCGGGGCGTCCGGGTGTTCGACCACACTGGCGCGCACGTGCTCACGGTGGAGGACCCGGTGAACCTCGTGCGGGACGCGTACGTGGTCGAGCTCGTCGAGCCGGCGATGGAGCTGGCGAGGCTGACCAAACGGTTCTCGTGGGTGGGGTCGAAGTGGGATGTCGCCATCGCGGGCTTCCCGGACGCGAAGATTGTGGGCGAGCCGTTCAACCTCAACTACGAGCTGACCAGCCAAGGCAGGCCGATCGCGCGCGTGGACGCGGAGTTTTCCGGCGTCGGGCGCGCGGTGATGGGGAAGACGAGCTACCGGGTGCGGATGGAGCCGGGTCTCGACGAGTGGCAGCACGCCGCCGTCATCGGGATCGCGCTGGCGATCGATATGCGCCGTGAGAAGGTGCGTCGCAACGCGGGGTAACATCACGGCATGACTAAGGCGCAGCGCTGGGGCTTCTTCGCCGTCGTCTCCCTCGGGCTGCTCATGATCGGCCTGGACAACTCGATCCTCTACACCGCCCTGCCCGCGCTCGAGCACAGCCTGAACACCACGCCGAGCCAGGGGCTGTGGATCATCAACGCCTACCCGCTCGTCCTCTCCGGCCTGCTGCTGGGCACGGGCGCGCTCGGGGACCGGGTCGGCCACCGCCTCATGTTCCTCGCGGGCCTGGCCGTCTTCGGCGTCGCGTCCCTCGGCGCCGCGTTCGCGCCGGGCCCAGGAGAGCTCATCGCCGCGCGCGGGCTCCTCGGCGCCGGCGCGGCGGTGATGATGCCGGCCACGCTCGCGCTCATCCGCCTCACGTTCCCGAACGAGCGCGAGCGCAACCTCGCCATCGGCATCTGGGGCTCCGTCGCCGTCATCGGTGGCGCGCTCGGCCCGATCGTGGGCGGAGCGCTTATCCAGCACTTCTGGGTGGGCTCGGTGTTCCTCATCAACGTGCCGATCGTCATCGTCGCCATCGCGCTCACCGCCGCGCTCGCGCCGGAGAACCTGCCCAACCCGAACAAGCACTGGGACGCCGTGTCCTCCCTCTACGCCCTGATCGCCCTGTCCGGCCTCACCATGGCCATCAAGCAGGCCGCGAACACCCAAAGCGCCGCGCTCCTCGCCGGCGCGATCGTAGCCACCGTCGCCGGCGCGGCCCTCTTCGTGCGCCGCCAGCACCGCCTCGCCGACCCGCTGCTCACGTTCGACATCTTCCGCTCCCGCATGTTCACCGGCGGCGTGCTCGCGGCGGTCGGCGGCATGTTTGTCATGGCCGGCGCCGAGATCATGACCACACAGAAGCTCCAGCTTGTCGACGAGCTCTCGCCCCTTTCCGCCGGCGCCACCGTCGCCGTCATGGCCGTCGCCGCCATCCCCGCCTCCACACTCGGCGGCGCGTACCTGCACCGGGTCGGCTTCCTGCCGCTCATCGCGGGCGGCTTCGGGGGCGCGGTGCTGGGGTTGGGGCTGTTGGTGGCCGGAGGATCGTCGATAAGCGGGCTGATTGTGCTCGGACTCTCGGCGGGGTCGGTGATGAGCGTGTCCTCCATCGCCATCATCGGCGCCGCGCCGCTGCACCGCTCCGGGATGGCCGCGGGCGTGGAGGAGGTGTCCTACGAGCTGGGCACGCTGGTCACCGTCGCGCTGACCGGGTCGCGGCTGCAGCGCGGGCTCGACGCGGGCGCGGAGTACACCGACGCCTACCGCTCGGTGCTCGTCGTGCTCGCGGTGGCGGCGGCGGGGTTCTGCGCCGCGACGTGGTGGTGCTTCCGCGACAACCCGAAATCTGGAGGAACCCATGCCTGACATGAACCCGCGCGCGTGGCACCGCAAGGCCTCGCGCCCCGTCTCCGTCTGGATGGCCGTGTTCGTCCTCGCCGGGCTGGCCCACCCGTGGCTGCCGAACGCGACGTGGCTGCTCGTGCACATCTTCACGCTCGGCATCCTCGCGAACTCCATCGTGCTGTGGTCGCAGAACCTCACCGAGCGCTTCCTCGGCCAGCGCCTCGACGACGCCGCCCGCCCCGCCCAGCTCGCCCGCACCTACGCGCTCAACGCCGGGATCGTGCTCGTCCTGGTCGGCGCGACGTGGGCCGGCGCGCTCGTGGTCGCGGTGGTGCTCGCCTGGCACGCGTGGGCGTTGTTTACGCAGGTGCGCACTGCTTCTCGACGCCATCCGGCCCCCACCGCCTTCCTCCTTTCCGCCTGCTGCCTGCCCGTCGGCGCACTGTTCGGCGCCGCGCTGGCCCAGGGGCTGCCGGGGCCGTGGCAGGGCGCGGTGCGCCAGGCCCACATCGTGACCAACGTCGGCGGCTTCGTGGGCCTCGCCGCGATGGGCGCGCTGAGCGTGCTCTTCCCGGCGATGTGGCGCACCCGCGGGCACGACCGGGCGGGGCTGGCGGTGTGGCTCGGGCTCGGCGGCGTCGTGGTGGCCGTCGCGGGCTCGCTCGGCCGCGCGGACTGGGTCGTCGCGGCCGGCGTGCTCGTCGTCGTGGCCGGGTGGGTGTGGCTCGCCCAGGGCTTCGTGGTCAACGCGCTGCGGGGCACGGCGAGCTACCCGGGGCTGTCGGCCCTGTGCGCGGTGGCGTGGCTCATCGGCGGGCTGACCTGGTTCGCTGTGCGGCTCTTGCGTGGCGACGCCGAGGTCCCGGTCCTGCCGCTGCTCGTGGGGTTCGCGGGCCAGCTGCTCATCGGCACCATGAGCTACCTCATGCCCACCACGATGGGCGGCGGGCCGGCGGCGGTGAAGGCCGGCCTGCGCGAGCTCAACCGGGGCACCTGGACCCGCGTGGTCCTGTGCAACGCGGGGCTTGCGGTGTGGCTCGCGGCGGGCAGCTCGCTCGTGCGCATCGCGGCGTCGCTCGTCTCGGTCGGCGCGCTCGTGGCGTTCCTGCCGCTGCTCGGCCGGGCGGTGAAAGCGCAGGTGGGCGTGATCAAGGCTGCACGTCGAGGGTGAACACCATGCCCATCTTCTTGTGCCCGGCGATGGTGCACCAGCCCTGCGTGTCCTGGTCGAACTCGCCGAAGTAGGCGCTCTTCTGCTTCCCCGGCTCGACGCGCCCGGAGTAGCCGCCGCCGAGCTTGAGGTCGTGGACGGTGTCGTCCGAGTTTGTCAGCCGGACGACGAGCTTCGTGCCGGGCGCGACCTCGACGGTGTCCGGGACGAAGCGCATGTCGCGGATGTCCACGTCGATGGTGGTGATGTCGGGGCCGTGCGGGACGGCGTCGTCACGCGGGGGCGCGAACGCGGCGAACCCGGCGGCGCCCGCGACGAGACTGCCGACGACCGCCCAGGCTGCGGCGTCGGTGCGGCTCGGGGTCATGGTATCGATGGTGCCACCGCGTGCAAAAGTTGACAAAAGAGATGGTCGTCCACGAAGAAACATGCCGGTTAAATTGTCGGACATCTCAGTAAGGCGTACACTCCCTGACGGATCAACAATATCGCCCCAGGAGAGCGCCATGGAACGTGTGCAGGCACCGCGGCCGACCAGCGATTTGCTCAGCACCCTCAGCCAGCTCAGCCCGAAGCAGGTCGAGGTGTTCCGCGAGCTCCAGCAGCGTCCCGACGGCGCCCAGGTCGCCCAGCTCGCCGAGGCGCTCGGCATGCACGCGAACACGGTGCGCGGCCACCTGGACGAGCTCATGTCCGCCGGCGTGGTGGACCGCCGGGTCGCGCCGTCGCCGGGGCGGGGCCGCCCGAGCCACATCTACACCGCCCGCGTCCCGCGCACGGACAAGGCGTCGCGCGCGTTCATCGGCCTCATCGAGGTGTTCGCGGACACGCTTGACGACGGCGACACCACTGCCGCCAAAGCCATGGGGCGCAAGTGGGCGGCCAAGGTGAACGCGAAGCACCACACGAACCTGCGCATGGACCTCGACACCGCGGAGCAATGCACCGCGAAGGTGCTGCGCGAGATGGGGTTCGACCCGGTGCAGCGCCCGGACACCTCCGTGGGCAACGTGCGCGAGCTGGGGCTCAACGCCTGCCCGTTCATCACCGCCCAGGGCGAGCGCCCCGAGCCGGTCATCTGCGCGATGCACGAGGGCTTCCTCGACGAGGGCATCGGCGACGTGCAGGTGGAGCTGCGCCCGCACGATCGTTCGGGCCAGTGCGGGGCGCGCCTGACCAAGCGCGGCTAGTTCACCAGCCAGTCGTTCGAGCTGAACAGCTCGTAGAAGACGTCCGCGGGGGAGTGGCCCGCAAGGACGTCGCGGTCGCGGAAGTAGAGCGGGATTGAGGCATCCGCGAGCGTCTCGACGAGCCTTCGGCTTTGGTCTCGATGTTCTCCGCGACCGGGCCGATCGTGGTCTAGATGGTGGCGGCGTGGGCGCCACAAAGGTGCTGTTGCATCGGGACAGGCAAGTCCGTGGTGGTCACAAACACGGCGACATCCGTGTCTAGCCGATGGAGTAATCGGCCGCCGGTTGTGTGATTTATCTCATCTCTACACGCGTGAAAATTAAAGACTACTTGGCTGGCAATCGCTTGGGTAGAGGTTTATATTTCTAGGTGGCTACTGCTAGAACCCTCGGATACGCCTTGGAAACTCGTTTGCAGGACGTGTCGTGGCGCCTAGGGGATTCGCCTTGCTCAATCGTCTCTTGGCGAACTGGGCTTTCCATGTCACTTGGAACCGGACCCGAAATCCGGGTCCACGATTGAAGGACTCACATGAACACTTTCAAGCGAAGCCTGGTTGCGTCCGTCGCTGCAGGCGTGATTCTGGCGGGTGGCGCGGCCCCCGTCTTTGCTCAGACCCCGGCCCCCACCACCGTCGGTGCGGCAGGCATCCCGGTCACCCAGGATCAGATCAACAGCCTTGTTCGCACGAACAAGGACGAAGCTAACCTGACCATCCACAAGTACTCCCACAAGCTCGACGGCAGCGAGAAGAACGGCAACGGCGAGGCCCTGACTCCGGCACCGACCTTCAATATCGTGAAGGGTGCGCAGTACAAGATCGAGCGCATCGACGCTGACCTGAAGACCAACGAGGGTTGGCGCAAGGCATCGAAGATCGCGGCGGGGACTGAGCGCGCCAACGTCATCGATATCAAGACCGGCGAGAAGAGCCGCACCGTTACCACCGGTGAGAACGGCGATGTGACGACGACCCTGCCGCTCGGCCTGTACCGTGTCACGGAGCTTGCCGCCCCCGGCCACGAGATCAACGCGACTCCGTTCTATGTCACCCTCCCGATGACGAACGTCAAGGGCGATGCTTGGAACTACGACGTTCACGTCTACCCGAAGAACACCCCGGACGACCGCAAGCTGTTCACCAAGGATGTCAAGGATGCGAACTCGCACGCATTCGTGTCCACCGACAGCTACGACACCTCTACCCCTGCGGCGCTGGTCAAGGGCAATAACGTCACCTACCCGATTTCCTCCCGCGTCGAGAACGGCACGCTCGAGTACTACCGCATTGAGGATCACTTCGACGGCACCCGCCTGCGCCAGCGCACCGCAGGAGACAAGCAGCAGGGCGAGACCGCACTGGTGACCAACGTCCGCGTCACTGACGAGAACAACAAGTCGCTCGCCACGCTGTCTGCTGGTGATTACGGCGTGAGCCTGGAGAATACTGGCACCGCAAACGCGTTCCTCGCCGTCGAGCTCACCCCGCAGGGTCTGGCAAAGCTCAACGGAACGACGGGGCAGCGCCGCCTCGCGTTCGAGTTCAATGCGGAGCTCGTTGAGATCGGGGACAAGGAAGCGGCACTGAAGTCTGTCGATAACACCGATCTGCGCCTGTGGCAGCGCGTTGGCGACAACCCGCCGACCACCCCAAACACCCCGGTAACCACGACTCCGCCTGCAACGAACACGCCGCCGACATCGTCCACCCCTGCGACCAACACTCCGCCACCCGGCACCACGACGCCGACGCCGTTCACCCAGTCCTACTACGGCAATGTGAAGATCCAGAAGCAGAACAATGAGGGTGGCAACCTCAAGGGCGCTAAGTTCGAGCTCTTCAAGTGCACGAAGGCTGACGACGGCAAGCTCACGCTGGATCAGAAGACCGGTGCGCTCGGGTCTGCCACCTCCGGCGAGGGTGGCCTCGCGTACTTCTCCGGCGTTCACGCAAACAGCTTCGTCGACAACAAGGCGGTTGACGCCGGCAACAACGGCTACTGCATCGTTGAGACTCAGGCTCCGCGTGTCGCAGTCGTGGACGCGCAAGGTAAGCCGACTGGCGAGACCTCGAACTACGAGCTCCTCGCTCAGCCGGTGTTCTTCCAGGTTATCGCCGACACCAAGAACAACACCGTGCCGCTGACCGTCATCAAGACCAATGAGACCGTGAACCAGCCGGAGAAGGGCGGCTTCAAGCTGCCGTTCACTGGTGGTAACGGTGCGTTCTGGATCCTCGGCCTCGGCGTGCTGTCCCTGCTCGTGGCTCTGGGTGCGCAGGAGAAGCGTCGCCGTCAGTCGGCGTAAGCCGGGAACCGTCGATAAGCAAGGGTTGAGCAGATGAGCACCGTTGTGATGGAACCCCCCGTGCTGGGGAAGGAGAGCAAGGCGAAGCGGCAACTAAGCCCGTTCACCGTGCTCTTCCTGATCATCGGGCTCATTTGTTTGCTTTATCCGGTTATCGCGACGTGGTCGAATAACCAACACCAAAGTGAGACGTCGCGTATTTTCGCCGGTCAGGTCGAAGACCAAGATCGCGTGAAAGAGCGGCAGGATTCACTCGAGCGGGCGAAGCGCTGGAACATGGAGCATGCGAATGCCCCGATTCTTGACCCGTGGCTCACGCGTGTCCGAGAAGATAACCCGCTCTATCTCGACTACCTAGAACAACTCAACACCGAGCCAATTATGGGGCGAGTGGTCATTCCGTCGATTAACTCGGATTTGCCACTTCGCCACGGTACGACGGAACAAGTGCTGAAGAGCGGTCTCGGCCACCTCTTCGGAAGCTCTCTGCCGACTGGTGGTCCCGGCACCCACGCCGTTATCACCGGCCACACAGGCTTTGCGGATTCGACACTGTGGGACAACCTACGGTCAGTAAAGATCGGTGACGCGGTGTACGTGCAGAACGCGGCGGAGAAGCTGAAATACCAGGTAGACAACATCGAAGTTGTACTGCCCGAACAGACGGATTCGCTGCGCGTTGTGGAGGGAAAAGACCTCCTCACGCTCATTACCTGCACGCCGTACGGCATCAACTCTCACCGATTGCTTGTCCACGCTCACCGGGTGCCGATGGATCCGGAAGACGAGCAGGCGCTGGCCAAGGTGTACACGCCGTGGCAATGGTGGATGACTGCCGCGCTCGCAATCGCGTTATTCGCTCTCCTGGCAGTCATCGGGTGGTGGCTCTGGGCGCGGCGATCGAACGAGCAGACTGAAGGCTCACAAGCGGAAACACATGGAGAACCTCAATGACGAAAGTTAAGTCTCTTCCCGGATGGGTGGCGGCGGTCTCCCTCGTCTTAGCCGTGGTTTCGGGGCTACTTATTCACCCGATGCAGGCGCACGGCCAAGCAAGCGAGAAGCTGCCCTCAGTGATCGACCCGCGTGGGCCGTTCAGCCTGACGGTGGTGAAGTCCGCTGGTGACCCCGGCACCGCTTTCGGCGACCCGAGCAACCCGAACGCTGACTTGGACCGAACGCCCATCGCCGGCGCGAAGTTCGAGATTCGCCGCGTTGGGGACATTGACCTGACCACTAACAAGGGGTGGAACCAGGCAACGAAGCTGTCGGACCACCCGCAGGCGTTTTTCAAAGATGGCGCATCCCGTTCTCGGTTGGAGGCGCCGGTCGGTCCGGTTACAACCAACAAGGATGGCCGCGCCGTGTTCTCCGACATCAAGCCGGGGCTGTACTTGGTTGAGGAGGTGCCGTCTGAGGCCGCGTACCAGCGCTACGTTATCTCGCGCCCGTTCTTCACGTTCGTTCCGGATACCGATGAAACCGGTGAGCGGTGGATCTATGACATGACCGCTTACGCCAAGCCAGAGGCCCTCGACGTGGCCAAGACCGCGGAGCCGTACTGCTCGGATGGAACCAAGGAGACCGTGAAGTTCGGCTTCTCCACGTCTATCCCGTTCCTCGACGGGAACCGCGCACTGCGGTCGTTCGAAATCGCCGATCCCCTGCAGAAGGGCCTGACGCTTGTCGACGACTCCGTTCGGTTAACCACGTCAACGCGGTCCGGCAACACGCCAACGGCCGAATTGGACAAAGCGGACTACAAGCTCACAGTTGACGGAGATAACGTTCTCCGCATTCGGTTCTCCGACGGCGGTCGCGCAAAGCTGGCGGAGCTGCGGGACAGTGATGCGAGTGCCACGATCGACGTGGTCTTCGAGGCGAAGGTCGATCCGGCGGTGACCGAGGTGACCAACCAGGCGTATCTGCTGCCGAACGGTTTCCCCTCCTTCGACCTGTCGCGCAAGCCCGGCATCGTGAGCAACCCGGCCAGGGTGAAGATCATCCCCTGCGGAACCCCGACGCCGACTCCGACGACCTCGGTGTCTACGACAGTGTCCACCGCGACGACAACTGCGACCACCACGTCTTCGGACCGAGAGACTGTCACGACGACGTCGGTGCCACCCACGACTCCGCCGCCGACAATTCATGTCCCCGTTACAGCCACGGTTGAACGCATGCCGGACCCGGTGAAATCCACGGTCACGGTTGCCAAAACTCCGGAGGAAACCCCGGAACGACCGCAAGGACGCCTTGCGTCCACCGGTGCGAACGTCCTTTGGGTCGCACTGGCTGGCTTGATATTCATCCTCCTCGGACTCGCCTTCTCCCGCCGTAAGCGGGAGGACTAAGAAAGGCCCATCATGCTGAACCGAAACGTTTCCCCCCACGGTGGCGTGGCCGTTGCACGTGGGGCCGCTCCCACCTGGCGAATCCTGCTGAGCATGCTCGGTGCCCTGGCGCTCATCCTCATGATCGCGCCACCCGCGCCCGCAGAGACGACCACGGCTGCGGCTAAGCCGGGCTTCACAGTCAAATCCATTGAGGAACGGCCGCTTACCGAATATCAAGCCGGATCCGAGCTGCCGGCGAACTACGTAATCGACGTTTTGTATACCGGTGAGACCGTACCGTTGAGCGATATCCGTCTCTCCCTGCCCGGGGCTGTTCTTTCCCCGGCAAGCGAGGAGGTTGAAGGCTTTGGCTCCCCGCTCTACGACTTCGACCCGAACGCGTCGGCGCGGACCTTCGGCAACACCATCTACCCGATGAGCAACGACTCCGCTGCATACGGCGAAGAGGACGGCTCCCTGCTCTACGAGCTCAACGAGGGCTACCAGATCCACGACGGGCAGTGGGTGCGGTTCTTCGTTTCGGGGAGCGCAATTGCGACTGGCGACCCCTCAAGCTTCTTAGTAGAGAATATTGATGGGGAGCAGGGGATGGTCTCCGCGCACTCTGGTCAGCTCGAAAATCCCTTTGATTCGGACGCCACCAAACGTGCGTCCGCGGTCATGCCCTTCGCAGCCGGAAACGAAGGTGTTATGAATATCGATGTGTGCCGAGAAGAAACAGCGGATCTCCGATTCTCGGACGGCGGGCAGGTGTGGCCGAACACAAATCTGGTTCGCGCCGGATACTCGATCTACTACGTAGATTTGGCAGCTACCAAACAAGGATCGTTCAGCAAGATCACACTTGGCCGTATTGACAGTGGTCATGAGTACATAACTGACAAGACCAAGTGGTGGTTAGATACCAATCCTAACTTGGAGCAGGGGCGTGACTTTACCGTTTCCAAAACACAAGAAGGGGCCGCTGTTTTGGAGTTCACCGAACTCCAATCGGTCGCCGAAGGCCAACGGTTCCGTCTCTACCTAGTTTATGATCAGGCCAAGGATCAGAAGAGAATTCCGAGTATCACTGTCGGGTGCTCCGGCTCCGACGAAGTTGATCCCGCCGACCCCACCGATCCAACTGAACCCTCCGGGCCCACCCGGGACTGGGACAAGTCTCGCACCGATTACAAGCCCGGCGAGAAGGTAGACCCTCTCCCGGAAAAACCCTCCGTCGGCCCCAACGAAGCAGTGATCCGCCAATACGCGCGTGCATTCTTCTACAAGCCCGGCCCCGACTCGGAAAGCTCCGATCCCACTCAGGAAGCGGACCTGCGAATGACCAAGGGTGCGCAGTTCCGACTCTTCACTGGTAACCGCGGTCCTGAGACCGAAGTGACTGCCTCCTGGGGTACGGCTACCGTCGGCGACGGTGGCTTTGCTGACTTCCGTATCCCCAAAGAAGGGTTTGGGCAGCAGTACTGGGTAAAGCAGATTAAGGGCGCTGATCGCTTTGCCGACGTACCCGGGGACCCTTATTTCGCCAATCAGATCAAGACCGGTGATTACCAAAGCCCCGAAGACATCACCTACACGATTGGGCAAACCCCAAGGGTGCAGGGTGGTCAGTGGTACAAAACATATACCCAGGGGAACGACAAGGACCGGTCTTTCGGAGCCGCAGTACAGGCAGTTCCGAACCCGCCAATCCCGGCGACGTGTAACCCGGGTCCCCGTATCGGCATTGTGATGGACATGTCGGCGTCGATTAGCAGCGATGAGATGCGCACGTACCAGCAGGCTCTGACTGGTGACGGTGGTCTACTGGACAAACTGAAGGGCACGAATGCGTCGATCTCAGCGTTCACCTTCAGCTGGGGTTCGCCGTCCGAGGATAACGAGCGGATTGGCAACTACCCGGGGCTAGTCAACCTTGACACCAACATGGCCGAGGCAAAACGCATTGTTAACGACCGCATGAATCGCGGTGGCCGCACGAACTGGAACGATGGTTTGACCAAGGCATACGAGGCAGGGCAGCAGATCAAGAACCCGCGCCTCCCGTACGGCACTGGGTACGACATCGTGCTGTTCGTCACCGACGGTAACCCGAACACGACGGGTCCCAACCGCTACCGCCCTGACGGGAACGACGTGTCGCTTCGCGCGCTTGAGGGTGGCGCCTATGCCGCAAACTTGTTGAAGTTCAGCGGCACACGCGTCATGGCTATCGCAGCCGGTGGGCCCGGGCAGAACACCCCGGAGAACCTGGTGTTGGTGTCTGGCAAGAAGGAAAACGAGGACTACTACAACGGTTCGTGGGACGAGCTCTCGAAGAACCTTGTCGACTCTGTCCGTGGCTCCGTGTGTGAGTCGAACGTTGTGATCACCAAGCAGATCGTTCGCGTCCTTGGTCAGGACGGTAAGGACGCGACCGATCTCCGCGCCACAACGAACACCGTGATCCCTGTCGGTCCCGGTGCAGGGTGGGACTTCACCGCTGCGTTGAAAAACACCAAGAACGGGACCATCAACCTTGTAAGTGGCAGCGAGCGGGGTGCCAAGTTCACGTCGAAGACGTCGAGCGGTGGTCAAGTGAAATGGGGTGTGAACTACAAGACCGATAACGTCAATGAGACCGCCGACATCACCGTCAACGAAGCGGCACAAGAGAACTTCGACTTCTACCAGGCGAAATGCACCAAGAAGACCTTCGATGGGCGAAAGCTTGGTGATGAAATAACGATCACCGATCCGGCAAAGTTCAACTTGCCGCAACTCGGCCGCCTCCAGACGTGGGAATGCGACGTGCAGAACCGTCAGCGGACGCCGGAGACGTCTACGCCACGTGATTCCTACGAGCTCTTCAAAACGGTGACGAACTCTGCGCAGCGTCCTGATGGAAAGTGGGAGATTACCTACGACATTGTGGTGTGGAACACGGGCACCCGCGATTTCGATTACACACTTGAAGACACCTTGAACTTCGGTGAAGGGCTTATCCCGGAAAGCGCTAGTTGGAGCAGCAAGACGACGGCTGGGTCAAAGACGACATCTGGTCAGTGGTCGGGCTTGCCAAACAATGCGACCACTGAACTAGCAAGGAAGCGCGATATCAACAAGGGGATTAGAGACACCTACACCGTCAAAGTGACCGCCAGCCTTGCGGACGGCGGATCTTCCCCCAGGGGTATGCGATGCAAGTCGGGGTCTGACGGTCCCGAACGGGGCGGATTCCTCAACCAGGCGAACATCACATACGTGGACCGCGACACGCTTGATCGGAAGAATGCGAGCGCCTGCGCAGAGCCGGCAGTGCCGGAAGTAATTAAGCAGGAAGTCGGCACTTCGGGCCCGGACAAAGACGGCGTTTACACGGCCGAGTACACTGTGGCAGTTCGCAACACCTCAAACGTGGCTGGTCCGAACGGCACGAAGGTGGACAAGCCTTTGTACTACTGGCTGGAGGACACCCCGCGGTTCCCGCAAGGCGTGACCATCACCGGTTGGAACGTCGTGGGCGACAATGTCGCTAACTTCCAGGAGAAGTCGAGCACGCAGGGAACTATTCCGATCGCGATTGTTCCAAGCACCTCTCCGCGCCAGATCCAACCTGGTGCGATGGAGAAGTACAACGTGAAGGTGAAGTACAAGCTGCCCGCCGATCCGGCAAATGCGTTGAAGGGTAAGACCGAGTGTGATGCTGCAGGCTCGGGATTGAATAACATTGCACGCATGCACTCGGGCAATCAGTACCGCGACGACGACGCCTGCCTGCCAATTCGAATCCCTGTGGACCGGATCGAACTGGAAAAGCTCGACCCGAACTATCAGGGCATCCCGGGCGCCGGATTCGCAATGCAGTTCTACGACGGCCAGGGGAACACGATCGGCGACACGACCTTCTCCACCCCTGTGTACGACGAACTTCGGCGCGGAGACACTACCTCGAACGTCCCGAAGAAAGAGGGTGGCAACGACTACCCGACGTCTCGCTCAACCGTCGTAGTCCCTGGAAACGCGACCAAGTTGGTCATCGTTGAGATCAACTCGCCTCAGGGGTACAGCCTGTTGGCGGCACCCGTACAGGTTGACATCACGCGTGGCAACGACGGCAAGGCCATTCTCAAGGTACCGGGGCAGGACACGCAGGACCAGAAGTTCTGGGTTGCCAAAGCAGGCGAGCAGGAGCACACCCGCTTCGTTCGCAATGCTGCTGGTGACGTTGTTTACGAGAACGGAAAGCCGAAAGTAGAGAACTACAAGGTCCAGACCGTCCAGGTCACCGACTCCACCAAGGGCGATATGCCTGCATCAGGTGGTTCAGGGGTCTTGTGGATTCTCGGCGCCGGATTGGTGTCGTTGGCCGCCGCCGCAGCAGCTCAGCGCAAGAAGCTCGCGATTTAGAAGGAAGGGAGCCTCGCCGGCGTGTCAGAGCAGCGCGCAGTCGGGCGGGCGCGGATTGACCCCACAGGGCCCCAACGTGGGCCCGGGGTCCAATGGATCGGAGTATAAAACAACTCGAAACAACTCCAAACAACTATCTTGAGCAGCGAAAACAAAGCAAAGCGCCAAGAGTTGTTGAAATAGTTGTTTCAAACAACTCCTTCCGCCCCCGCCGCGGACTCGATGTCTTGGATGAGGAAGCAGTTGGGGTACGGCAGGTCGTCCGCATCCCCGTCCGGCCCCAGAAAGTCCGCGGCGAAGTGCCGCAGCAACGGGGCCTCGCCCGCCGGCTGTCTGCTCACCACGCGCGCGAACCCGATGCCCTGCTCGGCGTACTCCCGGAACAACTCGCCCTTGATCCGGTTCGCGGCGGCAGTGTTTGCTTCGGGGAAGGCGGGGCGGAAAACTCGCGGGACCCAGTGGTACAGCGCGTTGGCGTAGTCGAAGACGGCGTCGTCGTTGCCGGATTCGGCGGCGGCCGTCAGGGCGTCGTAAAGCACACGCGCGGGTGCCACGGACGGGTTGCGGGCGACGATGTGCTCCAGGCCGTCCCGCACGGCGATGATGAGTTCGGTGCGGGAGGGGTCCTCCACGAGCAGGCCCGTTAACTCCTGCACCCACGCGCACGACAGGTAGTACTCCACCGCGCTGGAGGGGTAGGAGAGGTAGCTGAAGTGCGCGTCCAGGCCGCGGCGCAGGTCGCGGAGGATCTCGTAGGGCAGCTCGGTGCCGTCGTCGCCGATGTCCGCGCGGAGGGTTAACCCGCCGGCGCGCCAGGAGCGGTCCATTGCCAGCGTCGCGTCGCGGTAACCGGGGTGGAGGTCGGCGATAAAGACCATCTGGCCCTCCGCCCCGAACTCCGGCTCGGGCGTGAACTGCACGGAGAAGGCGTCGCCCACCACGGCGTACTCGTCGGCGGCGGGCTCAGCCAGCGGCCGCACCATCACCGCCTCGAGCTCATCCAACACGTTGTCCACGTCCTCAAACTCCCCGGCAAGCTGCACGGCGTATTCCGCAAGGCAGTAGGCGTACGCGAACCGCGGCTCCACCTCCTCGAGCCGGCCCAGCGCGTCGCGCAGATCCTTCAGGTGGAAGTACTGGTCGGACACGTGCCCGTCCACGAAAGTGAAGCACTGCCACGCGTGCGCGAGGTCCGCGTAGTGGCGCGGTTCGACCACGTGCGAGCGCCCGCGCGGCCGCCACGTGGCGCAGAAGTCGTCCATAAATGCGTTGACGTTGCGTAACTCGCGCGCGTCCATGTCGCCGCTGATGCGCCAGGTGATGCGGTGGCCGCCGCACACACCCGAGCCTGTGATTGTGTCCATGGGGTACATCACACCACGCCACCTAGACTTGTCCCCATGCTTCCGTCTGTGACAGAACACCTCCAAGTCATCCTCGACAGTGTCCGCGGCGAGGACGGCGGTGAACCCGCCGACTACATCGACGTGCTCAAAAACGCCGACCCGGACAAGCTCGCGCTCGCCATGTGCACCACGGACGGGCACCTCTACGCTGTGGGCGACGCGGACTACGAGTTTTCCATCCAGTCCATCTCCAAACCCTTCGTCTACGCCCTCGCGCTGGACATGTACGGCCCCGACGAGGTGCACCAGCACGTGGGGGTGGAACCCTCGGGCGAGGCGTTTAACAAGCTTTCGCTTGATAGCGACGGCCGTCCCGCCAACCCCCTCATCAACGCGGGCGCCATCACGGTCAACCAGCTCATCGGCGGCCCCGACATTGCGGTGGAGCAGCGCAGCGAGAAACTGCGGGAATACTTCTCGCGCCTGGCCGGTCGGGAGCTCACCATCGACCAGCGCGTGCTGGAATCCGAGCTGGAAACCGCGGACCGCAACAAGGCGTTCGCCCACATGCTGCGCGAGGCCGGCACGATCAGCGACGACGCGCACGACGCCGTGGCCAGCTACATCGCCCAGTGCGCCGTGCTGGTCACCGTGAAGGACCTCGCCGTCATGGCCGCCACCCTAGCGGGCGGCGGCACCCAACCCGTCACCGGCGAGAAGATCATCTCCGCCGAGGCCGCGCGCCTGGCCCAGGCCGTCATGGTCTCCGCGGGCATGTACGACGCGTCGGGGCAGTGGATGGTCAACGTGGGCATCCCCGCGAAGTCCGGCGTGGCCGGGGGGTTGATTGGGACGCTGCCGGGGCAGCTCGGAATCGCGTCGCTAAGCCCGCGCTTGAACAAGCAGGGCAACTCGGTGCGCGGGGTGAAAATCTTCCGCGAGCTGTCCAGCTCGCTCGGGCTCAACCTGCTGTCCTCCAACTTCTACGTCGCGCCGGGCATCAAGTCCGTGGAGCGCCGCGACGACGCGGACATTGTGGAGCTGCAGGGCATGATCAACTTCACCAACGCGGAGAAGATCCTGCGCGGGCTGATGTACCGCCGCCTGCCCCGTAAGAAGCTGATCTTGGACGTCTCTGGCGTCACCGGCTTCAACAAGGCCGGCCGCGACCTGATCAAGGACGGGCTGATGAAGTTCAAGGACGACGGCTGCGAGGTGGCCATCTACGACCCAGACCACACCCTGTCCGACTGGACGTTCGCGGATGGCACCACCGCCCAGGCCATCCGGGACTTCACCGCCACCTTCTCCGTCCCGGCCACCCGCGAGGAGGTCTACCGCGCGATCACCACGCCGAACAGCTGGTGGGACCAGCAGGCGGAGGGCAACGCCGGCGAGCAGGGCGGCGAGTTCCACGCGCAAGACCACGACTTTTCCGTGCAGGAGGCCGACGACGGCAAGCGCGTGGTCTGGAACGTCGAGCCGACCGACCAAGAAGACCACGAGTGGGACGACACCTCGCTCATCTTCGACATCGAAGAGGACGACGACGGCGAGACCAAGGTGAACTTCACCCACCGCGGCATGCGCCCGCACGACCGCGGGTACGAAGAAATTGCCAAGACGTGGAAGGACCGCATCGCCAAAGGCCTGCAGCCGCTCATCGGGCGGGAGGAAAATTCGTAGCGTTCAGATAGGAAAATCCGACCGATAGGGAACGGAAAATTGGTAGTGTAGGGCGCCATGAGCTACCTCCGGCGGGCCGTGGACAACCAACTTGACCAGCTCCTTCCATACGCTGCGGCGATTGCGGTCGAAGGGCCGAAGGGCGTGGGGAAGACCGAGACGGCGCGCCGCCGTGCCTCCACCGTGTTGCAGCTCGACACCGGCGAGGGCGCCGGCGTTCTCGCGGCCGACCCGACGTTCGCGGCGGAAGGGCCCGGCACGATCCTCATCGACGAGTGGCAGCGGCGCCCCGAATCCTGGGACTACGTCCGCCGCGCGGTGGACGGCGGGGCAGCTCCCGGCAGGTTCCTGCTCACCGGCTCCGCGACGCCGGCGGCGGGCACAGACACCCACAGCGGAGCCGGCCGGATCCTCTCCTTGCGCATGCGCCCGCTGGCGTTGTTTGAACGGGCGGGGGCGGAGCCGTCGATAAGCATGGGCTCGCTGTTCCAAGGGAGCGCGGCGATTGCAGGTGAGACTGAGTGCACGCTCAAGGACTACATCAACGCGATCGCGTCCGGCGGCTTTCCCGGGTTCTACGAGGCGCCGCCGGTGCTGCGCAACCAGCAGCTCGACTCGTATCTCGCCCGAGTGGTGGACCGGGACCTGCCAGAACAGGGCTACACCGCGCGCAACCCGGCGGCGCTGATGAACTGGCTCGCGGCGTATGCGGCGGCGAGCTCGACCACCACGAGTTACCAGGAGATCCTCGACGCCGCGACGCCGGGGGAGTCCAACAAGCCCGCCAAGTCCACCACCATGGTGTACCGCGAGAAGCTCGCCGAGCTGTGGATGCTCGACCCGGTGCCGGCGTGGGACATGCGGCGCTCGCCATTCGCGGGCCTCGCCAAAGCCCCGAAGCACCAGCTCGCGGACCCGGCGTTCGCGCTGCGCCTCCTCGACGTGCCCGCCGCGAAGCTGACCACCCGGTTCAACTACCTGCTCGGCCCTCTCTTCGAGTCGCTGGCCACGCTCTCGGTCCGCGTCGCCGCGCAGGCCTCCTTTGACACGGTCGGCCACTTCCGCACCGTCAAGGGCGACCGGGAGGTGGACCTCATCGCGCAGGACCAGGACGGCGCGATCGTCGCGTTCGAGGTCAAGTTGGCGGCCAACATCGGTGACGGCGACGTCAAGCACCTGCTCTGGCTGCGGGAGAAACTGCCCGACGACGTCGTCGACACCGTCATCCTCACCACCGGCACCCGCGCGTACCGGCGCCCCGACGGCGTCGCGGTCGTCCCCCTCGCCCTGCTCGGTGCGTAGGCTCGGCGACATGCTCGACCGCACAATCTGGTGGCACGTCTACCCGCTCGCGGCCCTCGGCGCGCCGATCCGCGAGACCCCCGATACCGCCCACCGCCTGCGTGCTTTGGAGCCGTGGCTGGACTACCTCGTCGAGCTCGGCTGCAACGGCCTCCTCCTCGGCCCCATCTTCGCCTCCGCCACGCACGGCTACGACACGCTCGATCACTTCCGCATCGACCCGCGACTCGGCGACGACGAGGACTTCGATTGGCTTATCGACGCCTGCCGGCAGCGCGGCGTCAACCTCATGCTCGACGGGGTGTTCAACCACGTCGCGCGCTCCCACCCCTGGGTCGCGTCCGGCCTGGCCGGGGATACGGACTGGGAGGGCCACGGCGAGCTCGCCACGCTGAACCACGACGACCCGCGCGTGCAGGACGCCGTCGCGGAGATCATGCTGCACTGGCTGCGGCGCGGCATCGCTGGCTGGCGCCTCGACGTCGCCTACGCCGTCCCGCCCGAGTTCTGGCGCACGGTGCTTGCCCGGGTGCGCGAGGAGTTCCCCGACGCGATGTTCCTCGGCGAGGTGATCCACGGCGACTACGCGGAGATCGCCCGCGCCGGCACCCTCGACGCCGTCACGCAGTACGAGCTGTGGAAGGCGACGTGGTCCTCGCTCGTCGACGCCAACTTCTGGGAGCTCGCCCACGCGCTCGAGCGCCACCCCACCGACGTCTTGCCCAACACCTTCGTCGGCAACCACGACGTCGACCGCGTCGCTTCAACAGTCGGCCCGGAGAAGGTGGTGCTCGCCGCGGCGGTGCTCTTGACGGTGCCCGGCATGCCGTCTATCTACTACGGCGACGAGCAAGGCTTCACCGGCGTGCGCGGCGAGGGCTGGTCCGCCGACGACAGCGTCCGGCCCGTCCTGCCCGCGGAGCTCTCGCCCCTCGGGGCGTGGATCTACGACGAATACTGCGAGCTTATCGCTTTGCGACGTCGCCAAGCGTGGCTCACGCACTCCCACCTCGAAGTACTGCACAAGACCAACGAGACGATCTCCTACCGCTGCGTCTCCGGCGAGAATTCCCTGCAGGTGGACCTCTGGCTCGACCCCGCGCCGGGCGTGCGCGTGCACGCGGGCGGGGAGGAGCTTTACAGCTGGATGTGGAAGTAGGCGAGGATCTGCGCGAGCGCCGCCTGAAGCATCTTCAGGATGTCCGGCAGCTGCAGCGTGGTCACGCCCGCGACCGGCACATCGAAGGACGGCATGCCCTGCGGCGTGAGGTTGATGCGCGCCGGGATCTGCGGCTGGATGGCGAGCTGGTTTTGCGGGTTCTGCTGTGCTGGCTTCGGCTGCTGGTTCTGTTGGTTCGCGGCCGGCTTCGGCTGCTGGTTTGGCTGCTGCGCCGGCTTGGCTGTGCCCTGCGTGCCTTTGAGACCGCAGCGGGTGGCAGCGTCGTCGACACGCGAGAGCGCATCGAGGATCTGCGGGCCGCGGCTGTCGAACGCCGCGATGGCCTGCGCCTGGCGGGCTTTCTGCTGGTAGTCGGCGTCGTTGGTCCAGTAGCGGGCGGCCTGGTCGCAGGAGATCGGGCCGGACGGGAGCTTGGCCAGGGTGTCGTCGATGGCGTCGGCGTGCGCGGCGGGCGCGAGCGCGGCGGTGCCGGCGAGCGCGGCGGTGAGTGCGAGGGTGCGGTACTTCATGCGCGCCAGTATGTCACGGATGGGGCAAAAGTGACAGGTGCGGCGTGGGCCCCGTCCCCTCGGCGCAAACCATGAGAACCAAACCACGAAAACCCGCCGAATTGGGGGATTCTCATGGTTTGCTTCTCATGGTTTGCGCTCGGTGAGCGGCGACCACGCCCGTCCTGTAGCCTCCCTCGTGGGGAATGGAGGGGGCACATGAAGCCTGCACGAAAGCAAGAACTGCGCGCGCTGATCGTCGACATCCGGGGTGTCGCCGCGACCGACACCGAAACGCACGCGCGCGTCCAAAGCGGCGCGTTGACGCAGCTCACGAAGTCGATGTACTGCGACACCGAGGCGTGGAACGGGCTCAAAGACCACGAGCAAACGTTCCTCCGCTGCTGCGCCGCGTCGCGGCAGAGCACAAAGGCCGTGCTGGTCGGCCGCTCCGCCGCGCGCATCAACGGCGTCTGGGTGGTCGCGCAGAGCGAACCGGTCACGCTCGCCGTGCCCAGCGGCCAGCCGCCCTCCGTCGCCGGCAGCTGGACGGGCTACACCTACCGCTACATGCAACTGCCTATCGACGACATCCTGTCCGACGGCCCCCTCCGCTACACCAACGCGATCCGGACGGCCGTCGACATCGCTAGGGAGCGCGGCGTGCGCGAGGGAGTCGTCGCATTTGAGAGCGTGTTTTCGGGCCACAACGACATCGCCGTTGCCCACCTGCGTCTGGAATGCGAGGCGGTGATCAAGCGGCTCGCCGGTACGAAGGGGATCGGCCACGCCCGCACCGCGCTCGCGCAGGCCACGCGCCAGTCGGACTCCCCGTACGAGACGCTGTTGCGCCTCATTCTCGACGCCCACAGGGTTCCCTACCGCGCCCAAGTGAAAATCGGCTGGTTTCGCGTGGACTTCCTCGTCGCGGAGAACGTCGTGGTGGAGGTCGACGGCTGGGTGAAGTACGAAGACGTTCCCCACGAAGTGTTGCGCAAGCAGCGCCAGCGCGACGACTGGCTCAACGAGCAAGGCTTCGAGGTGCTGCACATTTACACGGGCGACATACTTGGCGACGAAGCTTCGCTCATCAAACGCATCCGCCGCGCCTGGGAGAGGGGCCAGAAACGCCTCCCCATACTGGAGACGCCGAAGCAGTACGTGCCCAACGGCCCAGGCCGCCACGTCGAGCACGGCCCCGCCATGGCCGACCTGCTCCGCGCGATCTACTGACCCCCGGCCCCCTGCTTTGCCCCCTTCTTCCCCGCAAACCATGAGAACCAAACCATGAGAACGGGCCGAATTGGGGGATTCTCATGGTTTGGTTCTCATGGTTTGCGGTCGGGGAGGGGTTGGAGGGCGGCGAGAGGGGCGAGAGGGGCGGGTGGGGCGAGAGGGGCAGGTGGCGCGAAAGCGCGGAAACAACCAGCCCTACGCCCCGAGGAAGCGGCGGATGAGCGACCGGTACGCCCGCGCGGTAAGGTCCACGTCCTCGAGGGCGACGGACTCGTCGTGGCTGTGCAGCTGTCCGAGCACCGACCCGAGCGTCTCGGAACGCCCGTGGAGCGCGAAGCCGTAGCCGACGCCGCCGCTGCGGCGGGCGAAGCGCAGGTCGGAGCCGCCGGCGGCGATGGTCGGTACGACGGGGACGCCGGGGAAGAACTCGTCGAAGGTGGCGCAGATGGCGTCGAACAACGGCCCGGAAGTGGGGGAGACGGTGCCGTCCTCGCAGATCAGGTGGGTGATCTCCACGGAATCGGCCAAGTCGCCGAGCGCCTCGACCAACACCTCGTCAACCTCCTCCTGCGTCTGGCCCGGCAGGGGGCGGATGTCCAGCTCGAGCCACGCCGTCGAAGGCAGGACGTTGATGGCGCCGCCGGCGCGCAGGACGGTGGGCGCGACGGTGAGGTGGCTCATCGCGTGGGAGTACTGCTCGAGCTCCCCGAACGCCGAGTAGCCGGAGCCGGACAGCAGCGCGGCCTCCGTTTCTGGGTCGAACTTCCAGGCTTTGACGTAGTCGTGCCAGAGGTCGTCGGCACGCAATGGCGCCACCCCGGCGACGCGCCGCGCGACCTCCGCGATCCGGGAGACCGCGAGGTCGCGCCCGTGCGGCGTGGAGCCGTGGCCGGCGTCACCGTGGACGGTGAGCCGCCGCTGCGCCGCGCCCTTCTCGCCGACGACGACAACGAGCGCGTCGGAGCTCACGGGCAGGTGCGAGCCGCCCTCCTCGGACAGGCAGTTCGCCCAGGAGAACGACGCGTGCTCGGCGAGCCACTTCGCCCCGAGCCCGCCACGCGCCTCCTCGTCGGCGCAGGCCACGAACGTGAGGTCGCCGGACGGCCGCGCCCCAGACAGCGCCACGTCGCGCACGCACGCCGCCATCGCCGCGGTGATGTAGAGCATGTCGGTCGCCCCGCGCCCGTACAGCCGCCCGCCGTCGATCTCGGCGCCGAACGGGTCGCGCGTCCACTTCGCCTCGTCGACGGGCACGACGTCGGTGTGGCCGAGCAGCGTGAGCGGCTCCCCGCCGTCGCCCTCGACGGTGAACGCGACGGAGACGCGACCGGGGTGCGGCTCGTAGCGCTCCACGCGCACGCCGGATCCGGCGAAGAACGCCTCGAGGGTGTCGGCGTTGCGCACCTCCTGGCCGGAGTCGGCGGTCAGGTCGTTGACACACCCGTTTTTGATCAGGTCTTGCAGCAGCGTCAGTGTAGTCTCGGTGAGGGTCACGTAAGACAAGACTAATGATTGGGAGCTGGTATGGGGCAGGATGTGACGGGGCGCCGCTCGGAGAGCCAGGACCCGAGGGCGGTCCGTACGCGCAAGTCGCTTGTCGACGCCACCGTCCGGCTCCTCCACGACTACCCAGTCGCCGACCTCAACGTCTCGCAGATTGTGAAGGAAGCGGGCGTGAGCAGGCAGGTCTTCTACCAGCACTTCGCCGACCGCGACGCGCTCGTGCTCGCCGCGGCCCAGGAGCTCGTCGTCGCGGCGTACCTGCGGTTCTCGGAGCGCTTCCGCATTGACAACGACTTCGTCGCCTCCGTCACCGCGCTCATGGACCCGCTGCGCGAGCACTACTCGGCCGTGACGCACCTGCTCGACTCGCCGATTCACAGCCGCCTCGACAACGAGGTCTACGACACGATGCTGCCGACGATGCGCGACCAGCTGCGCGAGCGCGCCGGGGAGCAGGACCCGCAGCTGATCGACGACATGGCGCGCTTCTACACCGCCGGCGCCCAGTCCGTGCTTGAGCAGGGTATTCGCGAGCACGACACGCCGGAACACATCGCGCAGCGCATGGAGGCTGTGCGGCGTGCCCTCATCCGTGACTAGCCTGGCCGTATGGTCGTCGAGAAGCTTAAGGCCCTGTACGAAGCCTCGTGCGAGCTGGCACGCTCGGGGGACTTCGCGCGCTACAACGAGGTGCGCTACCCGAAGCTGACGGTGAAGGTGCGCGAGTGGCGCCCGATCGACCGCTCCGAGCCGTTCGGCTACGTCGACGAGGCCGGCACCTACTCCGCGGTGCTCTCGCGCCCGGACCTCATGGAGGGCTACCTCACCGCGCAGCTCGACGCGCTCACCTCGAACTACCCGTGCGAGGTGGAGGTGGGGTACTCGGACGTGGTCATCCCGCCCGCCTACATCAAGGGCATGCCGCCTATCGACGAGACCGCGAACCTGCCGCGCCCCACCCTGGACGAGGTGCACGACGCGATTGTCGACGGCCACTGGGACGCCTTCCACGGCGACGAGAAACCGCTCTTCCACTTCGGGCCGCAGCGCTTCGACCTCGCGCTCGCCCGCCTCGAGCACTACACCGGCATCGAGGCGGACTCGCTGCAGCGCTACATCCTGTTCACGAACTACGCGATGCACGTGACCGAGTTTGTGAAGTTCGGGCTACGGGAACTGTCGGATCCGTCGTCCCGGTACACGCGCCTGGTGCTGCCGAGTGGGGAAACCGTGTCCGACACCGTGGCACTCGAGGACCTGGAGCTGGGCTCGAAGTTCCAGATGCCGCGCTACGACCTGGTCACCGAGGACGGCGACGGCATCACCATGATCAACATCGGGGTGGGGCCGTCGAACGCGAAGACCATCACGGACTCGCTCGCGGTGCTGCGCCCGGAGGCCTGGATCATGATCGGGCACTGCGCCGGCCTCGACGCCCGCATGCGCATCGGCGACCTCATCCTTGGCAACGCGTACGAGCGCCACGACCACGTCCTCGACGACTACTTGCGGCGCGAGCTGCCCATCCCCGCCGTGCCCGAGATCCAGCGCACGCTGGAGAAGGCGGTGTCGAAGGTCTACGGGGCGGACGCGTCACTCATGCGCACCGGCACCGTGTTGTCCACCGGCGACCGGAACTGGGAATGGAAGGACCCGCGCGACCTGTGGGAATGGTTGCGCGGCTCCACCGCCGCGGCCGTGGACATGGAGTCGTGCACCATCGCCGCGAACGGGTACCGCTACCGCGTGCCGTACGGGACCCTACTCGCCGTTTCCGACCTGCCCCTGCACGCCGTGCCGAAGCTGCCGGCCGGCGCCCAGGCGTTCTACTCCAACTCGAAGGAGGCCCACGTGATGTGCGCCGTTCGGGCGATGGAGAAGCTGGCGCGGCACCCTGAGCGGCTGCGGACGCGCAAGCTGCGGCGCGCGATCGGGGAGGTGCCGTTCCGGTAGCGCGGTTCGGCGGGGCGGCGGTTCGGGCGTGGTTCGGGCGTGATGCGGGCCCCAGGAGCTCCCGTGCAGGTCTTTATATGCGTAAACGCTGGTAGAGCGTGTGTAAGTCACCTGTAATCGAAATCGCCCGTAACCCGTCTACCTGCATAAACGCATATGAAACCCTGCACGGGAGCGTTTGCGGGGGTGCGCGGCGATTCCCGGGAGCGTTTGCGGGGGGCACGGGAGCGTTTGTAGGGGAGCGGGGCGAATCCCGGAACGCGTGACCAGGGCCGACGCGAACCCCCACTACCGCCCGCGCCGCCAGCGCTCCCGCACGGTGGCGATGAACTTGTCCGGGTGCCGCTCGAGGTAGCTCGGGGAGAAGCGCAGGATGGGGAAGCCGGCGTTGCCGATCCGGTCGGCGCGCGTTTTCTCGTTGAGCAGCGCCTCCTGCGCGGGGCCGTAGGTGGTGTCGTCGTACTTGACTAGGCCGTCGATCTCGATGACGAGCCAGCCGTCGATGAGCAGGTCGACGCGGTAGCCCCACTCGGTGAGGGTGACGTTCGCGCGGACGTCGGTGAAGCCGGCGGCGAGGAGGAGGCCGCGGGCGTAGGACTCCGGGGCGGAGTCGGGAAGCGTGGAGGCGCAGGCCGCAGCGCGACGGGCCACAGGCTTGCCCGTGAACCGCGGCGAGAGTTCGACGAGTTTCTGCAGCTGGGCGGGGGTGTAGCCGCCGAATTTCACGAGCCAGTCGGCGGCGACGAGGGCGTGGGATGCGGGCGATGTCGAAGAAGGTCTGCAGCGTCGTCGTGGTGGACATCGCCGTGCCCCGCCGGATCTGGTCCTCGGTCAGCGTGCGCTGGATATACACGACGCCGCTCGGCCAGGCCTGCCGCGGCGGTACGGATTTGAGCACCGCGTGGACCTGGTCGAGCGGCGTGTTGGCCACCCACATGTCGTTGAGGTACGCCGACGCCCGCCCGGTGAGCACGGCCTCGCGCATCGACAGCCCGACGCAGTACGCCCGCGCCCAGTGCTGCTGGTGGATGCGCAGCGCGTCAAAGGCGTCGCGCCCGAGCGCGTGCGAGGTGGACAGCCGCACGAGCTCGCCGTCGAGCAATGCTTGACGACGATCGTTTCCGGGCTCGACGCACCCCCGGACGTCGATAAGCTGGTTGCGAATACCGGTCTTCCATCCCCCCATAAACCGAATAATCGCAAATTACTTGGAAGGTGTCAAGGCCCACCGTGATTCGTCGAGAATCCCCTCGCGCTTGGCCACGACCGTGGCCACGACGGACTGCCCGGTGACGTTGATGGCGGTGCGGCCCATGTCGATGATCGGGTCGACGGCGAGGAGCAGGCCAACGCCCGCGAGCGGCAGGCCAAGTGTGGACAGCGTGAGGGTGAGCATGACGGTCGCGCCGGTCGTGCCCGCGGTGGCCGCGGAGCCGAGGACGGACACGACGACGATGAGCAGGTAGTCCGACAGCGAGAGCGGGATGCCGTAGAACTGTGCGACGAAGAGGGCCGAGATGGCGGGGTAGACGGACGCGCAGCCGTCCATCTTCGTCGTGGCGCCGAGCGGGATGGCGAAGGAGGCGTACTCGGTGGGCACGCCCATCGCCTCCTCGGTGGTGCGCTGCGTCACCGGCATGGTGCCCATGGAGGAGCGGGTGGCGAAGCCGAGGGTGGTCACGGGCCAGACGCGGCGGTAGAACTCAACGACCGGGATCTTGTGCGCGGCGAGCACGATCGGGTAGAGCACGAACAGCACGAGCGCGAGCGCGATGTAGATGGCCAGCACGAACTTGCCCAGCGAGCCGAGCGCGTCCCAGCCGTAGGACACGACGGCGTTGCCGATGAGCGCGGCGGTGCCGATCGGCGCGAGGCGGATGACCCACCACAGCACCTCCTGGACCACCTTGAGCAGGGACTCGTTGAAGCCGATGAACGGCTCGGCCGCCTTGCCCACGCGCACCGCGGCGATGCCGAAGAGCATGGCCACGACGAGGATCTGCAGGACGTTGAAGTTCGCGGACGCGCCGCTGTCCGAGACCTTCACGCCGAGGCCGAAGATGTTGGCCGGCACGACGGAGTTCAAAAAGCCCATCCAGGAGCCGGTGGTGGACGGCTCGGCGGCGGTGGCGGCGTCGACGGTGGTGTTCGCGCCGGGCTTCATCAGCGCGCCGACGCCGATGCCGATGAGCACGGAGAACAGCGAAGTGATGGCGAACCAGACAAGGGTTTGCACGGCGAGGCGCGCGGCGTTGGTCACCTGGCGCAGGTTGGCTATCGACGTCACCACGGCCGTGAACACGAGCGGCGGGATGAGCAGCTTGAGCAGCTTCACGTACGTCGAGCCGACCCAGTCGAGGGTTTCGGCGAGCGCGTTGCCGCCGGGCATGCCGGCGGCGATGAAGCCGAGGATGAGGCCGATGATGAGGCCGTAGATGACTTGGGCGCCGAAGCTCGTGGCCCATTTTGGAAGGCGCACTCCACACTCCTTATAGACAGACTGGTTCACCAAGCTCCCTCGGCGAACGATAACGTGGACAAACTACTCCCCAAACCCCACACGTCAAAACAGACAATACGGTCTATTGCGGCCGCGCGGGCTACACTCCCCACCGATGGACACCCACTTCGACGACCCGGCGATCGCCATGGCGCACCGTTCCGCCGTGCGCTCGATCGAGCGGGTCGTCCGCGAAACCACCCCGCCCACGCGCGACCCGCTCCCGCGGATCCTCGCGCAGCTGCGCGACCCGCAGACGCTCGTGGTCACCGGTGCGGGCGTGTCCACGGCGTCCGGCATCCCGGACTACCGCTCCGCGAACGGCCGCCTCACGAAGGGCCGGCCCATGACGTTCCAGGAGTTCGCGCACTCGCCCGCGCAGGTGCGGCGGTACTGGGCGCGCGCGTTCGTCGGCACGCAGTACATGCGCGCCGCCCGCCCGAACCGCGCGCACTACGCCCTCGTCGAGCTCGAGCGCGCCGGGCTCATCCGCGGCATCGTCACCCAAAACGTCGACGGGCTGCACCAGCGCGCGGGCAGCCGCAACGTCATCGCGCTCCACGGCGACATGGACCACGTCGTCTGCCTCGACTGCAAGGCGCTGCACGAGCGCTCGCGTATCGACGCCCTCCTCACGGCCGCCAACCCCACCTTCTTCGACAGCGTCGAAGTCGAAGGCTCCATGCTCAACCCCGACGGCGACGTGGAGCTGCGCGCCGCGGACGTGGAGCGATTCCACATGATCGCCTGCCCGTCCTGCGGGGGCCAGCGCCTCAAACCGCACGTGGTGTATTTCGGGGAGAACGTGCCGAAGGAGCGTCGAGACGCTGCCGCCCGGTGGCTCGCGGAGTCGACCGGCGTCCTCGCCGTCGGCACGAGCCTCGCCGTCATGAGCGGCTACAGATTCATCCTCGACGCCATTAAGCAGGGCAAACCCACCGCCGTGATCAACGGCGGGCCGGGGCGCGCCGACGCGAAGGTGGACACGCTGTGGCGCGCGGACGTCGGCGCGGCCCTCGACGACGTGCTGGACGGGCTGGGCCTGTGATCCTCCTCGCCATCGCCGTCGCGCTCGCCGCGTTCCGCTACGCCACCGGGGACCTGCCCAGCGCGTTCACCACCGATTTCCCCTCCGACCTCGAGGTGTACCTCCTCGGCGGGCGGAAGGTGGCCGAGCACCTGCCGCTCTACGGCGACGACCTCCTGCCCGGCCTGCCGTTCACCTACCCGCCGTTCGCCGCCGTCGTCTTCTCCTGGTTCCACGAGTCCGAGGCGCTCGGCGTCGCGTGGAAGATCGCGAGCGTGGCCGTGCTCGCCGGGGTGGTCGCGGCGTCCTCGGAGACGAAGCGCGGCGTGGCCCTGCTCACCGCCTTCTTCGTGCTGTGCACCGGGCCGGTGCAGGGGACGCTGTACTTCGGGCAGATCAACCTGTTCCTCATGGGGCTCGTCTGCCTCGACTTCCTGCCGAAGAACCGCCTGCCCGGCATCGGCACCGGGCTCGCCGCGGGGCTCAAGCTCACGCCCGCGTTCTTCGTCGTCCTGCTCATCCAGCAGCGCAGGTGGGGCGCGGTGTTCGTCGCCGCGTTCACGTTCGTGTGCACCGTGGCCACCGGCATGGAGGTGACGGACGCCGGCGAGTTCTGGACCCACGACATCTTCCAGACCGCCCGCGTGGGCACCGACGACAACCCCGGCGCCCAGTCCATCCGCCAGCTCCTCGCCCGCGCGGGCGTCGACGACCCGCGGGTGTGGCTCGCCCTCTCCCTCGCTGTGACGGTGCTCGCGCTCTTCGCTTCTCGACGAGCTTCAGCCCCCCTCGCCGCCTCCTTCATCGGCATGGCGGCCTGCATGGTCAGCCCGTTTTCCTGGTTCCACCACTGGGTGTGGATCGTGCCCTGGGGCGTGTTCGTGTTCGAGGAGTACGGCGCGCTCGTGTTCCTCCTGCTCATGCTGCCATTCGTCTCGGTGAACGTGTCGGACGGTTTGTTCGAGGTGCCCCAGCTGCTCTTTATGCTGGTGCCAGTCTGCTTCATGGCGGTGTACGCGCTACGCTCAGGCTATGCGCACTCGAATCATCGCCGCGGCGACCGCGACAGCCACCGCCCTCACCCTCGCCCCGTTCGCCGCAGCTGACCCGGCGCCCGCCACCGGCGTCGAGCTCAACCAGCCCGCCAGCCAGGTCGTCGCCGTGGAGGCGAAGTTCGACTTCGCCGGCGACCAGGAGACCGCCCTGCGCGAGCTCAAGCAGCTGCGCGCGGACATGTGGGACCGCAACGTGCCGTTCGACGGCAAGCCGCTGCGCCAGGCCGCGGCCGCCAAGGGCTACACGACGAAGCAGCAGTACGTCGACGCGGCGAAGATCGACAACGGCTACGCCCGCATCGCCGTGCAGCGCGGCGCTGAGGTCGCGCGGTCCTTCAGTCACACCCGCCCCTACAACTCCACGTGCTCGAACAACTGCGGCGCCTCCACCTCCGCCACGTGGCAGGGCAAGGGCGGCTACAGTGCGGAGAACATCCACAGTACGGCAAGCATCGGCCGCGCGATGCGGGGCTGGGGCTACGAAGAGGTCCCGGCGCTCGTCGCCGCGAACGGCGTGTTCAGCCCGCAGAACGGCCACCTGTACAGCCTGATCAACCCCGCGAACACCCGCATGGGGTTCGCGGGCGTGGTCACCGCCGAGGGCGAGGCCTCCGTCGCGCGCATGGGATCGGAGACGACGGGCGCGCCGGCCATGAGCGGCGGGCTGACGGTGCTGCACCGGCCGGCCAACGGCGTCGAGAAGCCGAGCACCACCCCGAAGAAGCTGATCCTGGGCGGCGCGGGCAGCAGCGCGTCGCCGCGGCAGATCATCGAGATCATCAGCATCGTGCTCACGGTGCTGTCGGCCCTGCAGTGGCTCTACCAGTACGCGGAGCCGCAGATCCGGCAGTTTATGAGCCAGTTCCAGCGCTAAGCAGCCTGGCCACCGTGTCCAGGGCCTCGACGGTGGCGTCGTAGTCGCCGTCGGCGGAGCGCGCGCCGATGGCCACGCCGACGCGGCCGATCCACCCGAACTGGCGGTTGTGCCAGGCGCCGTCGGCCTCGTTGTCGGACCAGCCACCCTTGAACGGGACGCCGAGCTGGCCGAGCCCGTAGGACTGCTCGTCGTCGATGTGGCGCATGTCCGCGATGATGGGGTTGTCGGGGTTCATCGCGCTCAGCATGTGCGCGTAGCGGGCCTGGCCCGCGAACGGCCAGCGTGTGGTGCCGAACGCGCCGTTGACCTTCACGCTCGCGCCCGATTTCGCGATCTCGGCGGCGACCTTCTTCGACGCCTCCTCGTCGCTGCCCATGCAGTCCCACAGCGCGCGGGCCGAGTCGTTGTCGGACCACTCGATGGACGCCTCTGTGAGCTCCGTGACGGTGTCCTCCGAGTAGTCGCAGTGCTCCGCCGCGGCGAAAGCGATGGGGATCTTGATCGTGGACCACGCCGGCAGCCAGTCGAGCGAGCCGGCCTGGGTGAGCGTGGTGCCGTCGTAGAGCGCTACGCCGATTTCGGTGTGGGTGTCCTTTTCTATCTTCTCCACCTGAATGGCCAGCCCGTCGTACGGCGCGCGCACCGTGGTCACCGGGGTGGTCAGCGGCTCGCCCGGGCCCCCGGCGCCGCACCCGGCGAGGAGCAGCGGCGCAAGCACGACGGCGCGCTTTCTCATCGCCCCACCACGGCGAGCGGCTCGCGCAGCACGTGGTCGAGCGCCACGGCGCGGGCGATGTCGCGCACCACCTCGTCGTGGGAGGGGATCTTGCGCAGGTCCGGCTGGGTCCGCGCCTCGGCTCGCACGGCGCGGACGAAGGGGGCGGAAGAGAGCGGGTCGTCGATAAACGCGCTGCCCGCGACCACGATCGTGGCGGGCGAGTGCTCCGCGCACAGCCCGGCGACAAGCGAGCCGAGGCCGCGCGCGCGACGGTCGAGGGCGTAGCGCGTGCCCTCGCGCGGGTCGGCAACCGCGTCGGCGAGGGTGGCAATCGCGGGGTCGCCGATGCTGTCGATGAGCCCCTGCGTGGTCAGCTCGCCCTGCTCCACCTCGATCGGCTGCACGCCGGACTCGCTCGAAATCGCGCAGGCGAGCGAGTCGTCGGCGAACAGCGCGAGCACGGACGGCGTGTCCAGCTCGGTGCTCGACTGCATCTCCGAGCCCACGATCGCGCTGCTAATCGACGTCACCTCCACCGGCACCGAGAACTGCTCGCGCATCTGCTCGCCGATGTTCACCCCATCCCACCCGAGGTTCGGCGCGACGACGTTGCCGCCCTCGCGCACCGTGCCGGACGCCGTCACGCCGACGGTGGCCAGCGGGCGCCGCACGCTCGCGGTGAGGTGGTTCAGCCCGGCCATGATGTGCTGAATGAAGTCGTCCTGGCTCAGCCGCGCCACCGGCAGGTCGAGGTCCGCGAAGCGCAGGGTGCGCCCCTTGATGTCGAACAGCGCGATGTACGTCGAGTCGGTGCCCACGGCCACCCCGGCATGCACCGCGGGCGTCTCCGCGAGCTCGAGCGGGATGGTGGGCCGCCCCCGCCCCTTCGACCGGGTGAGGTCGTTGCGCTCGGTGACGTACCCGGCGTCCACGAGTGAGGCGATCGCGCGGGTGACGGTGGGCTGGGACAGGCCGGTCGCCCGGACGAGCTCGCTTCTCGACGTCTGCTCCTGCAGGCGGATCAAGTGCAGGCACTTCGCCGCCGGCGTCCGCGGCCGAGAGAACGAGGTCATATGAATATATTTACCTGCGGATGCGCAGAATTGTACAATCGCACGTCATGACCACCGCTGCGCGCGAACCGTCGCTCCTGGATGCGACCTGTGAAGACTTCGTCTACGACCTCGCGGACATCACGCCGACTTTGGCCACCCAGATCGGCATCGACGGCCACGACGGCGAGCTGCAGGATTTCTCCCCGGCGTACTGGGACCGCCTCGCCGACCGGATCCGGGACCTCGTCGCGGACGTGGACGCGCTCAACGACTCGACGGACCAGTCCGACGACGAGGACGACTTCGACGACGTGGATAACCTCACCGCCGCACTCCTGCGCGACCGGATGACCGCCCAGCTCGAGTTCCACCACCGCGGCGAGCTGCTGCGCCTGCTCAACTCCATTGAGTCGCCCGTGCAGACCATCCGCGACTCGTTCGCGCTCATGCCGAAGGTGACGGAGGAGGACTTCGACACCATCGCCTCGCGCATGTCGCGCATCCCGAGCGCGCTCGCCGGCTACCGCGAGTCCCTCGCCGAGGCCGCCGCGGCCGGCGACATCGCCTCGCACCGCCAGATCGACGCCGTGATCAACCAGTGCGAGCTCCTCGCCGCGAGCGAGTCGCAGCTCGACGAGCTCGGGCTGTCCCCCGACTCGGCCGTCGTGGACGGCGCGAAGGAGGCCTTCGCCCAGATGGCGGACTGGCTCTCCACCGAGCTCTCCCCGCAGGCGGGCCATGAGGACGGCGTCGGCCGCGAGCGCTACACCCTGTTCGCCGAGTACTACCACGGCCGCGACGTCGACCTCGACGCCGGCTACGAGTGGGCGCAGGACCAGCTCAGGGAGACCATCGCCGAGCAGGAGCGGATCGCCCGCGAGCTCTACGGCGACGCGTCGGTCGCAGGTGCGTATCGACGCCTCAACGGCGAGCACCGCTACACCATCGAGGGCACGGACGCCCTCCTCGACTGGATGACCGAGGTCAACGAGGCCGCCGCGCGCGCGTTCGGGGTGGACAACACCGTCGAGTGCGCCATCGACCCGGCGGGCTCCGGCGGCATCTTCTACACCCCGCCCTCGGACGACATGATCCGCCCGGGCACGATGTGGTGGTCCGTCCCGGCGGGGCAGACGACGTTCCACACCTGGCAGGAGCTGGCCACCGTCTTCCACGAGGGCGTGCCCGGCCACCACCTGCAGATGTCCGCCGCGCTGGACAACCGCGCCGAGCTGAACATGTGGCGCCGCTCCGTGTGCTGGAACGCCGCGCACGGCGAGGGCTGGGCGCTCTACGCCGAGCACCTCATGGCGGACCGCGGCTTCTTCGACGACCCGGGCTACCGCATGGGCCTGCTCGACTCGCGGCGCCTGCGCCTCGCCCGCGTCTTAGTGGACATCGGCGTGCACATGAAGAAGCCGACCCCGGACGGCAACGGCACCTGGGACGCCCAGTACGCGAAGGCGTTCTTGCGCGACAACACCGCCATGCCCGAGGCGAACCTCGCCTTCGAGCTCGACCGCTACATGGGCTGGCCGGGACAGGCGCCGTCCTACGCCCTCGGCTACAAGGACTGGGTGGACTTGCGCGGCCAGGCGCTCGCTCAGGGCTTCACGGAAGAGGAGTTCCACGCCAAGGCGCTCTCGCTCGGCTCGATGCCCATGGACATGCTCGCCAACGAGGTGCTCAACCACTAGCGCCGCGCGAGGATTCGGGGCAGCCACCCGGCGAACAGGTGCGCGTGGCGCTCTTTGGGCTCGTCGTCACGCTGTGTGCGAAGCTGACCTGGGACCTAGTCCAGGGACAGTGACCCGTCCGCGAGCCCGGCGACGGCGACGACGGCGCCGACGCACACGAGGGCGACCACGACCCACTCGAACGTGTTGAAGAGCCGCTCGCCGCGCCGCCTGCGGTTCCACACGTAGACGATCGTGCCCGGCAGGACCGCGAGCGCGCCGAGGAGGACGTAGACCGGGTCCGCGGCGTAGATGAGCCACAGCGAATACACCGACGCGACGACGCCGACGGCGAGGTCCTTGCCCGGCTCGCGCGCCGTGAGCAGCACGAGGTAGATCGCGGAGAAGATGTACGGCAGCAGGTACATGATGGTGGCCAGCTGCACCATGGCGGTGTAGGACGCCGAGGAGAGGAAGAACACCACCACGAAGAACTGGATGACCACCGTGGACAGCAGCTGCGCGCGCGACGGGGAACCGTTCGCGTTGTGGCGCGCCATCGACTCGGGCAACAGGCCGTCCTCCGCCATGAGCACGATCGGCTCCGCGCACAGCATCTGCCAGGACACGTAGGCGCCGAGCACGGACAGGCACAGGCCCACCGAGACGAGCACGCCGCCCCACGGGCCGACGACCGCCTCGAGCACCGCGCCCATCGAGTTGTCCGGCAGCGCGGCGAGCTCCTCCTGGCTGAGCACGCCGTAGGAGAGGGTGGACACCGCGACGAGCAGCGCGAGCACGGAGAGGAAGCCGATGATGGTGGCCTTGCCGACGTCGGAACGCCGCGCCGCCTGCTTCGAGTACACCGACGCGCCCTCGATGCCGATAAATACCCACACCGTGTAGAGCATGATGCCCTTGAGCTGCTGGGTAAACGGCATGCCCGAGCCCCAGAAGTCCGCGGTGAACGTGTCCCGGGAGAAGCCGAGGAACGCCACGAGCACCACGAACGCGAGGATGGGCACGAGCTTGGCGATGGTGGTCACCGCGTTCATCACCGCCGCCTGCTTCAGCCCGCGCGTGAGCCCCCAGTAGATGACCCAGCTGAGCACCGACACCGAGATCGCGAGCACCCAGCGGTTGAGGAAGACGGGGAAGTAGTAGCCGAGCGTGTTAAAGAACAGCGTCGCGTACCCCACCTGCGCCATCACCGAGCCGAGCCAGTAGCCCATCCCGGATGTGAAGCCGATGAAGTCGCCAAGCCCCGCGCGCACGTATGCGTACACGCCGGAGTCCAGCTCGGGCTTGCGCACCGCCAGGATCTGGAACACGAACGCGATGGAGAGCATGCCCACCCCGGCGATGGCCCAGCCGAGCAGCATCGCGCCGGGCCCGGCGACGGAGCCGATGTTCTGCGGCAGGGCGAAAATACCCGATCCGATGGTGGATCCGATGATGAGGGAGACCAGCGTCCAGACCGAGACGGTGCGGTTTGACATGGCGAGTAACACTACCCCAGGAGTTGCATTACAATCATCAACCGTTAATCGTGCAAACAACTGAGACAACCGTGTGAGGGAGGTGCGGATGCGCACACGCATGGCCTGCGCCGCAGTCGCTGCCACGCTCACCCTCGCCACCGTCGCGCCTGCTCAGGCAGCGGAATACCAGCCGACCTCAGTGCTGCCCGGCTTCACCGGCACCCTCGACGCGCCGCTGCCGCGCGGCGAGGCCTGGTTCGAGGCGACCTCCAACCCGGATTGGGCCATGGTCGGCCCAGACGGCACCATCCGCCTCGCGCCGGGGGAGGACGTCACCCCCGGCACCTACGAGTGGCCCGTGCAGGCGACCTTCCAGGACAACCACACCGAGACCTACCCGGTCCGCGTCACCGTCGGGCAGGAGCAGACGGCCGACGCCTCCCAGGAGGGCGCCGTCATCGACGCGTTCGTGCAGTACGCCCCCGAGGTGACCAAGCAGTGCTCCGCCACCGCCCTCGGCGTCGGCCTGCCCCTGCTCGTCCTCCTGCCGCTCGGCTTCGCCTCCCAGCTCAGCCTCCCGTTCGTGGCCAAGCAGAGCGAGCTGAACCTGCAGGTAGCGAACCTGCCGTTCCTCCCCCCGCTCAACATCGACGTTCACCTGCGCGACCTCAACTCGCAGAAGGTGGACATGGGCATCGCCGGCGCGCTCACCGTCGCGGGCCTCGCCGGCGCCGGCGCCATCATTTCCCAGTGCTCGTAGGGTCCTCCGGCCACGCGTGCTTGGGGTAGCGCCCCCGCATCTCGCGGCGCACGTCCTGGTACGGCCCGGCCCAGAAACTGTCCAGGTCGTCCGTCACCGCGAGCGGCCGCCCCGCCGGAGAGAGCAGGTGGTACTGCACCTTCACGCCCGCGACCGTCGCGTTCGTCTGCCCGAACATGTGCTGCAGCTTCACCCGCTTCACCGGCCGCCCGCTGCCGTACTCGAACTCCCTCGGCGCCACCCGGTCGAGCTCCGCGGCCTGCTTCCAGTCGAGCTGGCGCAGCATCGCGGCGCGCATATCGCAGTTGCGTATCGACGCACCTCCGGCCACCTCCCGCACCTCCACCGAGTAGTCGCCCTGGGCGACATCCGGCCAGCCCAGCGTCGCGTGGAGGAAGTCGAGCCGCTCCTTGAGGTGCTGCTCGGACTCCGTGAGCGGGAAACTGTCGAAGTCCACGCCCGCCAGCGCCGCCGCGGCCTCGTCCGGGGTGAGCTTCACCGGCGTGGAGGAGAGCTCGATCGCGCCGACGCGGGTGATCTTCCGGCCGCGCACCTTGCCGTCCTCGAGGAAGGCCCGCGTCTCCTCGACAACCCTGTGCTGCGGGAACGCGATCGGTTCGGCCTCGCGGATGACCGCGCCACCCTTCGTGCGCTGCACCTCCGCCGCCGCGATCCACTCCGCGCGCGAGTGGAACGCCGCGCGCGTGCCCGAGGCGAGCTGGTACTCGTCGCCCACCTTCTTCGCGATCCACTGTGGGAACGCAGACGCAATCACCTCCCCGGCAGGTGCGGGACCCTTATCTTCGACGAGCCTGGCCAGCCGCTTCGGGTCCGCGTCGCCCGCGAGCCGGGCCACGGTGGGCGCGGCCTGGGCGCCGAACTCGAGCAGGGCGGCGCCGAGCCTGGGGTCGAGGGGGAGCGTGGCCAGCCGCTTGCCCAGATCCGTGATCGTGCCGCCGTCCAATGCCCCGATCGCCTCGAGGTTGTGTTCGGCTTCGGTGAGGTCCGGAGGGGCGTCGAGAAGCGGGAGGTCCGGCGACCCCCACGCCGCCATCGTGAGCGCGGCGGCGGTGAGGTCCGCGGTGAGGATTTCGGGGGTGATGTCGGGCTGCATCTTCGCGTACTCGTCGCGCGAAAACACGCGGACAACCTCGCCGGGACCCTCGCGGCCGGCGCGGCCCGCCCGCTGGTCGGCGCTCGTCTTCGCCTCCGTCACCGTGACCAGGCCGGTCATGCCGCGACTGTCGCGTTTCGGGACCCTCGACAGCCCGGCGTCGACCACCTTGCGCACACCCGGCACCGTGATCGAGGACTCGGCGACCGACGTCGCCACCACCACGCGTGCATCGCCGTTGAGCGCGGCGTCCTGCTCCTTGCTGGTGAGCCTGCCGTGCAGCGGCGCGGCGTCGTCGAGGAAGCCGCAGACGAGGTCCACCTCGCGCACCCCGGGCACGAACACCAGCGTGCGCTCGCCGTGCTTCGCCTGCTCCGCGACGTGGCGGTAGAACTCCCGGGTGCCCCGGATCCGCTCCGGGTGCGGCGCGTAGCTGATGTCGAGGGGGTGGGTCACCGCCTCCGTCGACAGGATGCGGGCGCCCATGTGGTCGGCGAACTTCCGCGCGTCGAGGGTCGCGGACATGGCGGCGAGGTAGAGGTCCTCGCGCAGTTCGGCGACCTCCATGCACATCGCGAGCACGAGGTCCGTGTCCAGCTGGCGCTCGTGCACCTCGTCGATGACCACGGCGCCGACGCCCTCGAGGTCAGGGTCCTTGAGCAGGCGGTTGAGCAGCACGCCGGGCGTGACGAATTCGACGAGCGCGCCGTCCTTATGTTCGCCGCGGATGCTGTAGCCGACGTTGGTGCCGAGCGGAGTGCCGTCGAGAAGCGAAAGCCTCCGCGCCGCGGACCGCACCGCCACCCTGCGCGGCGCCGTGACCAGCGTCTTTCCCGCCACGTTCGCAATCGCGGGCGGGACCAGCGTGGTCTTGCCGGTGCCGGGCGGCGCCTCGACGACGAGCGGGCCCGTGGTGGGCAGCCCGCCGATCACGCGCGACACGGGGAGACCGCTGCCGATTTTCACCAGGTCGAACATGGCAATCCAGGGTAGCGTGTGGGCCATGAGACGCCTCTTCGCAGCGATCGTCCCACCGGCCGATGTGCGCGAACACCTCATCACCGCCCTGCGCCCCATCCGCGACTTCTCCGGCACCGAGGTGCGGTGGACAGACCCGGACAACTGGCACATCACGGTCGCGTTCTACGGGGCCCAGCCTAACGACGCCGCCGCGGTCACCGACCATCTCGCCCAGGCCACCGCTTTCACCCGGCCCCTCCGCTTACACCTGCGGGGGGCCGGGTGTTTTGATCGGCGCACCCTCTGGATCGGCGTCGGCGGGGACAAGGCGCCCCTGAAGGACCTCATGGCCGACTGCCAGCTCGACCCGGACACGCGGCGCCGCCAGCGCGCCCACCTCTCCGTCGCGCGCACTGGGACGAGGACGAGGGACCATTGGCTTCTCGACGACCACGCGCACGCCCTCGCCATCTACACCGGGCCGGAGTTCGCCGCCGACGAGGTGTTGCTGCTCGAGTCCCACCTGGGCAAGGGCCGCAGCGGCGGGCCGAAGTACGAGGTCGTGGACACGTTCTACCTGCGCTAGGCGGTGGTTTCGCCGGGGATTTCGATGAAGCCGTATGGGAAGTAGACGCATCCGTGTTGGAGTGCGAAGTCGTAGTTGAGGAGGTATTGGGTGAGGTCTATGTGGTGTAGTTCTTCGGCGGGGTAGGTGTATTCGGGGTCGGGGATGGGTGGTTCGTAGGGTTCTTCGGGTAGTGGTTCTTGGTAGGGCATGTGTGGGGTGAAGGGGAAGCGCATGTCGTATTCCTCTTCGAGGTGTTGGATTGCTGTGGTGGCGCGTGTGAGGTCGAGGTCTGTGTCGAATTGGTCGAGGATGGTGTGGCCTTTGGCGTAGAACTCCGCCAGGCGGGCCCGGTTTTTGCGTACGTTGGCCAGGCTGGAGCGCCACCGGGGTGTCGTCGGCGTGAACTGGCTGTGCAGGAGGCTGTCGGGCGATTCGATCTCGAAGGTGCCGTCGGCGAAGAGCCAGATGATGTCGCCGGTGGTGGGGTCGGGGATGTAGAAGGCCCGGCGGTCTGTCTTCATGTTGTGGTGGTGTTGGCAGAGGGGGAACAGGTTGCCCACCGCGGTTTCGCCGCCTTCTTCGTAGGGGATGCGGTGGTCGAGCTGGCACTGTTCCGCGGGGCGGTTGCAGCCCGGGTAGACGCACGTCCTGTTTCGGGCGCCCACCGCCTGGCGCATCGCCTCGCTCGGGGCGTAGCCCCGGAGCACCTGCTCGGCGGCGGCGTCGAGGTTGCGCTCGACGGGCTCCGACTCGGCCAGCCAATCGTCGAAGGCGGCGGTCGCCTCCGGGTCGGTCCACCCGCTGCCGGGGATGTACACCGGGTCGCCCTCCGCGCGGCCTTTTGGACTGTAGACGTTGATGACGGGTCGTGCTTGCGCGCCTGCGAGTTCGCCGGAGAGAAGTTGTTCGGCGGCTTCTACCGTGCTGATGCCGTGTTCGCGTGCGATGGCGGTGACGTGGACGTGGATGCGTTTGCTGGTCGTGGCGTTGGTGAGCAGTTCGATGCGGCAGCGCTGGGTGCCGTCGATGCTGTAGGTGTCGAAGCGGAGGGTGTCGTCGGTGTTTTGTTCCCGCTTGGTGCGTTTGCGTTTGTCGTAGGCGCGGGTGGGGTCGAGGCGTTTGATGGCGGCGCGGATCCGGTCGGTGACTGTTTTGCGTTGGGGGAGGAGTTGGTTGTGGCGTTTCGGGGTGAAGGTGTCGACGAGGATGTCGTCGATGACTGCGTAGAACTCGTCGTCCGCGTCGGGTCCGAGTTCTTCGAGTGTGGTGTAGACCGCGGTGAGGTGGGCGATGTCCATGACGCGGGTGTCGCGTTGGAGTGCCCGCAGGTTCGGGAGTTCCTGTAGTGCGGCGTGTCCGAGGATGGCGTGTTTGACGAGGGTTTTTGACCACCCGGTGGCGGCTTGCAGTTTTGTGACCGCGACGTCGAAGTCTTCGATGTCGAACCCTGGGTAGGAGTAGTGCCCGAACATTGCCCAGTAGGTGTCGCGGATGAGTTGTGCTGCTTCGCTATCTGGGTCGTGTTCTCGCTGGTTACGGAACGTTTTTGGTGCCGTGGTTGCCGTTGTCATTGCCGCCCCCTTTTTGTTGTTGCGTTCCGTTATAACGAACATACGAACGGTGCGCAACCCTATACGCGGGAAAAATAAGCTAATCGCCCAACATCTGTGCGATTACCTACATACCCGGCTGAACACACCATACAAAACGCTGCCGACACGCTACGCTGAGCGCGTGCTGTTCGACGCCATCCCCCGCCGCCCCGCCAACCCGCTGCCGGGCGTCGTGCACTTGCCCGCGTTCCTCGCCCCCGACGAGCAAGCGTCGCTCGTCGACCAGGCCCGCCAGCTCGCGCGCAGTGTGGCCGGGACGCCGGTTGCTATGCGACGCCCACAGGTCGGCAACGGCCAAATGGACGCCTGGATGCTCTCCCTCGGCTGGTTCTGGGCGACGAACCCGTACCGCATGGTCAGGCACCCGCAGGTCCCGCCGATCCCCGACAACTTCCAGGCGCTCGCGGACGCAGCCCTCAGAGGCGCCCGCGCGATCGACCCGCTCGTGGGCCCGACGCCGCGGATCGAGACGGCGCTGGTGAACTTCTACCCGCCGGGCAAGGGGATGGGCGCGCACGTGGACGCGGAGGAAGAGTCCGACAACGCGGTGGTGAGCCTCTCGTTCGGGCAGGACGCGGTGTTCCGCATCGGGGGCCGCGATATCCTCCTCATGTCCGGCGACGCCGTGGTCTTCGGCGGCCCCGCCCGCCGTGCGAGGCACGCCGTGCTGGGCGCCAAGCGGGGCACGTCGACGCTGCTCGACGGCCGGCTGAACATCACGATGCGGCAGATGGAGGAGACATGATCGCGCTGCTCGGCGTGTGGCTCGCCGCGATCGCGAGCCCGGGCCCGGACCTGTTCCAGATCGTCCGCGTCGGCGCGAAGGACCGCCGCGCGGGGGTCCTGTGCGCGCTCGGCATCATGGCGGGCAACACCATCTGGATCGTCGCCTCGCTCGCCGGGCTGAGCGCGATCATCGAGGCGTTCCCGCAGGTCCTCTCGGTGCTGCAGATCGTCGGCGGGGCCTACCTGCTGTGGATGGGCGTCGGCGCGATGCGCGCGAAGGACCCGTCGCTGCCGGAGGCGCAGCACGTGCGCAGGCCGTTCCTCACCGGGCTGGCCACGAACCTCTCCAACCCGAAGGCGGTGCTCTTCTTCGGCGCGATCTTCGCCCAGTTCGCGGACGTGGGCTGGGCCGCGGCGCCGCTGCTCGTCGCCACCGGCGTGGCGTGGTTCGTCGGCGTCGCGCTCGGCGTCCGCGCGATGGCGGGCACGATCGAGCGGTACGGCAGGCTTATCGACGTCGCAACGGGCGCCATCTTCATCGCGTTAGCCGTGTGGATGCTCTGGGAGGGCCTACACTTCGGCGCATGAGCGAACAGAAGGTAGCAGTGGTCACCGGGGGCTCGGCGGGCATCGGCGAGGCGACGTGCAGGGCGCTGGCGAAGGACGGCTGGCAGGTCGTCGTGGCGGCCCGGCGCCTGGAGCGGTGCGAGCGCATCGCCGAGGAGATCGGGGGCGGGGCGAAGGAGCTCGACTACCTGCGCGACGCCGACGACGGCGACTGGGAGTGGATGTTCGAGGCGAACGTGATGGGCACGATGCGTGTCACCCGCACGCTGTACCCGCAGCTCAAGGCGTCGAAGGGGCTGGTGGTCAACATCGGGTCGGTCGCCGGCACGGACGCGTACAAGGGCGGCTCCGGCTACAACGCGGCGAAGTACGGGCTGCGCGGCGCCACGCGCGCGTTCCGGCGGGTGAAGACGGACTTCTCGCTCAACCGGTTCAACGGCGACGCGGAGCGCGCGAACGAGGTCTACGAGGGCAAGTGCAACCTGGGCCCGGAGGACATCGCGGAGGCCGTGCGGTGGGTGGCCAGCCTGCCCGCGCACGTGAACGTGGACACGATGAGCATCATGCCGGTGGACCAGGCAGAGCGCTAGCGGCATTACACTGTCCCGCATGCATATCGACGTGCCCATTTCGGGCGAGACGATCAAACTCGGCCAGTTTCTCAAACTGGCCAACCTCGTCGAGTCCGGCGGCCACGCGAAGGAGGCCATCGCGTCCGGCGAGGTCGCGGTGAACAACGAGGTGGTCACCTCGCGGGGACATTCGCTTATCGACGGCGATACCGTCTCCCTCGGCGAGGACTCCGCGACCGTGATCACCGGCGACGACGATGACGACTACTTCGACGAGCGCACCGCCGACGACGACTTCGACCCCGAGAAGTGGAGGAACATGTAATGCCGGCGTTCGAGGGCAAGGAAGGCATGCCGTTCTGGCAGGACCTGGTGACCACCAGCCTGCTCAAGTCCACGCACTTCTACTCCGAGCTGCTCGGGTGGGAGATCGTGGACGGCACCGCGCGCAAGGAGGGGCTGCCGGTCGCCGGGCTGGTGAACGCGCAGATGGACATGTGGGTGACGTCGTTCCTCGGCACCCCCGACGACGTGGAGCGGCTCGGCGGCAAGGTGCTCAGCGCCGACGAGACGATCACGCTGTGCCAAGACCCGGCGGGCGGGCTGTTCGGGCTCAAGGACTCCGACGAGCGCTTCGTCGCCGCCGGCGAGCCGGGCGTGCCGGTGTGGTACGAATACGTCGCCCCGGGCATGGAGGCGATCGACTTCTACGGCGAACTCTTCGACTGGGAGATCCGCGAGGACGACGGCTACTTCCTCGCGTTCGAGGACGGCGCGCCGTTTTTGGGCATGTTCGTCGGGGAGACGGCGCAGTGGTTCAGCTACTTCGGCGTCCGCGACCTCGAGGCCGCGTGCAGGCAGCTCGAGCAGCTCGGCGGCGGCGTCGAGTTCGGGCCCGAGAACGGCACGGCCGGCGTGCACGACCCGAACGGGGCGCAGTTCTTCCTCTCGGAGGTGGACGAGCCGGTGTTCGAGGAGATCGACGAAGCGGACTCGGAGCTGTGAGGGCTGTGGGGACGCGGGCGGTGGCGCTGGCGGCGTCGATAAGCGTGCTGCTCGCGCCGAACGCGCAGGCGGTCCACGTGGCCCCGACGTACCTGCGGGAGCGCACGGCGCTCGCGGTGGTGCACCCGGACGGGCGGATCTCCATGTCCGCGGACGCCGAGGAGCCGCGCCCGGCGCTCTCGCTGGCGAAGCTCTACCTCGGGTACTGGGTGCTCTACCACGGCACGAGCGAGGAGCAGCGCAAAGTGCAGGGCATGATCGCGAACTCCGACGACGCGGTCGCCGGCGAACTCGACGCCGCGCACCCGGAGGCGATCGACGAGATTGTCAAGGACTTCGAACTGAAAAACACCACGCGCGGCTCCTCCTGGGGCAACACGGAGACCTCGGCGCGGGACCTGGCCACCTTCATCTGCGCCATCCTCTGGGACCCGGTGGCCAAACCGCTGCTCAGGGGCATGGAGCGGCAGGCGGCGGTGGCCAACGACGGGTTCATCCAGGGCTTCGGCACCGCCCGGCTCGACGGGGCGAAGGGCTCGAAGATGGGGTGGGCCGACGACCGCGCGAGCGCGACCGGCAGCGTCTCCTACGGCGAGACCGGCAAGGAGACCTGGGCGGTCGCGGCGCTGACGTACGGCACGGCGTACGAGAACACTATCGACGCCAAGGCGGGCGTCGAGCTGGTCGAAGACACGCCGAAGCAGGCGAAGCGATGAAGCGCGCCGCCGCGGTGGCCGCCTGGACCTGCCCATGCAGTGGCTGCAGTTCATTCCGCCGACGCTGATGGCGCCGATCGTAGGAATGTAGCCGCCTCCTCCACCCGGCGGCGGATCTCCGCGGGCGTGGAGATGAGCCCGTCCGCGTGGTACTCCGTGCCCGCCAGGCCCGACCCGGCGCGCACCTGCACGAGGCCGGGCCGCTCCGGCTGCGCCGACGGGAACGTGACGATGTAGCACGCGGCGTCCGGGAGCGCGACGTCGCCGAGCGCCCACACCACGCCCGCGCCCACGGCGTCGACGGCGCGCTGCGCGTCCGCGGGGTCGTCCACGTCGAGGATCGTCGTGCCGGAGAGCTCCGCGGCGGCCGCGACGTCGGGGCGCCAGAGCATCTCCTTCGCGTTCGCCGGCCCGTCCCACACCGATACTGCCCACGCCCCGGTCGGCTCGCTCGGCGCGAACACCGCGCCGAGCTCGTGCGGCCGCACCTCGACCCCGCCGGCCCACTTCGTCGCGGGCATAGCGTGGTCGACGGCGCTGCCGAGCATGAGCATCGCGGCGTGCGTGATCCGGTCCGGCAGCAGGGCGAGGTAGTTCGGCCCGTCCTCGTACGTCGCGTGGATGTAGGAGGCGAGCTGTTCCAACTGCAGCTCGGGCGGCATGTCGCGCTTGACGCCCCCGACGTTGAAGTCGGGGTCGCCCTGCTCGTTGATGTGCTCGGCTACCAAATTGTCACCCGGTCCTCCGGCGCGATCCACATCGCGGAGCCCTCCGGCACGTCGAAGGCATCGTAGAACTCGTCGACGTTCGAGGCGATGACGTTGCAGCGGAACTCGTTCGGCGCGTGCGGGTCGATGGCCAGCAGCTGGGCGGCCATCTCCGGGCGCGCCTTCGAGCGCCACACGCGCGCCCACGCGAGGAAGAGGCGCTGGAAGCCGGTGTACTCGCCCTCGAGGTCGCCGAACGCCTGCGGCTCGACGTCGGCGATGCCCTTGTCCTCGAGGTACATCTGGTACGCCACCACAGCGATGCCCAGGCCGCCCAGGTCGCCGATGCTCTCGCCGAGGGTGAACGCGCCGTTGACCCCCTTCGACCCGGTGCCCTCGAGCACGGCGGGCACGAGCCCGTCGAACTGCTCGACGAGCTTGCCGGTGAGCGCCTCGAAGTTTGCGCGGTCCTCGTCGGTCCACCACGAGTTGAGGTTGCCCAGGCCGTCGTAGCGCGAGCCCTGGTCGTCGAAGCCGTGGCCGATCTCGTGGCCGATGACGGCGCCGATCGCCCCGAAGTTCTCCGCCGCGTCGGCCTCCGGGTCGAAGAACGGCGGCTGCAGGATCGCGGCCGGGAACGTGATGTCGTTGACCACGGGGTTGTAGAAGGCGTTCACCGTCTGCGGGCTGGTCACCCACTCGCCGCGGTCCGCGGGTTTGCCGATCTTGCTCAGCTGGTAGTCGTGCTCGTAGCGCGCGCCGCGGCGCACGTTTTCCAGCAGGTTCGGGCCGAATTCGAGGCCCTGGTAGCTGCGCCAGCGGTCCGGGTAGCCGATCTTGGAGGTGAACTGCGCGAGCTTCTCCTGCGCCTTGTCCTTCGTCGGCTCGCTCATCCACGCAAGCTTGCTGATGCGCTCCCGGTACGCGCGGATGAGGTACTGCACGAGCTCGAGCATCGTGTCCTTCGACGAGGGCGGGAAGTGCTTCTCGACGTAGCTTCGCCCAATATCCTCGCCCACCAGGGACTCCGCGAGCCCGACGCCGCGCTTCCACCGGTCGCGCTGCTCCGTCGCGCCGGAGAGGTGCTTGCCGTAGAACTCGAAGTTCGCCTTGCCAACCTCTTCCGGCAGCACGCCCGCGCGGGAGCGGAGGATGGTCCACGCGGCCCAGAGCTGCCAGTCCGCGAGCGTCTCCCGGCGCAGCATGCCGTCGAGGTCGGCGGTGTAGGACGGCATCATGTCGACGACCTTGCCGTCCGGGAGGCCGTCGAGAAGCAACTGCACGAGCGGCGGCAGGTCGGCGAGCTCGGTGGGGTTGTAGGTGGCCACGGCGTCGCGGGCCTTGACCACGTCCCAGTGGCTCGCGGCGAGGTGGGTCTCGAGGTTGACGATGCGCTCCGCCGCGATCTCCGGGGTGAGGCCCTGGAGGTACTTCGGCTCGAGGAAGCCGAGCATCGTGGCCACGTGGGCGCGGTACTTCTCCAGCGTCTCCTTGTGCTCTTCCTCGCGGTAGTACGCCTCGTCCGGCAGGCCGAGGCCGGACTGCACGAGGTAGGCCACCGAGTCCTCGCCCTGGGAGTCCTTCTCCACCCAGAACGCGAGCGGCCCGCCGATGCCGGCGCGGTCGAGCTCGGCGAGGGCCTTCGCGAACTCCTCGACGGTGGCGACCTCGATCTTCTCCAGGTCGGGGGCGAGCGCCTCCATGCCCGCGGTGTTCACCGCGTCGACGTCCATGAAGGACTGGTAGATGTCCCCACCGAGGCCCGCGCCCGCCTCGAGGATGGCGCGCACGTCCTCCTCGGACTTGTCGCGCAGCACGTAGAACGCGCCGTCGATGCCGCGGTCGGCCGGGATCTCGTGGGTGGCGGCCCACTCACCGTTTACCAGTGCAAAAAGGTCATTCATGCCCCAACTCTACCGGAATCTGGACCGGCGCCTCGGAGCGCTCGATGATCCAGTTCGTCGCCTCCTGCTGCTGCGCGAGCGAGTAGTCGCCGTGCGCGCCCATGTCGTGCAGCACGCCGTACGACGCGAGGCCGAGGGTGCGGAACACGGAGGCGAACTCGTTGAGCGGGACGCGCCCGGCCACAACGTTCGTGCGCAGCGCCGGGGAGACCAGGCCGCGCATCGAGTCCTTCGTGGAGCAGACGATGTCCTCGGGGTTGCAGATCTCCAGCACCCGGTTGCCAAGCACGCCGTAGCCGCCGGGCAGGGAGCCGAGCGCCCCGCGCGAGTCCGGCGACGTGCCCGCGGAGAGCACCGCGCCGTTGCCGCCCTGGTACGGGTTGGCAAAGAGGGCGACGCCAGAGACCTTCTCCGGCGGGATCGGCCCGCGCCCGTTGGCGATGTCGCTGGTCATGCGCGCGGCGATGTCCGCGCCGAGGGAGTAGCCGGTGAAGCTAAACCGCGCCGCCGGGCACTGGTTGGCCAGCTTCACCACGGTGCGGCGCACCCGCTGGTAGCCGCCCGCCGAGGACCTCTGGTACTCGGTGGTGGCGAACGGGGTGGAAGGGTAGGCCACCCACAGCGGCTGGATGTGCCCGTCCGTGCCGAGCCGGGTGAGGATACCGGTCATGAACACGTTGCCGCCGTGCGGCATCCAGTCCGGGATGCCCTCCGCCGTGTTCGCGCCGCCGGGGACGGCGACGAGGTAGTGCTCCGCGCAGCCCTGGTGCGGCACCGTCTTCACCGGCTGCGCGGTGGCGGCGGGCGCCGCGGCCACGAGCGCGAGTGCGGCGGCGCACACGGCCGCGAGTCGTCTGAGCATTATGGTTCCCTCACCTTCATCGGGCCAGGCGTGTACAGGCCCCACCTGGTCGTTTCTTCCGTGTTCACCTGCGCGAGCGCCGGGGTCTCGCCCGCGGAATTCGTGCGCGGCACGTACTGGGCGATGGAGCCCCAGTCGCGCTGCCAGTCGTCCTTAAGATAGCCCGGGATCTCGTAGGAGGTGTTCACGGCCTCCGCCGGGGCGAGCGCGCCGCCGCCGAGGAAGTCCATGAACCCGGAGAGCTGCGCCTTGCCCGGGGCATCCGGCATGATGCGGAACTGCGGGATCTCGTCCACGCCGGCGTGGTGGTAGAACGGCCGCTGGCACGGGTACTGGAACGCGACGGTCCAGTCGAGCAGGCCCGGGACGTCGGAGCCGAAGCGCTCGTTGAGCGGCTCGAGCGTCGGGTTGCGCAGCGGGGTGACGGCGAGCCAGTCCTCCTCCGCCAGCGACGTGTCCTTGGCCACGATGCGCACCGCGTCCGCCTCGTCCGGCAGGTCGGCGATGGGGTAGCGCAGGTTGCGCCAGGTCGGGGTCGGGCCCTGGTCGAGCATCTCCACGGCGCCCAGCTTTTCGACGCTACCTCCGGACACCTTCCCGTACTGCAGCTCCAGGTCCGTACCCTCCTGCTCCACGCCGTTGATGTCGTGGTGCTTGATGCGCCCGGCGACGGACGCGACGAGCAGCGGGGCGTCGTCGGACTTCTCCGGGAGCTCGAACCACGTGGTCTCCAGCTTCGCGGACTGGGAGGGCTCGTCCTCGAACGTGCCCACCACCGGCACGCGGTTGTAGTCCAGGTTGAACGGCAGGCGGACGGTGGAGCCGTTCACGCCGCGCATCGACTTCGGGCGGTTGCCCTGCGTGTTCACGCGCGAGGTGGACTGCGCCTCGTCGGAGGCCGGGTCCTGCGAGGACGTGCCGTCGTCCTGCACCTGCTGGTTCGACGCGTCGGTGGTGCTCGAGTTCTCGGAGGCGATGTAGGCCGGCACCCCGTCCGGCGTGAAGCCCTCGTTCGTGCCCGCGTCGAGGGACTTGCCCAGCGGCACGCCGCCGACGGGGGTGAGGAAGGACTCGTTGGTGTCCGACTCCAGCAGCACGTCCTTGCCCTGCGCGCACACGTCGCCCTTGAACGTGTTCACGTTGCCCATGCCCACCGAGTACGCGGGGGCCTGCTGCACGAAGGACTTCACAAAGGTGAGGCACGACAGCGCCAGGACGAGCGCGGCGGCCACGGCGATGGGGGCGGACATGACGCCGGCCCACCGTCCGGCGTCGATACGCTTGGGCCCCCGCATGGACTGCACCACGCCCACCGCGAACACGACGAGGGCGATGACCAGGATGACCATGTTTGCCTCGATGCCCTTGATCTGCGGGACGCGGTCCCACCACGGCACGGCGTAGGAGGAGACGTACCACCAGCCGTTCCAGCCCGCGAACGTGAGCGCGAGGAGGAAGAGCACCGCGGCGAACGCGAAGGTGCGGTTGCGGTTCGACTTGAGCGCGAGCCGGGAGAGTACCACCGCGCCGTACGCCGCGATCGCGCCGCCGATGCCGGCGTAGATGCCGAAGTGGTGCGTCCACTTCGTCGGGGTGAACATGAGGAAGAAGGTGGACAGGCCGATGATGAGCATCATCCGCGTCGCCGTCGGCGTCTTCTCCTCGCCGCGCGCGAACCACCAGAGGATGAGGCCGACGCACAGGGCGAGCACGAACATCGGGAAGCGGCGCGCGAGCGAGCCGTCCACGGTCTGCTCGAAGAGGACGGAGTAGCGGCTCCACTCTTCGTACCAGTGCAGGGCCGGGCCGACCTCGGCGCGCACCGCGGTCGCCTCGAGCACGGCGGCGAGCGTCTGGTCGTGGAACACCGGCACCATCACCGCCATGCCGGCGCCGAGGAACGGGGCGGCGTTCGCGAGCTTTGCGTTGCGACGCCCAATGGTCCGCAACACCCACGGCAGCGCAATGAGGAACACACCCACCGCGGCCAGGCCCGTCGGGCCGCAGGCCAGCGTGAACGCGGCGACCAGCGTGCCCCACGCGGCCGGCGCGAGGCGGTCCTCCGCGATGGCGCGCTCGAACAGCGCCCAGGTGAGCATGAGGCCGAACGCGATGATCGGCTCGGGGCGCGTGCCGTTGTTGTACGGCAGCCAGAACGCGAGGAACACGAGTGCGGCGGTCCACTGCGCGACGCGGCGCTGCGCCACCGCGGGGCCGAGCTTCGGCAGGATCTCGCGCGAGAGCAGCCACCACGTGCCCAGCCCGGCGAGCAGGGCGGGCAGGCGCATCCACATCGACGCCGCGGTGACCCGCGACAGCAGCGCGAGCAGGTCGTAGAACGGTGAGCCGAACGGCGCCTCGGGCACGCCGTACCAGCGGTAGTAGTTGGCCATGTAGTCCGAGTTCGCGGCCACGCGCGCCATGGTGAGCAGGAAACCGTCGTCGGAGGTGTTCGCGCCAAAGACGTGCCAGAAGCCGAGCACTCCGGCGACGACGCCGTCGAGCGGGGTGAGGCCAGTCTTGCGCCGCGGCAGCTTCGGCCCGTCGAGCTTGCGCAGCGCCCACAGGCTCACCAGCGCGGCGAGGAACCCGCCCCACATGGCGATGTTCTTCAGCGCGGTGGGGTGGGAGGTGAAGCGGGAGTTGATGGTGACGTTGGCGGCGAGGCCGTCGTCGATAAGCGAATGCTTATCCTCAAGCTCGGTGTAGATGCCGGTGAGCTGCGGGCGGTAGTCGTCCTCGCTCGTCTCCTTGTACTCGGTGCCCGGGATTTCCACGACGGTGTCGTCGTCCGTGAGCGTGATGCGCAGCTGCGCGCCGTCGGGGAGCTTCTGCAGCTCGGACGGGGAGAGCTCGAGGAGCACGTCGTTGAGCGAGCTGACCACGATGCCGCCGTCGGGGGAGGTGACAAAGAGGCCGCGGTCCGTGGCCTGCGACGAGCCCTCGGGGAGGGTGCCCAGGATCATGGTCTGGCCCCGGCGCAGGTCGTTGACGCTGCTCACCGGCACGGTCACGTCGAGCTCCTGCGGCGCGAGCGAGATGAGCGGGGCGTTGACGGAGGCCACCGAGTCCTGCTGCGGCCACGCCACGCTCGACTCCGTCTGCCGCACCGGGAGGAACGGCGTGAGTAGCAGGAGCACGAAGGCGAGGAGGCCGGACACGAGCGCGACGGTCTGGTACGCGGATTTTTGCGCGGAATGTTGCACAGCGGAAACCTTACTTCCTCACCACGACGGCGAACGGGCCGATGATCTTCACGTCCCACTCCGGGCCATTGAACGCGTCCGGGTTGAAGAACAGGCCCTGGTAGCGCACGTTCGGCTGGCTCGGGTAGATGTCGTGGGCGATGTGGGTCTTGTACCCGTCCTTGCCGTTGTCGCGGAAGATGAACGCGGCCGGCGGCTCCCACTGCGAGTTGTCGATCGCCTCGGCGAGCTTGCCCGGGTCGTCGTAGGAGAGCTGCGCCCACTGCTCGAGCTCGCTGTTGCGCTGCTCGAACTCGCCGAGCGGGTTGGCATAGTGGCTGGTGAACGCGTTGAAGCCGTAGAACGGGTGGAAGGCCATGAAGTTGATCTCGTCGGTGTAGACCACCGCGTCGTTCTCCTTGTGGCCGTGGTCCTCGATGTAGGCGGCGATCTCGTTGTAGTAGCGCCCCGCGTCCGGCGGGAAGCGGTCGGCGCGCTCGCCGTTGCCGTCCGTGTCCGCGTACGCCTGGTCGATGAACTCCTGGTTCGCCGCCGGGATGTGCTGCACCATCTGCAGCGCGCCGAGCGCGACCACCACCGCGAGCACGACGCCGTTGAACCGCACTGCCTGGTCCGCGATCGCGAGGATGCCGAGCGTGGCAAACAGCTCCACGATGACCACCTCGAGGCGGAAGCCCAGCAGCGAGCTGCCCAGCAGCGTCGCCGCCATCGAGGCGAGGGCCCAGAAGTAGCAGGCGCCTATCGACGCACCAAGGGCCCCCACCTCAGGCTCCCGAATCCGCACGACCAGGTACACCAGCCCCACGAGGCAGAGCAGGCCCACGAGGGAGAGCGAGAAGAACGGCATCGGGAACGTCGTGCCCTCCACGGGCAGGAAGTGGTGCGCGGTGGACTCGAGCTGCTCGTCGCCCGTGACCACCCGCCACAGGTACGGCCCCCACGCCACCGACGCGATGGCGATCGAGCCGGCGCCGATGGCGAGCAGCGGGGTGAGCGGCGCCCAAGAGCGGCGCGTGAACATGAGCACCGCGGCGATGACCACGACCGTGAGCGCCGCGATGGCCGTGAACAGCGTGTAGAAGCTCGCGGAAATACCCAGGTACACCGCCACCGCTGCCGCCGCGGCCCAGGAGCCGTCGAGCGCCCGGTACGCGAGCACCGCCGCCGCGGGCACGAACATGCCCACGACCGCCGCGTACGGCTCCACCGACGCGTCCGTGAGCACGACTGCCGTGGTCACCGTCGCGATCGCGGCGGCCGTGGGCAGCGACCCGGTGAGCCGGCGCCACACCGGGGTGAGCATCGCCGCGCCCGCCGCGAGGGTCGCGATCGCCCACGGCTGGTACACGTCCCAGCCCTGCATGCCCAGCGCGTTCGCCGCCCGGCCGCCGAGCCAGAACCAGCCCATCGGGTAGAACGTGGGCAGGCCCTTGTACGCCATGTCCTCGTGGCCCATGTTCTCCGTCATGCGGGAGAGGAACTGGGTGCGGAAGCCCTGGTCCACCTGGATGCCGTCGAGGTAGAGCTTCGTCGCCGCGAGCGGGATGCCGATCGAGGCCACCACCACGCCCGCCGGCACGAGCGAGATGACGGCGGAGGAGACCCAGGACCGCTTGCCCTTCATCCACAGCACGGCGAGCACCGCGGCGAGGCCGACGAGCACGAAAGACGACGCGGTGGCCAGCCCCCTCGTGACCATCGACGTATTGAACGCCGGCAGCGAGATGCGGTGGAGCACGAACCAGGCGGCGAGGGCGAGCACGCCGCCCGCGAGCCCGGCCGCCGCGGTGCGCAGCGCGGTCTGGCCCGCCGGCAGTGCGTCGGAGTGGTAAGCGGTTGTCATGCGTAACAGTGTCGCATACGCTATCCCGCCCCGCGTTCCCGCTCTGGTGCGGGCCTAGAAGTTGAGTTTGCTCATGATCGGCGCCGGGATCGACTTGAGCACCAGCGAAATCGGGCCGAACAGCTTGTGCACGAACACGGCGGGCTTGCCGGCCAGGGCCGCGTCGACAGCGGCCTTCGCCACGTCCTCCTTGTTCACGGTGAGCGGCGCCTCGTCCAGCCCGGCGGTCATCTTCGTGCGCACCTGGCCGGGGCGCACGACGGTGACCTTCACGCCGTCGTCCTTGAGCGCCTCGCCGAGCTGCATGTAGAACCCGTCGATGCCGGCCTTCGAGGCGCCGTAGACGAAGTTGGAGCGGCGCACGCGCTGGCCCGCCACCGAAGACATCGCGATGATCGTGCCGTGGCCCTGGCGCTTCATGCGCTGGCCCAGGAGCACGCCCACGGACATCGGGGCGGTGAAGTTCGTCTGCGCGGAGGCGACAGCCGCCGCCTGGTCCTGCCACAGCTGCTCCTGGTCGCCGAGGGTGCCGAACGCCACGACGGCCACGTCGACGTCCCCGTCGGCGAAGGCGGCGTCGATGACGGCCGGGTGGGAGGCGAAGTCGAGGGCGTCGAAGTCGATGAGGCGCACGTGGGCGGCGCCGGCGCGCTGGACTTCGGCGATAGCGTCGTCGATACGCGGGGAGCTCCGGCGCGCGCAGAGGGTGACGGTGGGGTCCCCGCCGCGGGAGGCGAGCTCGTCGACGATGGCGAGGCCGATCTCGCTCGTGCCGCCGAGGAGGAGGATGTGCTGGGCTTGGCCTACTGCGTTGAGCATGGGCGGTTCCTTTCTAGTTCAGCTCGAGGCGGCGGGACATGTCGGAGGCGAAGACGCCGGTTGGGTCGATGGCGCGGCGGACCTCGAGCCAGTGCGGCAGCTCCGGGTACATCTGGTGGAACTTCTCCGGCGAGGTGCGCGACTCCTTGGCCAGGTAGAGGCGGCCGCCGAACTGCATGACCTGGTCGTCGAGGCGGTCGAGGAACGCGTTGAGGCCCGGGCGGATGGGGAAGTCGACGCAGACGTTCCAGCCCTTCATCGGGTAGGACAGCGGGGCCTTGTTGCCCTCGCCGAACAGCTTGAACACGTTGAGCGCGGAGTAGTGGCCGGACGACTGGATGTCGTAGATGATGTCCTTGAACGGCTCGACCGCGTCGGTGGGCACGACGAACTGGTACTGCAGGAAGCCGGCCTTGCCGTAGCCGCGGTTCCACTCGCCGATGAGGTCGAGCGGCTGGTAGAACTGCGTGAGGTTTTTCACGTCGTTGCGGCTCGGCTTGCCCATGAGGTAGTACGCCTCGCCGATGGCCATGAGCGTGACCTTGTTCATGGTCCAAGAGGGGAAGATGTCCGGCACCGTCATCAGCTGCGGGGCGTTGAACTTCAGCGGGTCCTTCGCCAGCTTCGGCGCGTACTCCTTGAGCTGGTCCAGGGTGGCCAGCGAGCCGCGGGAGATGGTGGAGCGGCCGGTCTTCGGCGGGCCGGAGATGGCGTCGAACCAGGCGGAGGAGTACGTGTAGTTCACCTCGGAGCCGTCGGAGTGGAACGCGATCGTCTCGTCGAGGGTGTCCGTGCGGTCGGTGTCCGCGATGAAGTAGGCGGTCTCCGTCTTGGTCATCTGGATGCGCGCGCGGAGGATGATGCCGGTCAGGCCCATGCCGCCGACGGTGGCCCAGAACAGCTCGTCCGACGGCTCGAGGTGCAGCACGCGCCCGTCCGCGACGAGCAGCTCCATGGACAGCACGTGGTTGCCAAAGGAGCCGGCGGAGTGGTGGTTCTTGCCGTGGATGTCCGGGCCGATCGCGCCGCCGATGGTCACCTGGCGCGTGCCGGGCAGCACCGGGACCCACAGGCCGTAGGGCAGCGCGGCCTTCATGAGCTGGTCGAGGGTGACGCCCGCGTCGACGTCGACAATGCCGCTGTCCGGGTCGATGGAGTGGATCCGGTTGAGCGGCGTCATGTCCACGACGAGGCCGCCGCCGTTCTGGGCCGGGTCGCCGTAGGAGCGGCCCATGCCGCGGGCGATGACGCCGCGGCCGCGCTCGGCGGCCTCCTGCACAGCCTTCGCGATCGTGTCCACGTCCGCGGTGGAAAGCACCTGGGCGGTCGAGGGGGCCGTGCGGCCCCAGCCGTTGAGGGATCGGGTTGTCAGTTCCATGCCCCCAACCCTACCGCCGGATCAGAGGTCCATAATGCTGCGAATCTCCTCGGGCAGCTCTTCTTGGCTCGAAATCACAGGGCCGTCGTACTCGCGGAGGATCTCGTAGATCCGGCCGCGCCCCGTCGAGTCCACGAGCGGCAGTTCCTGCGCCATGAGGCGGACCATGAAGTCGGACAGCGGGGCGGTGACGCGCTGCGCAGCCTCGTGGATCGCGTCGGGGTCGTCGCCTTGGTAATGCTTCCTCATGTCGGATCAGCCTATATTGGGCGCCATGTCCAGCACCCTCTACCGCTCCGACCACCTCGCACCGGTGATCCGCCTCGCGGACCGTCGCGCCGGCGCGACGCTGCTCGTGCGCGTCGGGCTGGTCTCGGACGACGTTGTCTACCGCTGGGTGGGCATCGACGAATCCACCACCATCGCCGAGTGCTGCGAGGTGGTGGGCACCGTCTTCGGCGTCGACGGGGTCGGCGCGGACGCGCCGCGGGGCCTCGAGCTTCACGACGTCCTCCGCACGCCCGGCGAATCCACCCATTTCTCGCGCGGCCTCTGGTCCTTCGAGATGCAGCTCGCGGACGTCTACCCGCGCGACGAGTCGACTCCACCGTCCGTCTGCGTCGCCGGCTCCGGCTCCTTCGGCGGCTACCCCTTCGACATCGCGGAGGTCAACGCCCGCCTCATGGGGGAGGTGCAGGTGGGCTGCCTGCGCGAGGAGGTGCGCGACTTCGTGGCGCGCGCCGAGAACCACGACTTCGTGCCCCTCCTGCACGCCCTCGAGGTGGGGCGCGGCCCGCGCATCTCGCGCCTGCCCGTGGAGGCCGGTCGCCGCGAGCGCGACGCGTTCTGGGCGCTCGTCTTCGCCCACATCTGCTGCGCGGGCACCGACACCGCGACCATCGCCGAGGGGATCTTCGCCTCGCTCGGCTACGAGCCATTGCGTATCGACGCCCTCCGGTCCCTCTGCCCCTCCTCCCTCGCCGAGCTCGACCAGATCGCCGGCGACCGAAACCAGGCGGAGATGTTGGAGCTCTACCGGGAGCTGCTGCGCGGGTAGGGTATTCGCCCGTGGCTTCATCTGGGTCCTTAAAGCAGCAGCTCGTGCCGTTCCTCGTCATCGGCGTCGGCTGCGCCGTCATCGACTTCGGCATCACCAACACCCTCGACCAGTACATGGGCGTCCAGCGCGACCTGGCCAAGGTCGTGGGCTGGATCTTCGGCACCACCGCGGCGTACGTGCTCAACTCGAAGTATTCGTTCAACGCGAAGATCGACTCGAAGAAGGCCGGCGCCGTCTTCGTGCTCTACGCCGTCACGCTCGGGGTGCAGGTGTTGTTGTAGCGGGTGACGGATGCACCCTTGGCGCGGTTAGGCCTGGTAAACCCATGGAAGAACGCCGTCTCCTTCATCATCGCGCAGGGCGTGGCTACGGTGACCAACTTCCTGCTCCAGCGCCACTGGATCTTCCGTGACTCCAAGGAATCTAAGGACGCCGGAAGTCCTCTCGCGCCCCCCGCCTGAGCAGCTTGAGCCACTGGACGAAGCCCTTCGGGTCCTTGCGCTCGAGGAGGAAGAACCAGCCGAAGCGCACGACCTCCTGCAGCTGCATCTTCTTCATGCCGCGCTGGTTGATGATGTAGCCGCGGTTGCGGTACGTGAAGTAGCGCTTTGTCGGGTTGTCCGGGAACTGCGCGTGGGCGCGCCCGCCCATGATCGGGTGGAACTCGCCCGAGCCGTCCGGGTGCAGGTAGAACGTGGTCAGCGCCGTGCCGTACTTCAGGCCCGACTGGGCGAGGCGGCGGTGGTACTCCACCTCGTCGCCCCGGATGAACAGGCGGTAGTCCGGCACGCCGATGCGCTCCATGGCTGCGGCGCTGATGAGCGCGCCGTTGAACAGGCTGGCGTACTGGGGGAGGAAGTCGCCCTCGAGCTCGTCCACGCGCCGGTGCCAGGTGGTGCCCTGCCGCAGCGGGAAGGCGAGCTTCGCCGGGTCATCGATGTTCGCCACGACCGGGGAGACCTGCGCGAGCTGGTGCTGCGCGGCGGTGCGGTAGAGCTCCTCGAGGACGTGCTCGTCGGCGGGGCGGCCGTCGTCGTCGGCGCACCAGATCGCGTCCGCTCCGAGCGCGAGGGCGTGGAGGAAGCCGTAGGCGAAGCCGCCCGCGCCGCCGAGGTTGGTGCGGCTGGGCAGGTAGACGGCGCGGTCGGCCGCGAGGGCGTCGATAAGCTGCCTGACCTCCTCCTGCGCCCCGTTGTCCACCACGATCACCCAGTCCACCGGGTGGGTCTGGCCCACCACCTGCTCCAGCGAGTGTTTGAGCAGCTCAACGCGGTGGTGGGTGACAATCACGGCGGCGGTGGTGCCGTTCGGGTTCAGCGCGGTCATGGGGTTTATTGTGCCCGAGGGAACCGCGGGGGTGTCGGTTGCGTCTGATTGGACATGGTGAATTTGCACGACGGCATGAATGTGAAGTTCGCGGCGGTTCTGGTGCACGAGTCCCAGCGCGTGGGAGGGGCCGGGTACACGCGGGTGAGCGCGAAACGGTACGTGGCGGCCGAGCACTGCCGGGAGCCGTGGCAGGTGGACCTTGGCGCCCGGTACCACCCGCGCGGGGTGGAGTATGCGGCTCCGGCGGCTGCCCGCGCCGTCGCGCACGCGGTCGAGCGGCCGGGGTGCGTGGTCGGCGGGTTCTCGGCGCTGGCGCTGTACGGGCAGCCGTACCTCGTGGAGGGGGCGGACACGCTGCTGTTTTCGCCGACGGCGCCGCGGTCTACCCAAGGCGGCGAGCTGACCCCGACGGTGCGGCGCCCGTCCCGCGCGGTGTCCTCGACGTGGACGCTCACCCACCGCGGCGTGTCATTCAGGGCGGCGGCCCCCGCCGACGCGGTGGTCCAGGCGTTGCAGCAGGTCAGGCGTGGCGAGCACGGGTGGGGCACGGTCAAGGTCGCCGGCTGGGAGCCGCGCGATGTGATGGCGCTCCAGCTCATCGACTGCGCCCGGCGCTTCCTGGACGTCTCCGCGCCGGACGTCCTGGGCGCGGCGCGCGGCAAGGTGGATGCGAAGTGGTTGCGCCCGCTGCTGGCCAGCAGCAGCGCCCTCGCCGACTCGCCGAAAGAAACCGAGATGCGCCTCCTGGTCACGGCGCTCGCGCACCGGTACGGCTACACGGTCCGGGAACAGATGCCGCTCATCGTCGACGGCGAGATTGTGACGGTGTTTGACCTGGCAATTCCGGAGCTCCAGATCGCCATCATGTACGACGGCGAGCACCACTGGGAATGGAAGCAGCGCAACAAGGACTCGTCGATCAACCTCAAGATCGCCAGCGCCGGGTGGACGCCGGCCCGCTGCTCCTCGACGACGATGTTCGAGTGCCTCGCCTTCATCGAGGAGGTCATGCAGAAAAGTTCAGCCCAGCGGCCCGCGTGACTGAACTATTCCGCCGGGCACCCGCAGCCGAGCTGGGGAAACTGAACAATTTGGCGCTGGCCCCCGGATAGTTCAGGGGCGGCTGAACTATTCGACGTCAGCTTCGCCCCGGAACCGCTCCACCAAGTCCCCGACGTACCGGCCGGCCTCCGGGCCCTCGTAGGCGCCCACCACGTCGGCGACCAGGCCCGCTTCGCGGATCTCGCCGTGGTCGACCCACAGCGCGGTGTTGCACAGCTGCGCCAGGAAGTCGTTGGAGTGGGACGCGAAGACCAGGATGCCGGAGCGCTCCACCATCTCGGCGAGGCGGACGCGGGCCTTGGCCATGAAGGCGGCGTCGACGGCGCCGATGCCCTCGTCCAACAACAAAATCTCCGGCTCGATGGAGGTGACCACGCCCAGGGCCAGGCGAACCCGCATGCCGGTGGAGTAGGTCCGGAGCGGCATGGAGAGGTAGTCGCCCAGCTCGGAGAACTCGGCGATCTCGTCCATCTTCGCCTTCATCTGCCTGCGCGTCTGGCCCAAAAATAGGCCGCGGATGATGATGTTCTCGTAGCCGGAGATCTCCGGGTCCATGCCCACGCCGAGGTCGAAGACGGGGGCGACGCGACCGCGCACGTCGGCGACGCCGCGGGTGGGCTCGTAGATGCCGGAGAGCAGGCGCAGCAGCGTCGACTTGCCGGCGCCGTTGTGGCCGACGAGACCGACGCGGTCGCCCTCGCGAAGGTGCAGGTTGATGTCTCGAAGCGCCTCGACGACCACGGTGTTCGAGTCGTTCTTGCCGATCTTGCCGCCGGCGGTGGACATCATCGCCTTCTTCAGGGACCGGGACTTTGCGTCGAAGATGGGGAAGTCGACGCAGGCGTTGTAGGTGTCGATGGAAACCACGGCAAACTCCTAAACCCAGTAGGGGACGCGGAAGCGCCAACGCTTCATGGCCAGCAGCGTCACCAGCACGCCGACCACCGTGCAGGCGAGCACCACGAGCCAGTGGTAGCCGGCGACGGGCTGGCCGATGAGCGGCGCGCGGACGATCTCGAGGTAGTGGTAGAGCGGGTTGATCTCCGCGAGCATCGCCCGCTTCTCGACGGCTCCGCCTTGCTCCTTGAGCGTCCGGGTCGTCCAGACAATCGGGGTGACGTAGAACAGCAGCTGAACCAGGGCCTCGAGCAGCGGCGCGACGTCTCGGAAGCGGGTGGCGATCATGCCGAAGAACATGGCCACCCACACCCCGTTGACCACCAATAACAACAGGCCGGGGAGGAACAGCCAGAAGTTCCAGCCGAGGTGGATGCGGAAGATGAACACGAGCAGCAGCCAGATGATCATGTTGTGCGCCAAGAACAGCAGCTGGCGCCACACGAGGCGGTAGACGTGCACGGACAGGGCGGAGGGGAGCTGCTTGATCAGGCCCTCGTTCTCGATGAACACGTTCGCGCCGTCCTTGATGCACCCGGAGATGAAGCCCCAGATGATGAAGCCGACGGTGACGTGCGGGAGGAAGTCCGGCACGGAGATCTGGAAGAGCATGGAGTAGAGCAGCCCAAGCGCGAGCGACATCACGCCGGTGGCGATGGTGATCCATAGCGGGCCGAGCGTCGAGCGGCGGTAGCGCTGCTTGATGTCCTGCCAGCCCAGCTGCAGCCAGAGCTCGTGCTGGCCCCAGCCGCGGACGAGGTCGTCGAACGCCTTGCGGAAGGTCTTCGACTTCGAGGGTGGGGTGTCGTCGCCGGGCGCGCTGGTCATCCGGGCGACGTCTGCGCGCAGCTGTTCTACGTTGTGCACGCTGTTCACCCTAGTGCACCGGATTTCCGCGCCCGAGCTGGCGGTGTGCGCTGTATCAGACGCCCGTGCATAATTGGGGGCGTTCTTGCGTGAAGGGAGGCTGGCCGTGGCGTACGACGTGTGGGGGGTACGCGGGTTGTACACGTCGCTGGGCAGCGGCTGGACGTACCTCAACGCCCACGACACCCCGCAGATCCCGGAGAAGGTCGCCTCGGCGGTGGCACGCAGCTTCCGCTCCGCCGCGTCGGTGCCGCCGCCGGAGCCCGCGCTCGGCTCGCACTCGAAGCACTCGGCGGGCCAGCCCGAGGGGGCGGGATACCCGGCGGCGGCGCGCCGGGCGATCGCGGACCTCGCGGGCGTCGCGCCGGACCAGGTGGTGCTCGGCCCGAGCGTGCCGGCCCTGTACGCGGCGCTCGTCGCGGCGATGAAGCCGATGTTGCGCCGCAGCTCCGCGATCGTGCTCAACCCGCTCGACCGCCCGGAGCTCACCGCCCAGCTGCGGCGCGCGGACGCGAAGGCGGCGTGGGCGCAGGCGGACCTGGCCACGGGCGACCTGCCCGCCTGGCAGTACGCGGACATCGCGGACGGCTCGACGCGGCTGGTGTCGGTGCCGGCGGCGCACGCGGAGCTGGGCAATGTCGTGGGTGTTGCGGACATCGCCGAGGCGGTGCGGGAGCGCTCGCGGGCGTGGGTGCTTGTCGACGCGACCGCGTACGCCCCGTACAGGCCCCTCGACTTGGACGCGTGGGGCGCTGACGTCGCGGCGGTGGACATGGCGCAGCTCGGCGGGCCGGAGATCGCGGCCCTGATCTTCCGGGACGCGGCGATGTTCAAGCGGCTGGACACCGAGGCGCTGGAGCTCGAGGTCTCGCCGGGGCTGGCCGGGGGCGTGCCGGCGGTGGTGGACCACTACGCGTCGTTGGTGGCGGGGCCGGCCGGGAGGGCGTCGAGACGCAATCGCTTGAAGCACTCGATGGGGGAGACGACGGCCTACCTCAACGGGCTGCGCGACGACCTGCACACGTTTCTGGGCACGCTGCCCGCGGTGCACATCGTGGGCGTGAGCGGCGAGGCGGCGGCGGACGCGCGCGTGGAGCGCATTCCGCGCCTCGCGTTTGGCGTGACCGGGGTACCCTCGCAGACTGTGCTGCAGCGCCTCACCGCGAACGGGATCGTGGCCACGCGCACGCGCGACTGCCAGCTGCTCGAGGACATGGGCGTGGCCGACATGGGCGGCGCAGTGACCATCGCGATGTCGCCGTTTAACACCCAGAACGACATCGAGCAGCTCGTGCGGACGGTGGCCTCTCTGGCCTAGACGGTGAGGATGATCTTGCCGGTATTGGCGCCGGAGGCGAGGCGCTCGTGCGCCTTCTTCGCGTCCGCGAGCGGGAAGCGCTCGGAGATGTTGGGGGTGATCTGGCCCGACTCGATGAGTGGCCAGACGTGCTCCACGGTGGAGGCGACGATGGCGGCCTTCATCGGCCGGGGGCGCGCCCGCAGCGTGGTCGCCGTGACGGAGAGGCGCCGCGGCATCATCCGCCCAAGGGAGAGGGTGCCCTTCGGCCCGCCGAGGACGGAGATGACCACCAGGTGGCCGTCGTGACGCAGGGTCTTGATGTTCTGCTCCAGGTACGGCCCGCCGACGACGTCGAGGATCGCGTCCGCCCACTCGGGCAGCTCCTCGGCGAAGTCCTGATCGTTGTAGTTAATAAGGACGTCCGCGCCGAGGCCCCGGCAGTACTCCAGCTTCTCGGCGCTGCCGGCGGTGACCGCGACCTTGCAGCCCAAAGCCTTGCCCAGCTGGATGGCGAAGGACCCGATGCCGCCCGAGCCGCCGTGGATGAGCACCCGGTCGCCCTCCTCAATGCCGGCGACCATGCCCAGGTTCGACCACACGGTGCAGGCGGCCTCGACCACCGCCGCGGTCTCCTCCAGCGTCAGGTTTGCGGGTTTTGGCGTGAGCTGGCCCTCCGGCACCGCGACGTACTCGGCGTAGCCGCCGCCGGCGAGCAGGCAGCCGACTTCCTCGCCCTCGGCGCGGCCGGTGGTGCCGGGGTCCACGATCACGCCGGCGCACTCCAGGCCCATGATCTCGGACTCGCCCTTCGGCGGCGGGTACTTGCCGGCGGCCTGCGCGAGGTCCCCGCCGTTGACGCCGGCGGCGGCGACCTTCACCAGGACTTCGCCGTCGCGGAGGGCGGGCGTTGCGACGTCGTGAAGCTTGAGCTCATCATTGATTGCTTTCATGCGGCCAGGCTACGTTAGACTGCTCGCGTTGGAGACGTGGCAGAGTGGCCGAATGCACCGGTCTTGAAAACCGGCGAGGTTTATCCCTCCGCGGGTTCAAATCCCGCCGTCTCCGCCATTTTCTTTTGGGGACTTTTGCTTAAGGGGCGAACCTGAAATTTCGATCAATTCTTAGGATTACCCTGGCAACCGGATCTAAGACGGGTGTATAGTGCCGGTCATTCCCGTCTCGCTTCGAATTTTCCCACGGGGGCGGGTTACCCGGCGACAACCCGCTCACGATGTGGAGGTCGAACATGAGCGAGAAAACTAGGAAGAACCGCGTTGCGCGCAAGGTCAAGTTTGAGCTTGCGACTACCGGCGAGTACGCGAAGTATGAGGTGACGAAAACTGGCCGCCGGAACCCGCGATAACGATTCAAACGGCCTCGAGTTCACCACCGATCCGGTGCCCGCTGAAGGCGACATGAGTTACGACCTGGGCATCGTCCCGCCCGAAACTCCTACGCCTACTACCACTACGGTGACGGACACTGAGACGCCGACGACGACGGTGACTGAGACGCCGACGGTGACCACCTCACCTGGGGCACAATTCGGTGGGGGGTTCGGAGAACTTTTCGAAAGAGTTCGGAAAACTTTCACCGGAACCCCCTCCACTCTTATTTTCAGCAAGAAGTGACGCAATCCGCTGTTAAAAAGCGCTTCTCTGAACGCCAGACGCCCGGAAGTCGGCAGATTGAGACCGATTTCCGGGCGGTTTTTGCTATTCGAACACGGCTTCTAGGCCGCTGACTTCCAGAACTCGTTTCCGGCGGCTTGCGGCCTGCGATTTTACGCTGCGACTGGTAGCGCATTTGGGAACGTGCCGGCCAACGCACGGTCGCTCCTTTTGCGGTCAAGTTCGTTGCGGCCGCGCGGTGTCGGGTCATTGTCGGTGCTGCCCTCGTCAAACCAAGGGCGGCGAGGTGGGGCGCCGAGTCGACGGCCAATTTATCACGCCCCTGTTGCGGTTGGGACGTGTAATGGGTAACCTGCGCACCCATTCATCGAGCCTGTTGATGCCGTTTTACGCTCGCTTAGGGCTACCGAAGTGTTCCTAGAAACCGGTATGGGGACGTGCGCCGTTTGCTGGTGCTTTGGAAAATATCTGATGCCCAAAGCACCCGCCTTAGCTTCTTACTAGCCGTTTGTGACCGTGCTCGGCTGCTCGTGGGAAACCTTCCAATACCCCCAGGCCATCAATGCCAAAGCACCCACTGCAACGACGGTCGTACTAACAGTCAGTGACCCAGTGAATACTTCGTACGTCAAAACGCCGAGGATCAAGAGCATGATTACAACTAGCGCGGATTTACGTAGCGCCTTTACGTTCATCTTTCATCCTACTTTCCGAAGCATGGGTTAAGGGCATTCCACTTCGCCGTGAGGTCCGCGTCGCGCCACAACGCCTCTTTTGCACCATTGACCTGAGCCAATACCGCCAGTTCAAGGTGCGCGTCTGGGATAAGGTCGCCCTCCGCGTCGCCGCGCTCAAGACCTTTTACCAGATAGTCGTTGACCCACAATCGAACGAGCGCTTGTTCTGCGAATGACGAATCTCTCGCTCAAGTTCCGCGGCCAACCGCGGGTCGAGGTCTCTGATCTGTTGAAGCAGGTCCGTTAGACGGGACATTGGGGTCCTCTCTTTAGCTGGGACAAGCGTATTGAAACGTCCGGAGCGTTATCCGGGTGTCGAGGCGCGGTTCTCATCAGCCCGCGAGAATCGACGGTTTTTCCGGCACTATGCGCGAGGCAACACCATTGACGCGTCGTGACGCGGTCGGTTCAATCGCGAGCGATGAGCTCGTCGCGGTTGATTTTCCCCGCGAGAGAACGCGCCACAATGAACGGCACCCAGATCATCTGGCAGTAAACGACCTTCGCAAAGAAGAGTGCTACGGAGAGTCCGTCCGGTTCTACCCAGAAGCGCGCGGTGCAGGCCACAGCACCGCTGAGAAGGAACACCGCGAGGGAGAGGCCGAGAGACCAGCGCAATCCGTCCTCCCTTGCCTCCAGGTGCCGCTTCAGCTCGTACTCGTCCAGCTCCGCCTCGGGCAGGTCGGAGTAACCGATGGACTTCCGTAGTTCGTAGATGCCCAACGCCGCTGCAAGGCTGCCGAGCATCCACAACAAGTTCGAAAGACCCTGCGCGGGGAAATGAAGCGCGGCTGCCAGAATCAGGGCGGCGATTGCACCATCCCCTATTCGCATCGCGCGCTTGCGCTGGGCCACGGTTGCAGGGACAGGGGTGAGCGTCATTTCGTGTCCTTTCGGTACATCTCGGTCGACATTGGGCTGAACTCGGTTCTAGAAAAGACTGCCTCCACGGGGAGGTTGAATACCTCGCACACCCGAAACGCGAGGCTCAGACTCGGGTTGTGGTTGCCGCGCTCCAAGGCGCCGATTGTTTGAACGTTGACATCTACCGCGTCGGCGAGTTGCTGACGCGACATGTCCCTCTCGACCCGCAGCAATTTCACCCGGTTGAATAGCGGATCACTTGCAGACTTCTTTAGGGGCATGCGTCGAAGTATTGTATAAACACAACATACTGTCAAGAGTTCGTAGTAGATCCTGGGTACACGCAGTGACTAGCCCGGCATCGGATCGTTGTTGTTAAGGGATTGGTTGAGATACCCGCTATGCGTACGTCCCTTCTGGCCGGCTTTGTCGCCGCATCCGTCGTGTTCGCCTCCATCAATGCAGCCCCGGTAATGGCTCAGACCGACACCCCCGACCCGGCTGCGTCCACCCCCGCCGAGAACACGGGAAACACCGAAAATAAGGCCGACGGGAACAAAGACGACGGCGCGATGGACGCGAATGCTCCCGCCGACGCAGCCGCAGCGTTAATCGACACCCGAAACGCGTTCCGGGAACTCTCGGCCGCCACCGGCCAGGACGGCGAGGGTTCGTCACTGGAAGCCCTGGACCGGGATCCGGAGAACGATCCGCTATACATCGACCCGGAAAAGAATCCGCTGAAGAAGGTTTCCAGCTCGGAGATGTTCCTCAGCGTCACGGGCGAGCCGGCAGAGGGGGAGGAACCGGACGTCGCTCAAGCGTGGGCGGCAAATTCCTCCATCCCGGATACGGCGAACCCGGTTGAGCTGTGGAAGCAGGAGGCCCAGGGCTCCGCGATGATGTCTTCGGGGCTTTTCAACGGCGATTTCGCGCAGAGTTCCGCCGGATCTTCCCAGGCTACTTCGGTTATCATCCCGGTAATGATCGGCGTCGCGGTCATCGGCCAGATCATTGAGCTGATCATGCGCGGCGTGCGCATGGCTACGCGCTAACTCCCGTTCTCCCCATTCGTGTGGCAACTTTCGAGGGCGAGCCGACGCGCTCGGCGGTCACCGACAAGAACGGCGACTGGAAGATCGAGGGCCTGAACCCGAACAAGGAGTGCGCTGTCCGCTTTATCAAGCCGGAAGGCTGGGAAGTCACGGGCAAGGTGCCGGGTTCGGTCAGTTGCAGCAGATGGCTGCGGATCCGGATGTGCAGCGCTTCGGCACGATTGCTGCTGGTGTGATTGGCCTGATTGCTGCTGGTGCGGTGATTTACGACTGGTGCTCGAATGAGCCTGGTGAGGCGTTCACGGTGGTGAAGGGCTCGTCTGGTGCGGGCTCGTCGGATAGGGGTGACGCTGGGAAGTCGCCGGCGCCGACCACGGTGGCGACCACGGTGGCCCCGACTACCACGCGGACGACCGCCCGCACTCGGCGCTAACCATTGCCGGTGAACGAAACCCGGCCTGACGCTTTCCGGCGTCGGGCCGGGTTTCACTTCGTCTTATCCCTGTCTGAAATTTCGGTTAAATCTTCGAAAATGCTGGAAGAATCGTTATAGACGGGTGTATATTCTCGGTTAACCCCGCTTTCACGTCGCTGCGTTCCTGGCCGACTGGAGTGGGTCCCATTAACCCGCTTGCGATGTGGAGGCCGATATGAGCGAGAAGAACACGACGAGGAACAACCGCGTGCGCAAGAACGTCGCCGCAGTAATCAGCTCCGTTGCCCTAGCGTGCGGCAGCGTGGCGGTGCCGGCGGTGGCGCCGCAGTTCGCGACGGCGGCGCGGGCGGCTGACACGGACCACAGCTGGGATGACGTCGATGCTCCGGAATTTAACGTCGGGGTATCTATTGCCGCGGATAAGGAGATCCCAACAGGCAGCTTCAATTACATATTGGAATACGACGTGGAAGCTCCTCGGCCGGCGAGGGAGGAGCAACCTGGGGAATCCAATCTGCGCGATTTGAAGGTTTGGTTGCGACTGCCCGATGGGAAGACCGAACTCGACAGAGATCCTCAGCCGTCCGATTTCCGATGGGCGAGTGGTCAGACGAGGCCAATTTATTCCGTAGAGAAGACCGGCGATGAGTGGCTAATCTGGTTCGGCGAGCCGCGAACGAACCAGAATGGAACGACCTACACCGAAATTACCGACGGTGACCGTCTTGTGGGCGCGACTCTTCCTGCTCATGTTGTCGATGGAAAGACGGGCCCATTTGAAGCAGTAGGTGGCGCTTACGGATTCATTCTTCCTGCTACCGGATGGACGCAGCCGTACAGCGACTTGCTTTACAAAGCAAATGACACTGGCTATCAGGGAGAGCGAGTCCAGTTTCACACAACTCCTGACCCGTGCCGGGCTGAGATGTGGGTTGTGTCGGAGCTAAAGGGTGGCGGTTACGGTGAAAAATTGGTTCAGCTGTTTCTAGGCACAAACGATCCAGACATCTCACTGGTGCCGGGCGCTTTCTCCATCAAAGTCACCGATCCGGAAGGCTACGACATCACCGATGAAGTGATGCGGAAGGCAACCGCAGCAATTCCAGATCAAACGAGGCCGCTAAAGGAATACACAGGGGTCCCCGACCCGCAGTGGCTGAAAGTCTGGCAGTGGCCATTCACCTATTCGAGCAACGTCACGGCCCCGGAAATGTGGGTCAGATCCGGAACCACTATTGAGATCCATCAGCTGGTCGAAAGTAGTTCTTGCCAATTCGGTGCCGGCGATCGCGCTCTCGCACATTTCGTCTCACTGCGACCGCCGATTGAAGCTGAAGCAGAGGCGCAGCTTAAATTCGGTGCTGCCGCCTCCCTCGGAGACCGCGTGTGGGTGGATGCGAACCGGAACGGTGTTCAGGATGCCGACGAGACCGCCGGCGTTGAAAATGTGAAGGTGACGGTGACCCCGCCGCCCGGTTCGGATGAACAGCCGCGCACCGCAATCACCGACGCGGACGGTAATTGGCGCGTCGATGGGCTCACCCCGGGTGTGGAGTACACTGTGACTTTCGAGTTGCCGGAGGGGTACAAGGCGACGGACGCGCTTGTCGGCGATGACCGCAGCACCGATTCCAACGGTCTGCGTTCGACGGTGAAGCTGGCGCCGGGCGAGTTCAACGATACGTACGACTTGGGCGTGTTCCAGACGGCGTCGATTGGCGACCGTGTTTGGGAGGACACCAACGGCAACGGCATCCAGGACGATAACGAGAAGAACGGCGTCCCGAACACCATCGTCAAGGTAACCGGCCCCAACGGTGAGACGCACACGACGGTGACCGATGAGAACGGTGAGTGGAGCGTCGATGGGTTGAATCCGGGCGTGGAGTACACCGTCACGTTCACCCCGCCCGCTGGTTACCAGGTCACGAAGACGGAGCAGGGCGATGACCCGAGTAAGGATTCGAACCCGCTGACTTCCAAGGTGACGCTCGAGCCGGGTGAAAACAACACGACCTACGACCTCGGCCTGGTCAAGCCTGCTTCTGTGGGCGACCGCGTCTGGGTCGACGAGAACGGCGACGGCATCCAGGACGAGGGCGAGAAGAACGGCGTCCCGAACATCACCGTAACGGTGACGCCGCCGGAGGGCGTCGACGAGCAGCCGCGCGCCACCACCACCGACGATAAGGGCATGTGGCGTATCGACGGCCTGACCCCTGGGGTGGAGTACACCGTCACGTTTACGCTTCCCGACGGCACGTCTGCGACAACCGCGTTGGTTGGAGAAGATCGCGGCAAGGACTCCAACGAGCTGAGCACCAAGGTCACGCTCACGTCCGGCCAGCACGACCCGACGATCGACCTTGGCGTTGCCCCCGCATCCATCGGCGACCGCGTCTGGCTGGATGAAGGCCTGGATGAAGGCAACGCGGAAAAGGTTGGCAAGGGTGATGGCATCCAGAACGATGGCGAAGGCGGGGTCTCAGGCGTTGTCGTGCGTGTTTCCCGCCCTGGCGAACCCGTCCGCGAGACCAAGACGAGTGCAGATGGCGAGTGGAAGATCACGGGTCTCACGCCTGGCGTGGACGACTACCGAGTGGAGTTCGATGCCCCTTCGGGCTACCGCGTTTCGCCGACGAAGGTGGGCGACGCGGCTTCTGACTCCAACGGTTTGTCTGACAAGGTCGCAGCTCTGAAGTCCGGCGAGGATAACACCACCTACGACCTTGGCTTGTTCTCGGACGTGCCGGAGACCACCACGGAGACCACTTCCGTGCCGACGACCGTGACCGAGAAGAGCTCGACCACGGTGACCGAGAAGAGCTCGACGACGGTGGTCACCACCGAGGATTGCGGTTGCACGCCGGTCACGGTTCTCGCTACAACGACCCAGCCGCTCCCGACAACGGTCACCCAGCCGGTCCCAACCACCAGGACTAGGTCCGTCCCGACCACGGTGACGGTGGCGTCCCCCACCACGTCCGTGTCCACCACCGTGTCCACGACGGTGCGGACGGAGGAGGTGCCGAAGGTCGTCGAGAAGCCGGTGCCCACCACCGTCCACGAGACCACCACGGTGCCGCCGACGCTGAGCACGATTGGCGACAAGGTGTGGGAGGACACCAACGGCGACGGCAAGGAGGACCCGGGCGAGAACACGGGTATCCCGAACGTGCCGGTCGAAATCCTGGATAAGGACGGCAAGGTTGTCACCCGCACCGTCACGGATACGGACGGCAACTGGAAGGTTCAGGTCGAGCCGGGCGAGTACACCGTGCGCTACGAGCCGGGCACGCGCGTGCCCAGCGTGAAGGAGCAGGTGGAGCGCACGATCGTGGTCGAGCCGGGCGAGGACAACTTCGACGTTGATCTCGGCGTCCTCCCGCAGGGCTCCGTGGGCGACCGCGTCTGGAATGACGCGAACGGCAACGGCAAGGACGACGAGAACGAGGAGGGCGTGCCCAACGTCATCGTCGAGGTGTCGCGTCCGGGCGAGCCGACCCGCACCACCTTCACCGATGAGAAGGGCGCTTGGCGTATCGACGGGCTCACGCCCGGCAAGGAATACGACATCCGCTTCATCAAACCGGAGGGCTGGGACATCACGTCCAAGGCCCCCGGTTCGGATGAGACGGGGCTGAAGTCCAAGGTCACGGTTGGCCCGCGGGAGTTCAACGACACGTACGACCTGGGCATCAAGAAGGGCAAGCCGGATTGCGGCTGCGAGCCGATCAAGCCGGGCCGCATCGGTGACCGCGTGTGGGTCGACGAAAACGGCAACGGCAAGGAAGACCCGGACGAGAAACAGGGCGTGCCGGACGTGACCGTGATCATCCGCGATAAGGACGGCAACGAGGTCACGCGCACCGTCACGGACGACGACGGCAACTGGAAGGTCGACGTCACCCCGGGCGACTACACGGTTGAGTACCGCCCGCGCGACTGGCAGCCGACCGATCCGTCGCAGGTCAAGCGCACGGTGACGGTCGAGTCCGGTAAGGAGTACCTCGACATCGACCTCGGTGTGAAGCCGAGCGAGCCGAAGCCACCGGTGAAGGAGACCGTCACGCAGACTGTTCCGGTTCCTGTGACGGAGACGGTGAAGCAGCCGGTGCCGACGCCGAGTGTGGAGGAGGGTAATAACTTCCTCGATCGTTGTGTGGCGAATGCGGTGCGATCGCCGTTCTTGTACTTGGTGCCGGTGGCGATTTTGGGTGCTGTCGGTGGTGAGATTGCTCGCCCGTACGCTGCTGCGGTGAACGAGCAGGTGAACAAGATTAATGGTGAGCTGCAGGATGCGTGGCGTCGGAACACTCCGGATTGGGGTGTGCACGGCAACGGTGGTCGCAATGATGATCAGTTTGCGGAGTTGCGTGCGCAGTTTGATGCGGCGAATCGTCAGTTGCAGCAGATGGCTGCGGATCCGGATGTGCAGCGCTTCGGCACGATTGCTGCTGGTGTGATTGGCCTGATTGCTGCTGGTGCGGTGATTTACGACTGGTGCTCGAATGAGCCTGGTGAGGCGTTCACGGTGGTGAAGGGCTCGTCGGATAGGGGTGACGCTGGGAAGTCGCCGGCGCCGACCACGGTGGCGCCGACCACCACGCGGACGACCGCTCGCTCCCGGCGCTAACCCGCCGCGGCATCGCGCTACGATGGCGCGCATGATCATCGACGCAGATTTGTCGAATGTGCGGGTGAATGAGCCGTGGGAACGTCGTGAAGCGAGCGAGCTCGAGCGCCTCAAGGACGCGGAGGCCGCGGTCGTCGGCGACACGCTGAACCACCTGACCACCATGTCCGGCCGCATCAGGCGGCTCACCGGCACGGGCACGCTCGTGGGCAACGCGTTCCCCATCTCGGTGCAGCCCGGTGACAACCTCGGGGTGTGGCGCGCGCTTGACGACGCCAAGGAGGGCGACGTCCTTGTCATCAACGCCCGCGGGTCCTTCGGCGCCGCGATCCTGGGCGGCCAGCTGGGCAAGATGATGGTGGAGGCGGGCGTGGTTGGCGCCGTCGTGGACGGGCCGGTGCGCGACCTCGACGACCTTGAGGGCTACGGGCTCCAGATCTTTGCGACGGGCGAAACGCCCATGGGCCCCTCCAAATTCGGCCCGGCGGAGGTGGGCTACCCGGTGGCGTGCGACTCCGCGGTGGTGCGCCCGGGCGACATCATCGTGGGCGACCGGGACGGCGTGACCGTGATCCCGGCGGAGCGCCTGGAAGAGGTGCTCGACGGGCTGAAGGACAAGGAAGAGGCCGAGAAAAAGCTCTTCGACCGCATCGAGCACGAGTGGCGGCCGAAGAGCAAGCAGTAGGGGCTTAGGCCTCGTCGGGGAAGAGTTCCGGCATGGTGTGGAACTGGCGCTCGCCGTTGAAGTCCGAAGGGACGTCGCGAAGCAACTCGATCGCGCGCTTCGTGTCCGGGCGGTTCTGTCCGGCGACGACCTGCACCTGCTCGATGGGGAACTCGCCGCGCAGCTGCACCACGGCGGCGCCGTCGCCCTGGTAGGCGAAGTTGTCGCCGACGATGCTGGCGATCTCGTCGATGCTCTCGGTGGACTTGCGGTTTGCGGACGCGCCGAGGTTGTCGAAGCGCCAGTTGCCCTTCAGCTCGCCGAGCGGGACGCCGAGGAGGACGATGCCCTCGCCGGCGCCGCGAAGCGCGGAGGTCTTCGGGGTGAGGTAGAAGGGGACGGATTCGCTCTCGCCGACGAGCGGGCCGTCGGTGAGCGTGTCCAGGTTCGCGGGGAACCAAACGAGGTAGTCGGCGGGGTTCTTCGAATTGTCGCGGGCGGCGAGGCCGGAGGTGAGCCAAGTGTGGATTTTCATGCGCCCGAGTATACGGACAATTCCCCGCCGGACGCTGCGGATATTTGGACGGCCGCGGGGAAGCGGGTAGAGTATGCGAAGCGCTGGAGATGTGCCAGAGTGGCCGAATGGGGCTCCCTGCTAAGGAGTTGCCCCCTCGCGGGGGCCGCAGGTTCAAATCCTGTCATCTCCGCCATTGCGCCCGTAGCTCAACGGATAGAGCATCTGACTACGGATCAGAAGGTTGGGGGTTCGAATCCCTCCGGGCGCACATTTTGGGGTTGTGCCCCTCCTTGTTGGGTGGGGAGGGTGTGTTGGAGGGAATGAGGTCAGTTTTGTCCTCATTCCTTTTTGGGCGCTACCCCGCCTGCGTGCTGATGCTGTCATGGGTGGGGTGGGTGTGTTGGAGGGAATGAGGTCAGTTTTGTCCTCATTCCTTTTTGGGCGCTACCCCTCCTGCTCGCGCTGCCAAACCCCGCCCGCTCGCGCCCCCAAACCATGAGAACCAAACCATGAGAATCGGCCGAATAGCCCCCTATTCTCATGGTTTGGTTCTCAGGGTTTGGGTAAATCGAAGCCCGGTTACGCCGGCTTCGTTTCGACGACCGGGGCCACCGTCGTGGTCACCGTCTCCTTGCTGCTGCCGCCGAGCGTGATATCCACCCCGCGGACCTCGGGCACGCACGTGCGCAGGGCCGCCACAAGCAACAGCGTTGCGACGACACCTACGGCCCCACCACCAACCGCCGTCAGCTGCGCGGGTTCGATGGAGAACTGGCGCGCGGTGTCGTCGAACGCGCGGGATGCCTGCGCTGCGAGTTGCTCGAGGCCCGGGATGCGCAGCTGCTGTGCCGCTGCGATCGGCACGAGAGCGATGAGCGGCAAGCCCAGTCCGACGAGCGGGGCGATGCAGCGCGGGTCGGACGAGCCGCCGGCGACCTCAACGTTGGCGTCGAACAGGCTCGAGCCACCCTTGCCCTGGGCGGAGGGCTCCTCGCTGCCGCTGCCCTGGGCACCCTGCTTCTTGCGGCCGAAAAGCCCGCCGTTGGCGTTGTCCGTGACGGCGGCCGAGTTGTTCGAGCCGTTGTTGTTCCCGTTGTCGTTGGCATTGCCAGTGATCACCGGGTTGGCGTTGCCCGTGACAATGACTGTCGCCTTCGCGTTATCCGTGGCCACCACGCTGTTGTTCGACCCGTTGTTGTTGCCGTTGTTGCTCGGGTTGAGGTTGCCGGTGACCACCACGGTCGGGTTGGCGTTGTTTGTGGCCACGACGCTGTTGTTCGACCCGTTGTTGCTCGGGTTCAAGTTGCCGGTGACGATGACGGTCGCCTTCGCGTTATCCGTGGCCACCACGCTGTTGTTGGAACCGTTGTTGTTGGCGTTGTTCGTCACGACGGGGTTGGCGTTGCCCGTGACCACGGCCGAGTTGTTGGAACCGTTGTTGTTGCCGTTGTTGCTCGGGTTGAGGTTACCGGTGATCACCACGGTCGGGTTGGCGTTGCCCGTGACCACGGCCGAGTTGTTGGAACCGTTGTTGTTGGCGTTGTTCGTCGGGTTGAGGTTGCCCGTGACCACGGGGTTCGCGTTGCCCGTAATCACCGGATTCGCGTTGCCGGTCACGACGGCCGAGTTGTTCGAGCCGTTGTTGTTCCCGTTGTTATTGCCGTTGTTCGTCGGGTTGAGGTTGCCCGTGATCACGACGGTCGGGTTGGCGTTGCCGGTCACGACGGCCGAGTTGTTCGAGCCGTTGTTGTTCCCGTTGTTGCTCGGGTTCGCGTTCCCCGTGATCACAGGGTTTGCGTTGCCGGTTACGACGGCCGAGTTGTTCGAGCCGTTGTTGGAACCGTTGCCGGTGACCACCACGGTCGGGTTTGCGTTGCCGGTGATCACGACGGCGCTCGGGTGCACGTCGACCTTCACAATGCCCTCGAGCAGCCCCTTCCCGGAACCAGAACCAGAACCGGAACCAGAACCGGAACCAGAACCGGAACCCGCAGACCCAGACCCAGACCCAGACCCGCCACCGAGCAGCCCGCCAATGATGTTGCCCAGCCCGCCGAGCGCGCCGCCGCCGGTGCCGGCGCCGATGATCCCGCCGATGATCGGCCCGAGGATGTCCGCCGCGGTGCCGGCGGCCTCGGACGGGGTCTGCGACGGGTTCTTCGCCGCGATCTTCAGGGTCGCGGCGAAGGAGTTCTCGCCGTCGACGACCTTGATCGGCAGGTCCACGTCGCCGTCCTTGAACGTGCTCGGCGGGGTGACGCGCAGGGTGTTGCCCTCGGTAGACACGGCCCAGCCAGCAGGGACGGTGATGCTGGCCTTGGTGGCGGTGACGCCGTCGGGAAGCGAGATGCCCTCGATGGACCGGGCGGCGGTGGACTTCTCAAAGTCGATGGGGTAGCGCGTGTCCAGCTGGGATTCCCAGTCGGCGACGGGGCGGCTGTCCACCACGTTGAGGCGCAGCGTGGTGCGGAACGAGCCGCCGTCGGCGGTGGTTACTTTCACCGGGATGTCCACGTCGCCGGAGCGGAACGCCGTCGCGGACTGCGGGCGGATGACGGTGAGCGTGCCGTTGTCGTTGCGGAACGTCCAGTTGAAGATGGTGTTCGTGGTCGGGGACACGCCGTCGCCCGGCTGCAGCCGCAGCCCCTCCACCTCGGCCTCCTGCTTGTTCCAGAAGTTCGCGGTGGTGTAGCGGCCGTTGAAGTCGCTCGCCGTCGTGGAGCTCATGCTTGGCGACGTCGTCTCCGCCGCCGACGGCTCAGACGAAGCCGGCGTGCTCGTCGGCTCGGGCGTCGGCGTCGGCGACGGGCACTGGTCCGCCGGCTCGGTGAACGAGTTGCCCGTGGTCTGGGAGTCCACCACGTTCACGCGCAGGGTGGTGGTGTAGGAGGAGCCGTCCGCCTTGGTCACCTTGACGGGGATGTCCTGGTTGCCGGACTTGAACGCCGCCTTGGACTCGGGGCGGACGAGCACGAGGTTGCAGCCGCTGGTGCGGAAGCGCCAGTTGAAGATGGTGTTTGTGGTTGCCGCGACCGAGTCGCCGGGCTCGAGCACGAGGCCCTGGACCACGGCCTCGTTCGCGTCCCAGAAGTTGGTGGTGTTGTAGCGGGCGTTGAAGGCCGTGGCCTCCACCGCGGAAGCCACGGGGGCGAGGTGGACGGGGGAGATGAACGGCGCGACCAACGCCGCGGAAAGAACGCCGGCCGCGATCTGGGTGCGGCGGGTACGGAAGGGTCGTGCCATGGGAGCTCCTTGCTGCGAGGGACAGGTATCCGGCGGTTGTATCGCAGAATCCTCAGAGATTTTTACACGTGCCACGCATTCGTGGGGAGTAATGCGTGCGATTGACAGGTTGGCTCACCCCGCTACCCCCGCTGCGGTAGCGTCTGCACCGGCACAGCAGCCGGCGACCACACCGGCGCCAGCGGAAAGGCACACGCAGATGGCAACCCAGACGGCGACCCAGGCGACAACAGCGACAACAGCGCAGTCGCTCCACGACCTCGAGCGCACGCTCCGGCGCCGCCGCTCGATCCGCACCGAGGACCTGGACGGCATTCAGCGTCAGCTCGCGGGCTTGCCGCTTGGCGACGTCATCCGCCTCGTCGAGCGCCAACCCGCCAAGCGCGGTGCGGTGCTCGTGCGCCTGCTGCCCCCGGAGCGCGCCGCGGCACTGTTCGACGCGCTCGACCCGGCCCACCAGGCGGAGATCGTCGCCGCGCTTGGTCGCGAGGACGTCTCGGGGCTCTTCGACAATCTCGGCCCCGAAGACCGCGTGCGCCTCCTGGACAACCTGCCGCCGGAGATCGCGCAGCGCTTCCTCAGCGACCTCGACGAGGACGCGCGCGCCCACACCGACGTCATCCTGGGTTACGAGAAGGGCTCGGTCGGCCGCGCGATGAGCCCGAATGTGGCGATGGTGGGGGCGGATGCGCGGGTGCGGGACGTCGTCGATACGCTTCGCTCTGAAGTGGACAGCCTGGAGACGGTGTACACCGCCGCCGTGGTGGGGGACGAGCGGACGCTGTGCGGTGTGGTCACGCTGCGTGACCTGTTCCAGGCGGAGCCCGACGACCTCGTCGGGGACGTGATGCGCGAGGCGCCGACCGTGCACGCCGCGGACGACGCGGAGGATGCGGCGCGGCGCCTGCTGTCCGCGGGGCGCCTCGCGTTCCCGGTAGTCGACGACGGCAACCGCCTCGTGGGCCTGTTCACCTTCGACGAGGCCGCGGACATCGTCGAACACGCCGACAGTGAGGACTCCGCGCGCCAGGGTGGCTCCGAGTCGCTGAAGAAGCCGTATCTGTCCACGCCGGTGCTCAAGCTCGTGCGCTCGCGCATCGTGTGGCTGCTCGTGCTCGCGGTCTCCGCGATCCTCACCGTGCAGGTGCTGGACATCTTCGAGGGCACACTCGAGCAGGTGACGCAGCTGTCGCTGTTTATCCCGCTGCTCACCGGCACGGGCGGCAACACCGGCAACCAGGCCGCCACGACGGTCACTCGAGCGCTCGCACTTAACGACGTCTCCAAAGGCGACATCCTCAAAGTCATGTGGCGCGAGTTGCGGGTGGGCGCGACGCTCGGGGCGGTGCTTGGCGTCCTCGGACTGGGCATCGCGTGGGCCGTGTTCGGGCGCGATATTGGCATTGTGATAGGAAGCACACTTTTTTGTGTGTGTGCGATGTCGGCGACGGTGGGCGGCGCGATGCCGATCATTGCGAAGTCTGTCGGCGCGGACCCGGCGGTGTTCTCCAACCCATTCATCTCCACCTTCTGCGACGCGACGGGCTTGATCATCTACTTCCTCATCGCGAAGGCCGTGTTGGGGTTGTGACCTGCTGTTTTGGTGGTCTGTTCACCCCGGTGTAATGTTCTTCTCCGTTGTCGAGAGACAGTAACAAGTGAATGCGCCCGTAGCTCAACGGATAGAGCATCTGACTACGGATCAGAAGGTTGGGGGTTCGAATCCCTCCGGGCGCACCAATTGTGGGTAAACCCCAAGCATTTAGGCTCCGGCCAGACTGCTTGGGGTTTTCTTTGTTTCCGGGACTTGTTCTGATATCTGTCTAATAATCTGTACTATTAGGGGGTCTCGCCTTGTGTGGACTCTGGCTGGTTGGTAATTTATTTCGCAGTTTCGTGGCAGAAGTGTGTGTTCTGTGTACTTCTTCCTTCGAATTTCTCCCAGCAATTTCTCTCACATTCTCACATTGGAGCAATCTTGAAGAACGCTTCTTCTTTCGAGTCCAACGATTTAAACGCCGCGCAGGGGCCTGCTGACCCCGAGCGCTACAACGCCCCGGCTTCTCGTTCCCGTTCTGCTAGGCGCGGGCACTCCGGCAAGCGCACGGTGGTCGCTGGTATGACCTCTATCTCGCTCGCGCTGGCGGGGCTGACGGTGCCTGCGGTGAGTGGGGGGTTAGTCGGTGAGGTGCCGCTTGCGGGTGCGCAGACGGCTATCAGTGGCTCGGTAAACTATGAAAAGGGACAGGCTTTCCGCAGTGTCTTTTCTGATTTCCCCGAAGATTCGGACCGGCTGAACACATTTGAAGCGCGGATTAGGGAGAATGAGTATAAGTCATACAAATTCTCGACTACCGAACCTTTTCCTGTCTCCGCGGTCTACCGCTGGGGGTACGAAGACGAAAAGGGCGTTTACCGCACCCATGAAGAAAATTACGAGGGAATAGCGTCACCTCACTCTGATGGCCGTGGATTTACGTTCCGGATTAAAGAACCGATCGAGAAAATTAAGGCGTCAAGTTCGGTCACATTCAAAGCCCTTGACCCCGCTGCCATCACAGCCGTTGAGCTGGATAAGAAGGGCCAAGTTAAGCTCAACGCTGAGGGGCAACCAGTCACCGTAAGTCTCAGGAATGCATCTGCCTGGGTTACGACCTCTTATAGCCCGATTACGGGTTCGGTTGTTGGTTCGGTGACGCCGGGTTCGGTGTCGAAGGTTGTCCTTGTTGATGTCAAGGATCCGTCGAAGCGTTTTGAGGTGTCGGTCGATACGATTGCGGATCGTGTTGAGTTTAAGGATGTGCCCACTGGTGAGTACCGGGTTGAGGTGACTCCGGGGGAGGGGTACCTCGAGCCTAAGACGCGTTCTGTGACGGTGCGTGAGAATCAGGAGGCGTCACTTGATGACCTCACGCCTGAGCGTGCGAAGGGTTCGGTTGTTGGTTCGGTGACGCCGGGTTCGGTGTCGAAGGTTGTCCTTGTTGATGTCAAGGATCCGTCGAAGCGTTTTGAGGTGTCGGTCGATACGATTGCGGATCGTGTTGAGTTTAAGGATGTGCCCACTGGTGAGTACCGGGTTGAGGTGACTCCGGGGGAGGGGTACCTCGAGCCTAAGACGCGTTCTGTGACGGTGCGTGAGAATCAGGAGGCGTCACTTGATGACCTCACGCCTGAGCGTGCGAAGGGTTCGGTTGTTGGTTCGGTGACGCCGGGTTCGGTGTCGAAGGTTGTCCTTGTTGATGTCAAGGATCCGTCGAAGCGTTTTGAGGTGTCGGTCGATACGATTGCGGATCGTGTTGAGTTTAAGGATGTGCCCACTGGTGAGTACCGGGTTGAGGTGACTCCGGGGGAGGGGTACCTCGAGCCTAAGACGCGTTCTGTGACGGTGCGTGAGAATCAGGAGGCGTCACTTGATGACCTCACGCCTGAGCGTGCGAAGGGTTCGGTTGTTGGTTCGGTGACGCCGGGTTCGGTGTCGAAGGTTGTCCTTGTTGATGTCAAGGATCCGTCGAAGCGTTTTGAGGTGTCGGTCGATACGATTGCGGATCGTGTTGAGTTTAAGGATGTGCCCACTGGTGAGTACCGGGTTGAGGTGACTCCGGGGGAGGGGTACCTCGAGCCTAAGACGCGTTCTGTGACGGTGCGTGAGAATCAGGAGGCGTCACTTGATGACCTCACGCCTGAGCGTGCGAAGGGTTCGGTTGTTGGTTCGGTGACGCCGGGTTCGGTGTCGAAGGTTGTCCTTGTTGATGTCAAGGATCCGTCGAAGCGTTTTGAGGTGTCGGTCGATACGATTGCGGATCGTGTTGAGTTTAAGGATGTGCCCACTGGTGAGTACCGGGTTGAGGTGACTCCGGGGGAGGGGTACCTCGAGCCTAAGACGCGTTCTGTGACGGTGCGTGAGAATCAGGAGGCGTCACTTGATGACCTCACGCCTGAGCGTGCGAAGGGTTCGGTTGTTGGTTCGGTGACGCCGGGTTCGGTGTCGAAGGTTGTCCTTGTTGATGTCAAGGATCCGTCGAAGCGTTTTGAGGTGTCGGTCGATACGATTGCGGATCGTGTTGAGTTTAAGGATGTGCCCACTGGTGAGTACCGGGTTGAGGTGACTCCGGGGGAGGGGTACCTCGAGCCTAAGACGCGTTCTGTGACGGTGCGTGAGAATCAGGAGGCGTCACTTGATGACCTCACGCCTGAGCGTGAACCGACGCCGAAGCCGGCGACCACGACCACGGCGCCGAAGCCCACGCCGACGACGACTACGGCGAAGCCCACGCCGACGTCGACTACGGCGAAGCCCGCGCCGACGTCGACTACGGCGAAGCCCGTGCCGACGTCGACTACGGCGAAGCCCGCGCCGACGACGACTACGGCGAAGCCCACGCCGACGTCGACTACGGCGAAGCCCACGCCGACGTCGACTACGGCGAAGCCCGCGCCGACGTCGACTACGGCAAAGCCCACGCCGACGTCGACTACGGCAAAGCCCACCCCGACGTCGACTACGGCAAAGCCCACCCCGACGTCGACTACGGCAAAGCCCACCCCGACGTCGACTACGGCGAAGCCCGCGCCGACGTCGACTACGGCGAAGCCCGCGCCGACGTCGACTACGGCGAAGCCCACCCCGACGTCGACTACGGCAAAGCCCACCCCGACGTCGACTACGGCAAAGCCCACCCCGACGAAGCCGGCCACGCCGACCTCGACCACGACGAAGCCGGCCACGCCGACGAAGGCGACCACGCCGACGTCCACCACGAAGCCGACCACGCCGAAGCCGACGACCCCCAAGCCCACCCCGAAGCCGACCGGCTCCATCAAGGGTTCCGTCACGGACAACAACGGCACGCCGCTGCCGGGTTCGGCGGTGACCATCAAGGACGGTAAGGGCAACCAGGTGGGCAAGCCGGTTGTCACGGATAAGAACGGTGGGTTTACCGTTCCGAATCTGCCTGACGGTGATTACGTTGTGGTCGTCGATACGCCTGAGGGCTACAACAACCCGAAGCCGGTAGTTGTCCCGGTGAAGGGCGGAGAGCCGACGAATGCGTCGTTCAAGGCGGACAAGCCGGAGCTGACGCACGAGGACAAGACCGGCCGAGCGAAGCCGGGTTCGTTCCAGGGCTGGCTGGTGGATGACTCCGGCCGCCAGATCCCGGGCGCGAAGTTGAAGCTGGTGAAGAAGGGCGTGACCGACCCGTCGACGGGCAAGACCTTCGATTACGAGGTGCCGCTGACGGTCGACGCGGACGGGTTCTTTGTCACCCCGCCGATTGACTTCACCTACTTCCCGGAGGGCAAGGCCGACTTTGACCTCGTCATCGACCTGCCGAAGGGCTGGCCGGACAAGGACGTCACCGGCAAGCCGCTGAACCGCACCGTGACGGTCGAGTCTGACAAGTTCACAGACATCGGCGAGATTCGCGTTAAGGCACCGGAGACGCAGACCATCAAGGGCCGCGTCGACGACGGCAACGGCAAGGCCGTGCCGGGCACGGTGGTTGTGGTGACCGACCCGCGCGGCAACTCGAGCGTGATCCCGGTCAAGGACGACGGCACGTTCGAGATCCCGGATGCGATTCCGGGTGTGCACGAGATTGAGGTCCTCACCCCGGGCGACGGCCGCGATACGGATCCGATCAAGGTGCCGGTGCGCGCGGGCGAGGACGTCAAGCTGCCGGACATCCACCTGACCAAGGACGCGTCGCTGAAGCTGGAGAAGCGCGTCTGGTACCGCGACGCCAACGGCGTGGGCAAGGTCAAGGACGCCGACGGCAACGACGTCGACGATGTGATGACGCTGATCAAGGGCGAGAAGCTGCGCTACGACTTCTACGTCACCAACACCGGCAAGGACACGCTGACGGACATCACGCTGGATGACCCGGAGTTTGCCAAGCGCGGCGTGACCCCGAAGCTGGAGATGCCGGCGGGCTGGACGGCGACGCCGAAGAGCCTGAAGCCGGGTGAGAAGCTGCACTTCGTCGGTGAGATCGACGCGCCGGAGGACGCGTTCGACTTCAACAACGTGGCGACGGCCAACGGCAAGACCTCTGCCGGCAAGGCGGTCGGCTCCGCCCCGGACTCGGCGTACGCGAAGTTTGTCGACGGCTCGGTGGAGAAGAAGGTCAACGCCCGCTTCGCCTCCAACGCCGACGACCCGGTGAAGATGGCCGCGGACAACGCGCTCTCCTTCACCTACGAGGTGGAGAACACCGGTTCCGCGCCGATGGTGAACGTGAGCCTCGCTGACGTCGTCTACGAAGACGGGGTCGATGAGGAGAAGTGCATCCCCGTGAAGGTTGGGGAGAAGCGGGACGGTGCCCAGTGCTACCAGCTTGACGTGAAACAGCCGGAGGGCTTCAACGGCACGCTGCTGCCGGGCCAGAAGGTGATCTTCACCGCCGACATCCCCGAGGGCCTCAAGCCGGGCGCGAAGCACCACGACGCCGCCGAGGCGCGCGGCGAGCTGCCCAAGCGTCCGAATCGCGGCACGCAGTTCGACGGCGAGCCGGACTACGGCGAGGACCCGTCGTCGGAGCTGATCATCTCCCCGCGCGACAACATCAAGGGCAACGCGCACATCATCGTCGATGAGGGCGCGCCGCTGGCCCAGGACGTGTACGCGGTGGCGTGGAACGACAAGAACGGCAACGCGAAGCAGGATCCGGGCGAGGGCGTAAGCGGCCTCGAGATCACGCTCGTGCCTACCGACGGCCGCCCGGCCGTCAAGGGCGAGTCCAACGAGGACGGCAACGTCCGCTTCGAGTCGGCGCCGTACGGCGAGTACTACTTCGAGATCAAGAACCCGGGCAACCTGCGGCTTGCGGACCCGGCGGACCCGAACCAGAACTCGTTCGAGGCCGGCACGACCCTGAAGAGCAAGACGTTCGAGGTCGGCGCCGAGGAGCGCCGGATCAGCCTCAAGCTGCTCACCCCGTCGCAGGCTGATGAGGGCGGCGCCATCATCGGCGGCAACGGCACCGCCACCGACAAGCCCGCGACCGACGTGGCGCAGGCGGAGGACGGCAGCTCGCTGGGCAAGTGCCTGGCCACCGCCTCCTCCGTGAATAACCCGGTGGCGTGGCTCGTGCCGCTCGGCCTGCTCGCCGCGGTCATGGGTGGTATCGGCATGCGCTACGAGGACGAGCTCAACGCTGCCGCCGCGCAGGCGAACGAGGCCGTGCGCCGTATGATGCCGAACGTGAACCTGGACATCAACTTCCAGCAGCCGGAGTGGGTCACCGAGGCGCAGGCGAAGTGGCAGGCCCAGATCAACCAGGTCAACGCGCAGCTGGCCGAGATCAACCCGGCTGCCCCGGCGGCCGCCGCGGGCGTGGGCATCCTCGCCATCGCCGGCCTGCTCACCGGCCTGTTCTACGCGAGCTGCCAGCTCGGCTGGAACGAGCCGTCCGCGGATGGCAGCTCCTCCTCCTCGTCCAAGAAGGGCGAGGCCGAGGCCACCGGCACCGAGGCGACCGAGACCGCCACGACGAAGGAGAAGCGCTCCATCTTCGGCGGCTCCTCGAAGCGCGACCGCGGCGCGAAGGAGTCCGAGGCTGCGGAGACCAAGGCGACGGAGACCAAGGCGACGGAAGCTAAGTAACCCGCCCCGCAACAACCCGCCCGGCGCCAAACACGGCGCCGCGGCGGGTTTCGCCGTTCCCGGGTGGCGCACCGCGGTGTGAGTTCAACCCCTGCTGCGCTGCTTCCTGCCCCTCCTGCCCACTTGACGTCTTATATGCGCTGACGTCTTATTTCGCGCTGGGGCAAATAGGACCTCAGCTCGTGGCGGCCGACCCCGCAGCGATGTCTCCGAATGTATTGAGAAAGTCATAGGAGCCGTATACATTCGTAGGTGCTTTTGGGGGCGCACACGCGCTTTTTCACGTTCGAGAGGTAATCATGGCTGCAAATTCCAAGGTCAACCGCATGGTCGGGCTTGCGCTCGCCGCTACCGTCGCGGGCTCGCTCACGATGGTCCCGGCGGCGTCCGCGCAGACGCCGACGACCACGCACGCGCCGGTGGTTGACACGCCGTCTTCGAATAGCCCCGCGTCGAGCGCTGCGGAGACCACGCCGTCTACCAGCCACGCCCCCTCCTCGGCGCCGGCGACGTCGGCGGTTACGCCGTCGACAAGCGTGAAGGCCCCTGTTGAGGGCAACGGCACGGGCACCGCGGACGCCCGCTACGCCTCGAACGGCTGGACCTACACCGCGCTCGCGAGCAACCCCAAGAACCAGCGCGTGTACGCCATTTCCGAGGCGCGCGACGGCTACCCCGCCGGCCACCTGCTGCGCATCGCGCCGTCGTCGGGCCTCGTCGCGGACCTCGGCGAAATCGAGCTGCCCGGCGGCGACGCGACGTCGATCACCTCCGCGGCGTTCACCTCCGCGGGGACGCTCGTGCTTTTCGACGGCCAACGGGTCCACACCCTCGACCTCAGCGACGACGCCGCCGGCGAGGGCATGCCCGACCTCGACTTCACCACGAAGAAGCTCGAGCTCACCGACCTTGACAGCGCCGGCACGCCACGCGCCTGGGCCGCGGTGCCGGGCAAGGACAACGAGCTTGTCGCGGTGTCGGTGAAGGGGAAGGACGCCTCCGTCTGGACGCTGAACGTGGACGGCAAGGCCGCCACCGCCAAGCCGAAGAAGGCGGAGGTTGCGGCAGGCACGAAGCTCGCTGAGCTCGGAGCGCTGGATTACGCGTACAACGAGGAGGGTGGCGCCACCGTCTTCAGCGACGGCACGGGCCGCGGCCTCAAGCTGGAGAGCGGCAAGGTCTCCGCCGAGGAGCGCCGCCTCGTGGACAACTACGCGGGCGTCGCCGGCCTGGCGCTCGGCTCGCCGTACAAGGTGGTGACCCAGACCGCGGCGCCGTCCTCCTCTGCGGAGGCGACCCCGTCCAGCACTGCCCCGTCCTCCGCTCCGTCAACGACCACGCCGGCTCAGTCCTCCGAGCCGGCGGCGTCCGCGACCACGACCGCCCCGGTGACCACCCCGGCGAAGGAATCCGACATCGTGTCCATGCGCGTGCGCGTGATCACCGAGGACAAGAAGACCGTCCAGGACGCCTCGTTCAAGGTTGTCGGCGGCAAGGTCATCGGCTTCACGGACGCGGACGGCTACGCCGACATCGACATCATCCCGGACAACCCGGGCGTGAACCGCTTCGAGCTCTCCCTCGACGAGGCTCCGGCGGGCTACCTCAACCAGCGCGCACTGGTGGGCCGCGGCACCGACGAGGTCCTGTTCGAGCTCAAGCGTGACCCGAAGGTCACGCCGACGTCCTCGCTGAACCGCCCGCAGGAGATCCTCCAGGTGATCAACCAGGCCAAGCCGGTGGTCTCCTCCGCGCTGCTGCCGGTTGCCGCGATCGCCGGCGCCGCGGGCGCGGGTTCGAAGCCGTTCGGCGGCACGAAGATCTCCACGACGTCGAAGACTTCCACGTCCACCACCACGTCCGGCGTGTCCACCGGCCGCTCCACCAGCGCCACCTCGACCGCGCGCGTCGTGGCCCGCTCCGGCGGTTCCACCGCGACGGCCCGCGTTGTCTCCAACGGCAGCACCACCCGCGCGACGATCGTGGACGACGATGACGACGAGCGCGATGAGGATCTCGCCGAGACCGGTACCCCGATGCGCGGCGTGATCGCGCTGGGCATCCTGGCCATGCTGCTCGGCGGCGTGTACATCGCGCTGGGCCGCCGCCGCGACAACGCGTAGTAGCGCAGCGGCGCCCGAGCAGCCCCAGCAGCCCCCTAGAACACCTCGACGCGCCCGCCGAGCGACTCGATCTGCTCGAGCTGGTGCACCCATCCCGGGGCGCCCGGGTGCACGCGCATGACGGGGCGCGAGGAGATCTTCACCGGGGAGACGGACTCGCGGCGCGCGCCGTGGCGGGCCGCCATGCGCAGGTGGGCGCGGTGGCCGGACTCGGCGAGGGCCTGCATGGAGGGGGGAGTGGAGTCGAGGGAGGCGCGAGCGTCGGTAAGCAGGGCGATGAACTCGTCGAGCACCGGCACGAGCGAGGCGGCGTTGGTCTCGCACATGTTGCGCACGAGCTCGGGCTCCGTGCTGGCCACGCGCGTGGCGCCGCGGAACGAGCCGGCGGAGAGGGACTGCGCGAGGGTGCCGCCGCGGTCGCCGACGAGCGCGAGCGCCTCCGCGATCACGTGGGGCAGGTGGGAGACGCGGGCGACGGCTTCGTCGTGGCGGGCCACGGAGACGGGCACCGCCTCGGCGCCGACGACGCGGGCGAGCGTGCACACCGTCGTAAAGAGTGCGGCCCAGTCCCGGTCTGTCGGCGCTTCGCGGGCGTAGTCGAAGGTCACCGCCCACGCCGCCCCGGCGAACAGCCCCTCCTGCGAGGCGGTCCAGCCAGAGAACTCGGTGCCAGCCATCGGGTGCCCGCCGACGTAGCGCGCTGCCAGGCCGCGCTCCACGACGAGGTCGTAGACGGGCTGCTTCACCGAGACCACGTCCGTCACCCAGCACGAGGGCGCGAGCTCGGCCACCTGGTCGAGGACGGAGGCCGCCGCACGCATCGGCACGGCGACCACGACCAACGCGCGGTCGGCCTCGGCGCGGCGCAGCACCTCCTCGACGGAGTCGCACACGTCGAAGCCGTCGCGGCGGGCGGCCCGCGCCCCGTGCAGGGTGCAGCCGTACACCCGCTCGCCGCGCGCGTGGAGGTCGCGCATGAGGGAGCCGCCGATGAGTCCGAGGCCGACGATGCACACTGGGGGCAGTTGAGGCGTAGTCACGCGCACAACTCTAGTGACACGCCCGCGCCCGCGGACTACGCTTCCAAACCATGAGCGCCATGAGCCAGGACTACCCGGACGGATACGCCGTCACCGTCGCGCAGGCGGACGGCGCGTGGCTCGTGCGCGAGTTCGACGACGACTTCACGGACCTGGCCACCTCCGTCGGCGCGGTCCGCGCCCTGCGCGCGGAGGGTGCGGCGTTCGCGCTGCTCAACGTCGAGGACGACTACCTCGTGGTCGTGCGCCCCGGCCCGTCGCAGACGCGGGTGCTCATCTCCGACGCCACGATGGCCGTGGACGACGACTTCGCCGCCGACATCCTCGACGAGGCGGACATCGACATCCCCGACATCGACCCGGACGAGCTCGACAACGTCGACGCCTGGGCGGACGGGGACTTCGCCATCTTCGCGGACCTTGGCCTGTCCGAGGAGCGGTTGAGCATTTTGCTTGACGACGACGCCGATCCGGCCGACCTCGCCCAAACCATCGCCGACGAGCTGGGCTTCGGCGACGAGCTCGCCGACACCGTTGGCTGAGTCGGTCAGCGCCCCGGCCCGCCGCGCGGAGGCCCGCATGCGCGAGGCGATGGCGGTGGCGGCGCGGACGCCGGCCGGGGACGTCCCGGTCGGCGCCGTCGTGTTCGATGCTGCGGGGAACGTGGTGGGCAGGGGCGTGAACCGTCGAGAAGCGAACTGCGACCCCACCGCCCACGCCGAGGTGGAGGCGATCCGCGACGCCGCGCGGACGCTGGGGACGTGGCGCCTCGACGGCTGCGAGCTCGTGGTCACGCTGGAACCGTGCACGATGTGCGCGGGGGCGATCCTCGGCGCGCGGGTGTCCTCGCTGGTCTTCGGCGCGTGGGAGCCGAAGACGGGGGCGGTCGGCTCGGTGCTCGACGCGATCCGCGAGCCGCGCCACCTCCACGCCCCGGAGGTGCGCGGGGGCGTGCTCGAGGCCGAAACTGTCCGGATGCTGGGGGAGTTCTTTGAAGGTGTGAGGAGTAACTGAATCGTTACCCACGGCCCCCGGGGAAGCACCTACACTGGGCGGACGCAAGCGATACACCAACGAAAAGGAGAATGATTATGGGTTTCGAAGACAAGGCAGAGCAGTTCAAGGGCCAGGCCAAGGAGGCGCTCGGCAGCGCCACCGATAACGAGTCCCTCACCAACGAGGGCAAGGCCGACCAGCTCAAGGGTGGCGTCAAGGAGAAGCTCTCCGAGGCTGGCGAGGCCATCAAGGACAAGGCCAACGAGGTCGCCGCGAAGCTCGAGGACAAGCGCGACGCGGCTGAGGCTGAGGGCGACCGCTAATTTGGTTTCTCGGCCACGCTGCCGTTAACCTAGTCGGCGGTAGCGTGTCCGAGCGGCCGAAGGTGCTCGCCTCGAAAGCGAGTGTGGTGTCAAAACCACCGCGGGTTCAAATCCCGCCGCTACCGCCAATGTGATTGAGCCCCCGGCAACGGGGGCTTTTTCCGTACGACGAGAGGGAAACGTTTTTTCGTGGCGAAGCTGCTGTACAAGCTCGGACGCTGGTCTTACCTGCACAAGTGGCGGGTGATCGTCGCGTGGCTGCTCCTGCTCGGCGCGGCCGCGGCGGCGGCGTTGAGCCTCATGCGGCCGTTCACCTCCGAGTTCGCCATCGAGGGCACCCCGGCTATCGACGCCCTCACGGCCGTCGAGGAGAACTTCCCCGACGCCGGCAACGTCGCCACCGCCCCGAGCGTCAACGTGGTCTTCGCCGCGCCCGAGGGGCAGCGCCTGGACACGCCCGAGTACATGGCCGCGGTGGACGCCACGGTCAACTACATCCACGACCACCTCGGGGTGGACGGCCAGCGCTTCGGCAACCCCGTCACGGTGAACCGGGACTTGCAGGCGTCCGTCATCGAGCAGATGACGGATATGGGCATGCCCGCAGAGAGCGCGAAGGCGGACGCCCACAACCTGCGCACCCTCAGCGACGACGGGCGCATCGGCTACACCACTTTCGACTTCAACGCCGAATCCTCGATGTCCGTCGAGCAGGCGGATCGCGACGTGGTCACCCAGGCGATGCAGCTCGGCCGCGACGCCGGGCTTGAGGTGGAGGCCGGCGGCGCCGGGTTCGGCGACCCGATCGCCGTGAAGACCACGTCTGAGATGGTGGGCCTCGGCGTCGCGTTCGTCGTGCTGGTGGTCACGTTTGGGTCGCTGGCGGCGTCGATAATCCCGCTCCTCTCCGCCGTGGTGGGGGTGGGCATCGGCGCGCTGCTCGTGCTGCTCACCACGCACTGGGTGGACCTCAACAACGTCACCCCGGTGCTCGCGGTGATGATCGGCCTCGCCGTGGGCATCGACTACGCCCTGTTCATCCTCTCGCGCTTCCGGCAGGAATCCCGCACGCTGCCGCCCGACCAGGCGGCCGGCATGGCCGTGGGCACGGCGGGCTCCTCGGTGGTGTTCGCCGGCACGACCGTGTTCACGGCGCTTGTGGCGCTCGCGCTCGCGCGCATCGAGTTCCTCACCTGGATGGGCTTCGCCGCCGCGGCGACGGTGCTCATCGCGGTGCTCGTCGCGCTCACGCTCGTGCCGGCGCTGCTCGGCGCGTGGGGGTCGAAGGCGTTCGCGGGCAAGGTGCCGGGCGTGGCGGGCAACCCCGGGCCGGGGAAGCGCCCGGGCAAGGACCTCGACCAGAACTCGATGGGGCGGCGCTGGGTGCGTGTCGTAGAGAAGGTCCCCGGGCTGGTCATGGCCGTGGTCGTGCTCGGCCTCGGCGCGCTCACCCTGCCGGTGCTCGACCTGGAGATGGCGCTGCCGTCCGATTCCACCTCGAACCACGACACCACGCAGCGCAAGTCCGCCGACCTCATGGCGGAAGGTTTCGGGCCCGGCGTCAACGCGCCGCTGCTGCTCGTGGTGGACGCGCACACCGTGAACCCGGGCGCGGAGATCCTCCAGCCGTACATGTCCGCGATCCCGGACAGCGCGGGCGGCGACGCGGAGAAGGCGGCGCTCGCGAGCTTCCTCTATGCGGTGGGGCAGGTCGGCTCCGTCAACGGCATCGCGCACGCGCAGCTCATCGGCGCGAACGACGACCTCACCGCCGCCCAGATTCTGGCCACCCCGGAAGGCGGCCCGGAGGAGGAATACACCCTCGACGTCGCGCACGGCGTGCGGGAGGTCACCCGCCAGGTGGAGGACGCCACCGGTACCGACATCGGGCTGACCGGCCTCACCGCCGTGCAGATGGACATCACGGAGGAGCTCGCCAACGCCATGCCGCTCTACCTCACCATCGTGGTGGGGCTGGCGATCGTGCTGCTCATGATCGTGTTCCGCTCCATCATGGTGCCGCTCGTGGCGGGCCTGGGCTTCCTGCTCTCCGTCGGCGCGGCGTTCGGCGTGACGGTGCTCGTGTTCCAGGAGGGCCTGTTCGGGCTCGTGAACACGCCCGCCCCGATCCTGTCGTTCCTGCCCATCTTCATGATCGGGGTGACGTTCGGCCTCGCCATGGACTACCAGGTGTTCCTGGTCACGAGGATGAGGGAGGCGTATTTGCGCCGAAAGGACGTCGATACGCAACGCGCCGTTCACGAATCCACCATCGACGGTTTCGCGCAGGGCGCGCGCGTGGTCACCGCCGCCGCCGTGATTATGATTGCGGTGTTCATCGCGTTTTTGGACCAGCCGCTGCCGTTCATCCAGATCTTCGGCTTCGCGCTCGGCGTGGCGGTGCTGTTCGACGCGTTCTTCGTGCGCATGTCGCTCGTGCCGGCGACCATGTTCATCCTCGGGCGCGCGACGTGGTGGATGCCGAAGTGGCTGGACAGGCTGCTGCCGGAAGTTGACGTCGAGGGCACCGAATTGGAAGGGGAGCACGCATGACGGACCTGAGCTTTGAGGACCTGAGCTTTGAGGCGCGCACACAGCTCGAACCCGCGCCGGGCCGCCACGGGCGCACCGGCGTCATCCACACCCCGCACGGGGACATCCAGACCCCGGCGTTCATCCCGGTAGCCACGAAGGCGACGGTGAAAACGCTCACGCCCGAGCAGATCCGCGAGACCGGCGCGCAGGCGATCCTGTCCAACGCGTACCACCTCTACCTCCAGCCCGGCGCCGACATCGTCGACGAGGCCGGGGGCGTGGCCGCCTTCGAGAACTGGCACGGGCCCACCTACACCGACTCCGGCGGGTTCCAGGTGATGAGCCTCGGCGTCGGCTTCAAGAAAGTCCTGGCCATGGACACCGCCGGGCTCACCGAGTCCGACATCCGCGCCGCGAACAAAGACCGCATGGCGCGCGTGGACGACGACGGCGTGGACTTCAAAAGCGTCATCGACGGCTCCTCCCACCGCTTCACGCCCGAGGTGTCCATGCAGATCCAGCACCAGCTGGGCGCCGACATCATGTTCGCCTTCGACGAGCTGACCACGCTCGTGGACACCCGCGCCTACCAGGAACATTCCGTCGAGCGCACGCGCCGCTGGGCTCGCCGGTGCTTGGTAGAGCATGATCGCTTAACGACGCTTCGTTCCGCCAAACCCCGCCAATCCCTCTGGGGCGTGGTCCAGGGTGCCCAGTACGAGGACCTGCGACGCCGTGCCGTTCGCGGCCTGCTGGACCTGGACCGCGAGGCGCGCGACGAGGGCCGACGCGGCTTCGGCGGCTTCGGCATCGGCGGGGCGTTGGAGAAGGAAAACCTGGGCACGATCGTCGGCTGGGTCACCGACGAGCTGCCCGTGTCCATGCCGCGGCACCTGCTGGGCATCTCCGAGCCCGACGACATCTTTACCGCCGTCGAGGCCGGCGCCGACACCTTCGACTGCGTCGCCCCGACCCGCCTGGGCCGCCGCGGTGGCGTGTACACCCTCGACGGGCGGCTCAACCTCGCCGGCGCCCGGTTCAAGCGCGACTTTTCCGGCGTGGACGAGGAGTTCGGGGGCTACGTCTCCTCCAACTACTCCCGCGCGTACATCCACCACCTGCTCAAGGCGAAGGAGTACCTGGCCGGGACGCTGTGCACGATGCACAACCTGGAGTTCATGATCCGGCTGGTGGACAACATCCGCGCCGCCATCGACGCCGGCGACTACGAGGCCTACCGCGACGAGTTCCTCGGCCGCTACTACGCCGGGGCGCGCGGGTAGGGGTTGCGGGGGCTGGGGTTGTTCGCGGGGTTGTTCGCGGGGTTGTTCGCGGCCGTTTTCACCCCGCGGCCGTTCTCACGCCCGCCGTTCCCGCCGTTTTCACCAGTTTCCAGCTGGTAAGACCCAGCTTTTCGCCCTCTGGGGCCGATTGGCTGGGTCTTTGTAGCTGGATCTGCGTGTGGCGGGCCCCAGCGGGCCGGACTCGGCGTCGCCGAACACCGCCGAACCGCCGAACCGCCAACCCCGCCGCAACGCCACACCCCTACGCCGCGCCCACCCGCTCCTCGGCCCGGCGCACCGCGGCGATGGTCGGGTAGGTGATGGGTAGCAGCACGACCTCCATGAGCGTCTTCCAGAGGAACCCGACCACGACGTAGTTCACAAACGCGCCGGCGGAGTCGATGCCGATCACGCCCGCGGCGATGGAGCAGAACAGCAGGGTGTCCGCGAACTCGCCGACCACGGTCGACCCGATGAGCCGCGCCCACAGCCTGCCCGTGCCGAAGCGGTCCTTCATGCGCTGCAGCACCCACGCGTTGAGCAGCTGCCCGGCGAGGTACCCGCTCAGCGACGCCACCACCACGCGCGGGAGCAGCCCGAGTACGGAGGCGAACTCGTCCTGCCCGTCGTAGAAGTCGGCGCCCGGCAGCCAGATCGCGATGTAGAACGACAGCACCGCCAGCACCGCGACGCCGAAGCCGGTGAACACGGCGCGGCGGGCGGCGTCGAAGCCGTAGACCTCCGCGAGCACGTCGCCGATGACGTAGGCGAGGGGGAAGAGGAAGAACGCGCCGTCGGTGATCAGCGGCCCGAGCGCGACGCCCTTCTGCGCCGTGATGTTCGAGATGAGAAACACCGCGCAGAACACGGCGACGAGGTAGGGGTACGGGGAGCGGGAGACGCGCGGTGACATGCGCTCTATCATGGCACAAATGTCTACGTTTCTAGCGCCCGCCGGCCGGTACGCGCCGAGCCCGAGCGGGGATCTCCACTTCGGTAACCTGCGCACGGCGGTGCTCGCCTGGCTGTTCGCCCGCCAGACGGGCCGCCACTTCTACCTGCGCGTGGAGGACATTGATTCGGAGCGTTCCAGCGCGGAGTCGGCGCAGCGTCAGATCGCGGACCTCGAGGCGCTCGGCCTCGACTTCGACCCGCCGGTGCTCTACCAGCACGAACGCGGCACCGCGTACGCCCAGGCGCTCGACCAGCTGGACACGTACGAGTGCTACTGCACGCGCCGCGACATCCGCGAGGCGGCGTCCGCACCCCACGCGCAGCCGGGCATGTACCCGGGCACCTGCCGCGATCTCACCGAGAAGCAGCGTGCGTTACGACGCTCCGAGCTCGCCGCGCAAGGCCGCCTCCCGGCGATTCGGCTGCGCGCGCACGCGACGGAGTGGACGGTGCAGGACTACTACCGCGGCGAGTTCACCGGGCCGGTGGACGACGTGATCCTGAAACGCGGCGGGCGCACCGACCAGGCGCAGGCGGGGGATTGGGCGTACAACCTGGCGGTGGTGGTCGACGACGGGTACCAGGGCGTGGACCAGGTCGTGCGTGGCGACGACCTGTTGGCATCGGCGCCCGCGCAGGCCTACCTTGCGGACCAACTCGGGCTGGTCCAGCCTATTTATATTCATGTGCCGTTGGTGGTGGGGCCGGAGGGACGTCGGTTAGCAAAGCGCGATGGGGCGGTGACCCTCCGTGAATTATTGGCTGAGCAAACGGCGGGGGAGGTTGTGGCGGATATCGCCGGATCGCTGGGTTACGCAGGTGTTTCGAGTGTCGCAGAGTTACTCGAGAGGTTCGATCCGTCGCTCCTGTCACACGATCCGTGGATGTGGACACATCACTGAAAAACGACAACACGCTGAGCTACACGGTGTCCCCGTCCAAGAAGGACGCGGTGGATATCAAGGGCACCGACACGGTGCTCGATGTGACGGATCTGGCCGTCACTAATCCGAAGGCCGTCAACGTCAGGGCGGGCCAGACCAACGGTAAGTCGGTGACCGCCAAGCTGGGCGTCGACTCGAACAGCGACCGGCAGCTGTGGGCGTGGGAAATCCCGGCCCCCTCCACGAAGGCCAACGAGCAGTCGCGCATCACCCCCGTCGTCGACGCGGAGGTCGCGCCGTGGACGATTGAGAACGACAACTGCCTGCCGCTTGTGCCGTCCGCGACCACGTCCAAGCCGATCATCGCCGACGGCACCGAGTACTCCACGGGGATCACCGTCGCCAACGCGGAGAAGGACTACCAGCGTCTTACGGGTACTGTTTCCATCGGCGGGAAGACCATCAAGGACGCGAAGGTGCGTGTCGACGCCTCCGGCAAGGTCTACGTCACCCTGCCCAAGGGCGCGACCGGCGCGGTGGACAACGACAAGCCGGTGAAGGTCGACGTGGAGCTGTCTGCCCAGCCGCGCGAAGCGACGAAGGACTCGCGCTACGAGGCTTACAACCAGCCGCAGGTCCTGCGCGTCGCGCAAGACAACGGCACGGTCACCGGAGAGTCCCCGAAGTTCAGCGGCGAGGTCCCGGTGGCGAAGTTCGCGCCCGAGTACAACGAGCCGAACACCGTCCGCCTGGGCAAGTCCACCACCGTCGCGGGCATCATGGCCGCGCTGTGCAAGGACGGCGAGCTGCCGGAGTGGGCGACGAAGGCTGAGGGCTCGTCCTCGCTGACCGGCTCGTCCAAGAAGGACAAGGCCGCCACGACGTCGACCGCGGCGACCACCACCGCGGCGCCGAAGAGCGAGGCGTAACCCCCGCCCGCACCCACAAGGCCCAGCCCGCCCCGCGCGGCTGGGCCTTTTGGCGTCTGTTGCCGCCGCCCGCGTTGTAAAAATCCACACAAAGCCCTCTCTGTCAGGCTGGTTGTGAACAACGATCCGTAGGAGGTTTTGTTCATGACTTTGCTCGATGTTCCAGTGTTGATCCCGGAGCCGGACGCGCTGTCCGAGGCAGCTTCGGTCGGTGGTCAACAGGTTCGAAGCGGTCGCCTGCCCAGGCGGAGGCTTTGTGCTGATGATGTGTTGTCCCTTGCTGTGACGGTGCTGTCTCCTGGCGAGGTCCTCGACGAGGATGACCTGGTCATGCCGCAGGCTGGCGCGGTTGTGTTTAGAGCGTGTGAGCCGTATTCGCGGGGGTTGGATTTTACTGCCACTCAGAAGCGGCAGATGGTCACGATCTATCGCCAGTTGCCCTACGGGGCGAAAGGTATCTGGCTTGATCGCCATGGGCTGTATGGAGTCAAGATCTTTCGGTGGGGCCAACAGCTTGGGCTTTTGACCTGCGCGCAGCAAAAAGCAGCGTCGGTCGGCGACGAGGAACTACCAGCGGTGCTTGACGCTGCGGCGGTGACGTCGCTGGCGCAGCGCTACCTTGCACTTCCTTACGGTGAAAAGGAGGCGTTTTTAGCCAAGCATGATCTGTGCCACCGGACAGTGCTGCGGTGGGCGAGAGTGTCCGATTCTTTGTGTGCGGGGGTTTGGTTTACAAGTAGTCCGCGAATCGGTCGGGGTAAGCCACGGCTAGTTGGTTGATGGCTTGTTTCCACCCGGTGGCTTTCGCTCCTTCAATATAGCCGTTGCATTCAATCTCGCGCTTCGCTTTCCTCGCTCGCTGGGCGGCGCGCTTGTCTTCGATGTTGCAGATCATCAGCCACAGCGTTTTCAGCGCCGCAGTATCGTTCGGGAATTGGCCCCGGTTACGGGTAGCTTTACGCAATTCAGCATTGAGCGACTCGATCGAATTCGTGGTGTAGAGCACCCGTCGTGCCGCCGGCGGGAACTGCAGAAACGGCACGAACCGCTCCCACGCATCACGCCAAACTTTGACCGACTGCGGGTATTTCCGGCCGAGTTCACTGGTCTCGAACGCATCCAGGCTGGCACGTGCGGTGTCTTCGTTGGCGGCCGTGTAGACCTCACGCAGCGCACGGGAAACTCCCTTGCGGTCCTGATACGACACCCACCGGTTCGCAGCCCGAATCAGGTGCACAATGCAGGTCTGCACCATCGAATTCGGCCAGGTTGCCTCGACAGCTTCCGGCAAGCCTTTGAGTCCGTCGCAGCACACGATGAACACGTCCTGGACACCGCGGTTGGCCAGATCCGCGCACACCGATGCCCAGAATGCAGCGCCTTCATTGTCCGCGATCCACAATCCCAGGATGTGCTTGATGCCGTCCATGTCGACACCAACCGCCATGTAGCAAGCCTTGTTGACCACGCGGTGGCCATCACGGATCTTCACGCGCAGCGCGTCGAGGAAGATCACCGGGTAAAACTCATCGAGCTGACGGTTCTGCCAGATCATGACCTCTTCCAAGACCGCATCGGTAATGGTGCTGATCGTATCCGGGCTCATATCCACCCCAAGGGTGGTCGCTAAATGGTGCTGAATATCGCGCACGGTCATCCCGCCGGCGTACAGCGAGACGATCATGTCGTCGAGCTCTGTGAGTCGGCGTGCACCTTTCGGCACCATCCGGGGAGTAAACGTGCCGGCACGATCCCTGGGCACAGTCACTTCCACCGGGCCGTAGCCAGAATCGACGGTCTTGGTGTACGACCCGTTGCGGTGATTGCTGCCCCGCCCGGTTTCCACCTGGGCTTTCGCCTTGCGGTCGGAATGGCCGTAACCCAAATGCGCATCCATCTCCGCCTGCAAACCAGCGTTGATCGATGCCTGCAGCAAGCCTTTGACCAGCTCGCTTGCATCATCAGCCGAGGTCGACAGTTCACTGATCAAACTGGCGAGCTCAGGATTTTCCATCAGCTTCTCGCTGATCTCGTTGACCCTCGCCGGGTCATGGTTCTTCTTCGGTGACACCGTAGTCATTATCGGTGAAACTCCTTCTCAATCAGAGCCTCACACACAAACTTCCTGACACCCTCCGGTGGGCCACCATGGTTGCAGACGGATCGATCGCGCATTACACGCATACACGAAAGGCAGGAACAGTGGGAAAACACACCTCCGATGACCTTACGCAGTCACGGCGCCAGGTTGAGGCGATGATTCGAGAAAACGACCGGTTGAAAAAAGAACTCGCCAAAGCCAACCGCAAACTCACCCGGCAAGAACAAGAACTGGATAAATGGGTCAAAACCAGTGATGTGTTGGGAAAAGCTTTAGCGTCCATGCCCGATCTTCCTGGCGTGGACTACGACGCGGAGGAAAACGCCTATCCGAAGACGAAACGCGACGCTATGAAGCTGGTCGACAAGAAGAACAACGACTCATCGACGCACTTGTCGGATTAGGCCACTCCACAACCCGGGCGTGTGTGTTGCTGAGAGTCAGCCGCAGCCGGATCTACTACGAATCCAACCCACGGCCGAAAACCGCCAACCCGATTGCCCACCACGAACGCAACATCCCCCGGCTCACACAAGAACACATCGACCAGATCCTCGCCCAGCTGGACGCCAATCCGCAGTCCAGCGTGGACGATGTGTTCTACAACGCCTACAACCACGGCGCTTACATCGCCAGTTTGAGCAGTTTCTACCGCATCGCCCGCAAGCACAACAGACTGTTGAAACACCGCAACTGCACAAGCACCAAACGCAGGTCGAAACGCGGCAACAACCAGCCACCACATGTCGTCGCTACTGCACCAGCACAAGTGCTGTGCTGGGACATCACATTCCTGCCCGGCCCGTTCGTCAACGAAACCTACGCCTGCCACACCATTATCGACCTGTACTCACGCGCCGTGATTGGCACGCTGGTCACCCACCGCGAAGACGCGCGCGGTGTATCCAAACTCTTCGACGACATCTTGACGCGCTACCCCACAGTGCAAACCGTGCACTCCGACAACGGGGCAGCTATGCGAAGCAACGCCTTAAAGCGTGTGTTCGCCAAACACGACGTCACCGCATCGTTTAGTCGGCCGGCCATCAGCAACGACAACCCCCAAATGGAATCGCTGTTTCACACCATGAAGGGATTTGCGTACTACCCGAAAGTCTTCGCCGACATCGACGCCGCCACCCAATGGGTAGCCCGGTTTACCAGGCACTACAACAACCGGCCCCACAGCGGCATCAACGGCTACACCCCGCAAAGCGTGCTCGACGGCACCTGGAGACAATACGAAACCAACCGCATCAACGCAGCACGCGCCGCACTCGAAGCCGGACTCATCACCGCTATGCCAAAAACACCGACCGGACTACCCAAGGAGGTCACCATCATCCGCACAACCACCAAAACCCGCCCACAGCCACCCACACTTACCGTCGCCTAAACCAGAAACTGTTCACAACCACTTGACACAAAGCGAAGCGACGCCCCTTAGTGTCAGGGTGGTTGTGAACGACGAACCGTAGGAGGTTTTGTTCATGACCGATTCGCAGTTGCCTCAGTTGGTGCCGTCGACGTTGACGTCGCCACCGGTTGCTGAAGCCCCGGTGGTTGCCCGAAAGGTCAAGCCTAAGACGTCGCGCGAGGAGGTCGAGGAGATCTTGTCGCAGCCGCCGCGTGTGCTGGCGGCGGGGGAAGTACTCGATGAGGAGACGTTGGCGTCGCTTGAGGCTGTGGCGTTCGTGTTCTCCCCGTACCGCGTGACTGGCCTTGGAAAGTGGTTTCATCCAGCGCAGCAGCGGCAGATGATCACGATTTACAACCTGTTGCCGCATGGCACGAAAGGCCCGTGGTGCGCCCGGCAGGGAATCGAGTATCCCCATATCGGGCGGTGGGCCCGCGCATTGCAGAAGTCGAAAACTATTGACGACGGCGTTGACGGCGTCGAGCGCGCCAAACACATGGTTGATGCTGCCTACCTGGGCAGACCGAGTGCGGAGTACATCCGTGAGGTGGTCGTCGAGTACGGGTTAGTGCCGCATGGCCAGAAAGAAGCCTGGTTGGTGGCGCATGGACTTGCTGGTCACACCGTGCGACGCTGGACAGCAATGGTGGCTGACGGTGACCTGCCAACACGCACAAGACCAAGGAGGATTGGAACGTTGACGATGGATGAATGCGCCGAAATTCAGCAGCTGCGCAAGGAAATTTCCGCGCTGACGCAGGACAAACGCAAGATCGAACTCGATGCCAAACGCCGTGAAGAAGCAATGCAGCGTGCCTTAGATAAGGCGACGGAAAGGGCAGAGCGGGCTGAGCTGGCCACTGATGTGTTGGGAAAAGCTTTAGCGACCATGCCAGGAGCACCTGGCGTGGACTCAAACGCGGAGGAAAAGTCCTCACCGACGCCCAACAACGCCTCTACGAGCAAGGCCGGCAAGCAGAAGAAACGCTGATCAACCAGCTCGTTTCCGTCGGCTACTCCAAAACGAAGGCGATGGGCATCATCGGTGCCTCGCGCAGCCGGGTCTTCTACGAAACCAATCCGCGCCCACGCACCGACAACCCGATCCCGCATCACCAACGCCGGATCAACCGGCTGTCTGATGCCACAGTCACAGACATAGTGGAGCTGCTGGACGACAATCCGCATTGCGGGGTGGACCAGGTGTTTTACGCCGCGTTGAACAACGGGACCTACCTGGCGAGCCTGCGCAGCTTCTACCGGGTGGCTAAAGCCCACGGCAAACTGCTGCACCAACGCCACAACACCAAAGCCAGACAAGCCAAACGCCGCCGCGACGCCACACCGCCGCATGTGCACGCCACCGCCCCCGGGCAGGTACTGTGCTGGGATATCACGTTTTTGCCTGGCCAATACTACGGACAGACCTTCGCGTTGCACATGGTGATCGATCTGTACTCGCGCGCCATCGTCGGGTTCGTCGTCGCAGAACGAGAAAACAGCCAGCTTGCAGCAGCGATGTTCGCCGACATCTTCACCCGTTTTCCAAATGTGCACACTGTCCACTCCGACAACGGCGCTGCCATGACCAGCAAACGACTCGGCAAACTGTTTGCCGAACATGGTGTGGCCCGCTCATTGAACCGGCCGCACACCAGCAACGACAACCCGCACACCGAGTCGGTGTTCCACACCCTAAAGACTAGGACCTACTACCCGAAAACCTTCACCACGCTGGGCGAAGCAAACACCTGGGTCAGCGCTTGGGTGCCGGTCTACAACGCCACCCCACACAGCGGGATCAACTACTACCCACCACAAGCAGTCCTCGACGGCACCTGGAGCGAACTGCAACGCAAACGAGAAGAAGGGATGCGAAACGCGCTAAGCAAAGGCACCATCACACAACTACCGGACACCAAAGCTGGCACAGGCCTCCCGGCAGAAGTCAGCATCATCCGCACCACCACCCAAACCGCCCCAACCCCACAACCCATCACGATCTAACACCCAAACCCGTTCACAACCACTTGACACAAAGCGCGCCCCGATGCGGCCAGTAGCGACCTGGGGTTTTCCGGGGGCGGGTGTGGATTTTTACAAAACGGATGGCCCTAGCGCTACGACGCGAACCCGTCGCCCCTGCGCCACGCCAGCACCGGGCCCGGGCGCACGGGCGAGACGGGGGCGAGGATGTTGTCGACGCGCCGCCACTCCATCGACACCTCGTTGGGGGTGAACGTGACGGCGGTGTAGCCGTGGGTGTCCAGGGCGACGTGGTGGAGGCTCGGGTTCGCTGCGTAGAGGTAGCGGCCGGCGGCGCCGAAGAGTCGGCTGCCGGTGCCGATGCCGGTGGACTCCGACACGTTCGGCGCGGTGATGGAGGAGCAGACGATCTCACAGCCGATCTGCTTGCCGTTGTGCATGATGGTGTGCGCCCACTCGGAGTGGATGTCGCCGGTGAGGAAGACGGGCTGCTTGCCCAGACGGCCGAGGGTGTTGATGAGGCGGCGGCGCTCGAAGTCGTAGCCGTCCCACTGGTCGCCGTTGAGGGGCATCTCGTTGAGCTGCGGCACCGGCGCTTTCGAGGTGAGGATGTTCGCGCTCAGCGCCTCCGCGACGGGGCGGGTGGCGGGGTTGTTGAAGACGGCGCCGACGTGCAGCGGCGAGAACATCACCGAGTTGCCCAGCGCGCTCCACGTCGCGGTGGAGCGCTCGAGGGTCTGCGTGAGCCAGTCGTACTGCTCCGAGCCGAGCATGGTGCGCGCGTCGCCGGGCTGGCGGGAGCCGCCCTTCCAGAACTCGACGTCGCGGTAGGTGCGCAGATCCATCATCGTCAGCTCGACGAGGTCGCCGAACGTGAATGAGCGGTAGATGTGGCCCTGCTCCGAGGTCTGGGACAGGCGCACGGGCATCCACTCGTAGTAGGCGCGCATGGCGGCGTCGCGGCGGGCGTGGAAGTCGCCCTCGTACGGCTGGTGGTTGGCGGCGCCGTCGCGCCAGTTGTTGTTCGCGATCTCGTGGTCGTCCCACACCACCACCCACGGCATGGCGGCGTGGGCGTCCTGCAGCGCCGGGTCGGTGCGGTAGCGGCCGTAGCGGGTGCGGTAGTCGGCGAGGCTGAGGGTCTCGTGGGCGGGCTGGTGGAGGCGCACCGGCCCGCGGCCCGCGTACTCGTACTGGGCGTACTCGTAGATGTAGTCGCCGAGGAAGACGGTGAGGTCGAGTTCGCCCGCCCAGCCGCGTCGCGCCATGTCGGCGTAGGCGGAGAAGAACCCGGACTCCCAGTTGGCGCAGGAGGCGACGGCCCAGCGCTGCGCCACGACGTGCCCCACCGGCGCGGTCTTCGTCCGCCCGAGCGGGGAGACCGCGCCGTGGTGCGGCCCGCCCACGACGGTGAAGCGGTAGTAGTAGACGGTGTCCGCGTCGAGCCCCGCCACCTCGACGTGCACCGTGTGGTCCTGCTCGGCACGGCTGGTCGCCTCGCCCTGCGCGACGATGTCGCTCAGCTCGGCGTCGCGCGCGACGCACCAGTGCAGTTGCGTATCGACGCCACCTCCGGACCCAGGCACCGCAAACTCGTCCGGCGTCACGCGCGTCCACAGCACCACCGCGTCCGGCAGCGGGTCGCCCGAGGCCACGCCGTGGACGAAGGGCAGCGGGGGCAGCTCCATCTCCACGAACGTCGGCGTCGTGTCCACCGAGCTCTGGGACTGCGCGCTGGGCACGACGGCGGCCGCGCCCATCGCGCTCGAGGCGACAGCCGCAGTGCGCAGAAACCCGCGGCGCGAGAACTGGCGGCGGGTGGGCTGGCGCTCGGAGCTGGTCACACGCGCATTTTCGGCCCGCCGTTACCGTTTCGCGACCGGGGGAGGGGGATGTCGCGGGAATTTCGCTGCGATTTCGCGAGCTGTTTAACGCCAGTTCGCGCGGTGTTTACTCTGCCGCGGCGGGGTTGGGGACGGGTCGGCCGGCCAGGCGGGCGTCGATACGCAAAAGCCCCGAACCGTCCGCGCCGACGAGCTCGAGCTGGTCCACGATCTCGCCGACGGTGGACTCCTCCTCGATCTGCTCGTTGAGGAACCAGTTGAGCAGCGGGCGCGACTCGAGGTCGCCGACCTCGTCGGCGAGGCGGGTGATGGTGCGGATCTGCTCAGAGACCTTCTTCTCGTGCTCGAGCGCGGCTTTGAACGCCTCGAGCGGGCCGGCGATCTTCGGCGCGTCGATCTCGATGGGGTGCGGGCACACGCGCTCGCCACGGTCGATGAGGTGTTTGGCGAACTTCAGGGCGTGCTCGCACTCCTCGGCGGCCTGGGCGGCGAACCATTCGCAGAGGCCGGGGAAGGAGAGCGCGTCCATCTCGTTGGCCAGGTGGCGGTAGATGTAGGCCGCCGCGTACTCCTCGGTGACCTGCTGGTTGATGGCGGTGTAGAGCTGTTCGTTGATCATGCTCCGCGATTATAGATTATAAACGATGAAGCCGACACCCCGCGGGGCGCCGGCTTGTGGCGGAGGATGTGGGATTTGAACCCACGAGGGTCGTGAAACCCGCACGCGTTCCAGGCGTGTGACATAGGCCGCTAGTCGAATCCTCCAGCGACACTCGAAAGTGTCTTGGGACATGGTAGACCACCCCGGCCCCCGCACCAAAATTGCAGATGAGGCGGGCAGGTTGTGTGGCGGCGAGGCTGCCAGCTACAGTAGCGGGCAGGATCCCACGCGGTGTTATCTTGTGAACTCCCCCAGGGCGGGAACGCAGCAAGGGTCAGCGAGCTCTGGCAGGTGCGTGGGGTCCCTTATTTGTGCCGGTACGATGGTGGGCATGTCACTCAAGGACCTCGACCAAGCCCAGTTCGACGCCCTCGCGCAGGAGACGCGCCAGCGTTACGACGAACTCAAGGCCCGCGACCTCAACCTCGACCTCACGCGTGGCAAACCGTCGAGCGAGCAGCTCGACCTGTCCAACGCGCTGCTCGCGCTGCCGGGGGAGGACGACTACACCGACGCCACCGGCGCGGACGTGCGCAACTACGGCAACCTCGCCGGCATCGCCGACATCCGCGAGCTGTGGGGCGCGGCGCTGGGCCTCGACCCGGCGAACGTGATCGCGGGCGACTCCTCGAGCCTAAACATCATGTTCGACCTCATTTCCTACGCCTACATCTGGGGCACGAACGACTCGCCGCGCCCGTGGAAGGACGAGGAGCGCGTGAAGTGGATCTGCCCGGTGCCGGGCTACGACCGCCACTTTGCCATCACCGAGCACTTCGGCTTCGAGATGGTGCAGGTGCCCATGACGCCGGACGGGCCGGACGTGGACGCCGTCGCCGAGCTGGTAAAGGACCCGCAGGTCAAGGGCATGTGGACGGTGCCGATTTTCGGTAACCCGACGGGGATCACGTTCTCGCCGGAGGTCGTCGAGAAGCTGGCTGCGATGGAGACCGCCGCCGAGGACTTCCGCATCGTGTGGGACAACGCGTACGCGATCCACACCCTCACCGACGAGTTCCCCGCGAACCCGAACGTGCTGGACATCGCCGCGCGCAACGGCCACCCGAACCGGTTCTGGTACATGTCGTCGACCTCGAAGATCACGCTCGCGGGCGCGGGCGTGGCGTTCTTCGCGTCGTCGAAGGAGAACCTCGCGTGGTACTCCTCCCACGCCTCCATCCGCGGGATCGGCCCGAACAAGGTCAACCAGCTCGCCCACGCGCGCTTCTTCGGCGACGTCGACGGGCTGCACACCCACATGCGCAAGCACGCGGCGTCGCTCGCGCCGAAGTTCGAGGCCGTCATCGGCATCCTCGAGGAGCGCCTCGGCGGTTACGGCGTCGCCGAGTGGACCAAGCCGAAGGGCGGCTACTTCATCTCCCTCGACGTCACCGACGGCTCCGCCACCCGCGTATGGGAGCTGGCGAAGGACGCCGGCATCACGCTGACGAAGGCGGGCGCGTCGTTCCCGCACGGCGTCGACGAGACGGACACGAACATTCGCCTCGCGCCGTCGCTGCCGCCGCTCGACGAGGTGCGCACCGCCATGGACGGCGTGGCCACCTGCGTGCTGCTCGCGTGCGTGGACGCCGCGCAGCGGTAGGCCCCGTCGGCGCGCGAAGTAGACTGGCGCGCGTGGCTCTGTACAGGAAATACCGCCCCGCAACGTTCGGCGAAGTCATCGGCCAGGAGCAGGTGACCCGCCCGCTGTCCACCGCGCTGGACAACGGGCGCATCTCGCACGCCTACCTGTTCTCCGGCCCGCGCGGCTGTGGCAAGACTTCGTCCGCGCGCATCCTGGCGCGCTCCCTCAACTGCGTCGAGGGGCCGACGTCGACGCCGTGCGGGGTGTGCCCCTCGTGCGTCTCGCTCGCGCCGGGCGGGACGGGCAACCTGGACGTCATGGAGATCGACGCCGCCTCGCACGGCAGCGTCGACGACATGCGCGACCTGCGCGAGCGCGCCCTGTTCGCCCCGGCGGAATCGCGCTACCGCGTCTTCATCATCGACGAGGCCCACATGATCTCGAAGGTGGGCAACAACGCGCTGCTCAAGATCGTTGAGGAGCCGCCGGAGCACCTCATCTTCATCTTCGCCACCACCGAGCCGGAGAAGATGCTGAACACGATCCGCTCGCGCACGCACAACTACCCGTTCCGCCTCCTCGCGCCACAGGCGATGCGCGAGCTGCTCGAGCACGTGGTGGCCGAGGAGGGCGTGACCGTCGACGAGAACGTCTACCCCCTGGTCATCCGCGCCGGCGGCGGGTCCCCGCGCGACACACTGTCCATCCTGGACCAGCTGCTTTCCGGCGCCGGCCCGGATGGGCTGACGTACGAGCTCGCGCTCCCGCTGCTCGGCGCCACGGATCTCACGCTGCTCGACGCCGCCGTCGACGCCCTCGCCGACCGCGACGGGGCCGCGCTCTTCCGCACCATCGACCAGGTCATCGAGTCCGGCCACGAGCCGCGCCGCTTCGCGCTCGACCTGCTCGACAGGATGCGCGACCTCCTGCTCATCCGCAGCGTTCCCGACGCTTTCGGGCAAGGGCTTGTCGACGCACCTTCGGACCGCGCCGACGTCCTCACCCAGGAGGCGCAGCGGTTCTCCCCGCAGCACCTCGCAGCCCTGGCCACGGAGGTCAACGACCTCGTCGCAGGCCTGCGCGGGGCGACCTCGCCGCGCCTGTTGCTCGAGATCATGATGGCGCATCTGCTCACGCTCCAGCCGGGCGGCGGTGCGCTGCCGACGGGCGCGGCTGGCGCGGCGGGCGCGGCGGGTGCCGCGGGACATGCGGGTCAGGCTGGTCAGGCGCGCGGGCCGCAGCAGGCGCCGCCGTCGCAAGGCGTGCGCCAGGGCGGGGGCGCGGCCGCGGCTGCCGCTGCCGCTGCGGCCGCCGCCACGCCGCGCGCGGAGCAGCGCCCCGCCGCCGAGCGTCCGCCGCAGCAGCCAGCGCAGCCGCAGCAGCCGGAGTCGGCGGGGGACACGGACGAGCTGTTCGAGCGCATCGAGCGGGATTGGACGCGCCTGCGCCAGTCCGTCGGCGAGCGCAACAAGGTTGCCGAGATCATGCTCACCGAGGCGAAACCCCTCGGCTTCGACGGGGATGTGCTCGTCGTCGGCCACCACACCGGGGCGCTCGCCGAGCGCATCAACGCGGAGAAGAACAACGCGGACATCGCCGCCGTCCTCTCCGAGAAGCTTGGGTCGCGGGTGGAGGTGCGGTGCGTCGTCGGTACGGATCCGGCCGCCGCGAACCTGCGCCGCCCCGCGAAGCGCGAGGTGTGGACGCCTCCCGAGCAGGGTGGCGACGGCAGCAGTGACGGCGACGACCCCGCCCCTGCCGGCGGGTGGGACGAGCCCGCGCCCATCGGTCAGCCGGAACCGGCCGAGCCGGCCCAGCCGGAGCCGACCCAAGCAGCGCCAGCGGCGCCAGCGCAGCCGGCGCGGTCTGCACAGCCCGCACAGCCAGCGCAGAAACCCCAGCCGACCCAGCGCCAGGACGACTGGCGCGCCGCCGCCCAGGCCGCCAGCCAGAAGGCGGCCGAGAAGGCGAAGCGCGAGCGCGACGAGATCCCGCCGCCGCCGGAGCCGGTTGACTTTGAGGAGGAGGAACCGGAGGCGTCGATACGCGAGGTCGCCCCGTACTCCCGCGAGGACGAGGAGCGCGACATGGCGGAGCAGGCGCGCGACGAGGAGGGCAGCGCAGACCGCCGCGACGCGACGCAGGTGGCGATGGATCTGCTCGCCCAGGAGCTGGGCGCGAAGCCGCTGTAGCCGGGCGGGTACACTGGCGAGCGAACTTTACTGACAAACGAAAGGGGACACCATGACCCAGCCGAACGACATGCAGGAACTCATCCGCCAGGCCGCCGAGGTGCAGGCCGCGCTCCAGCAGGCGCAGATGGAGCTGCTGCAGACCGAGGTCACCGGCACCGCCGGCGGCGAGCTGGTCACCATCACGATGACCGGTGGCGCCGAGATCGTCGACCTGCAGATCAAGCCCGAGGCCGTCGACCCGGAGGACGTGGAGACGCTGCAGGACCTCATCCTCGCCGCCTACCGCGACGCGCACAACAAGGCGGGCAAGCTCGCCGAGGAGAAGATCGCCCCGCTCACCGGCGGCGCGCTCGGCGGCCAGCAGGGTGGCGCGCCGTTCGGTGGCCAGCAGGCCGGCCCGGGCGAGGTGCCGTTCGGCGGCATCATCTAACGTTGCCGCTTTCGCGTCCGGCCTCGCCAGGTCGGGCGCGTTTTTCGTGCCGGAAGGAAGGAGGTCAGCGTGTTCGAGGGGCCGTTACAGGACCTTATCGACGAATTCTCGCGCCTGCCCGGCGTCGGGCCGAAGTCGGCGCAGCGCATTGCGTTTTATTTGCTGAAGGCGGAGCCGGAGGACGTCGATAGGCTGCGGGCTGCGCTTGCGGCGGTGCGCGACGGGGTGACGTTCTGCCGCATCTGCAACAACGTCTCGCGCGACGAGGTGTGCCGCATCTGCGCCGACTCGGGGCGCGACAAGGCGACGGTGTGCGTCGTGGAGGACGCGAAGGATATCCAGGTCATCGAGCGCACCGGCGAGTACTCCGGGCGCTACCACGTGCTCGGCGGCGCGCTCGACCCCCTCGCGAACGTCGGGCCGAAGGACCTCGCGATCGCGCCGCTGCTGCAGCGCATCGGCGGGGTGTTGCCGGACGTCGACGGGGAGGAGGCGCCGGAAATCGCGGAGGTCATCCTCGCCACCGACCCCGACACGGAGGGCGAGGCGACGGCGTCGTACCTGGTCAGGCTGCTCAAGGACTTCCCGGCGCTCACCATCTCGCGGCTCGCGTCGGGGATGCCACTCGGCGGGGACTTGGAGTTTGTCGACGAGCTCACGCTCTCCCGCGCCCTCACCGGGCGGCTCAAGCTCTAGGGCTCGTCCTCGGCGGCGGGGGCCGGCGCGTTCGGGTCGCGCACGACGCCGTCAAAGCTCGCTTCCTCGGCGTCGGGGCCATCGCGGCCGTCGAGCTCGTCGAGGAAGTCGAGGTCGTTGAGGAACGCCGTGACGCTCACCTGCGACGAGTCGATGCCCTTGATGCGCAGGCCGCCGAGGGTGAGGAAGTCGATCCAGTTGTCGCCGACCGGGGCGAGCGAGAGGTCCTCGATGGCGGTGACGAAGTTGTCGCGGTAGTACCCGAGGAGCTGGCGGTGCGCCTCCGTGCCGAGGTCGTTCCACGGCGCGGCAACGGAGAGCCAGTCCATGCCGACGCATTCGACGCCGGTCTCGGTGGCGAGCCACTCGCACAGCTTCGGGTCGAGGCAGGGGCCCTCGTTCATGTACGTCTCCGGGTCGGTGTCGCGGAAGCGCTCGAAGCCGGTGCGGATGAGCAGCATGCGGATGCCGTTGAAGTCCTCGCCCTCGACGTCCTCGACGGTGACGATGGAGCGCGGTTCGCCCTTGGCGGGGACGTCGATGAGCAGGATCTCGTCGCCGTCGAAGTTGAAGCGCTCGGTGGGCAGCTCGGCGAACGTGAGCCCGTCGGGGGTGAAGTGGCGCGGGGCGTCCATGTGGGTGCCAAAGTGGTTGGGCAGCTGGCTGATCACGTCGTTGGAGTCGCTGCCCTGCCCGATCACCGCGTGGGGTTCGGTGGTCAGGGTCGGCGAGGTGGGGTAGTGGGGGCCGTCGGGGTCGAGGATGTGGCTCAGGTGCACGAACATGCGCCCCATTATGCATTTTTTGCGTATCGACGTCCGTCCGGCACCCAACGCTGTGGATAACTTGGCGTTGGTTGCGGGAGTTATCCACAGGTTTCGGTGGGTGGTCTTGACATTGCCTCGGTTTCCTCTAGTGTGACGGTCATGAACCCATTCGAAGCACTCGCACTCGCGGTCGGGGCCGGCGCCATCGACGCCCTCGCCCACTACGACCGCGACGCGCTCACCACCGCCGGCGTCAAACCCGACACGCTACGCGAATGGGCACGCATCCACACCACCTACTACGGGCCAACCCGCTACCGCACCCAGCAACGCCGCGCGCTCACCCTCGCCCGCGACAACGGCACAAGCCTGGACAAACTCGTCTTCATCGAAAAACACCTCACCCGCTTCACCGGCACCGAACAATGGAAACTACGCCACGCCCTGCTTTCCGTACGCGGCACCTACGAAACCCTGCGCCGCCGCGCCAACGACATCCTCCCCACCGCCGAACCTAAACCGGCGAAAAAACAAATGACGTTTTCCGCCCCCAAACACGGACGCACCCGCATCACCATCACCGCCGACGACCGCCGCGCCGCCGACCTCGAACACGCCCTCCGCCACCACATCGACCCCACCCAACCCGCAGCACCCCAAATGGAAGCCGCCTTCTGGAACCTCATCGACGCCGGCGAAACCGTCCCCGCCGCCGCACCCCGCCCCATGATCCTCGTCCCCCTACCCGAATACACCCGCATCACCGCAGGTTTAGGCGACGACGTCATCCTCACACTCACCGACGGCACCACCATGACCGGGGCTGAATTCCTCGCGTTGGAATTCGGCGAGGCGCTCGACGTCGCCGCGTTCCACCCCGAAGCAGGTGCCGTCAACCTCTACCGCACCCAACGCCTCGCCAACACGAAACAACGCGACCTCGCCCGGCTCGTCATGCCGGTGTGCGCGTTCCCGGGCTGCCGCCACGGGGCGCAAGCCTGCGAGATCCACCACGTCACCGCCTGGAAGCACGGCGGGGAAACCAACCTGGACAACCTCGCCCCGTTGTGTCGCTACCACAACCGCGTCAACGACGACGACCCATCGCGCAACAAACGCGGCCACATCGCCATGATCCGCGGCGCACCCTGGTGGATCAGCCCCCACGGAACCCCAGTGAAAAACTCCAACCGCGGGGCCATAGACCAACTCTTCGGCTAGCGCAGGCGCTCGCGGCGGAGCTGGTCCACGACGGGGAGGTCGAGGGGCTCGAGGTCCGCGAGCGGGACGTCGAGGGCGCGGGCCAGCAGCAGGTCCGCGAGCTGCGGGTTGCGCGCGAGTGCAGGGCCGTGCATGTAGGTGGCGATGACGCTGCCCTGCACGACCCCGTCAACCCTGCCTTCGCCCGCGCCGTTGCCGACGCCACGGGTGACCGCGCCGAGCGGCTGCGCCTCGGGCCCGAGCGTCGTCGCGCCCATGTGGTTCTCAAACCCGGTGAGCGGCTCGGTCAGCTCCGCGGTGATGCCGGCGTGCGTCGGGGTCGAGGCGAGCTCGCCGGTGGCGCGGGTGGTCAGGGGCGCGGTGGTGACGTCGATGAGCCCGATGCCCTCGACCTCCTCGCCGTGCGCGCGGAACGTGCGGCCGAGAACCTGGAGGCCGGCGCAGATGGCGAAGACGGGGCGCCCGTCCGCGGCCGCCGCCTGCAGGCCGGGGGAGGCGGCGAGGCGGGCCGCGGCGATGAGCTGGGCCGCGTCCTCGCCGCCGCCGAGGGTGTAGATGTCGCAGGTGGGCGGGACGTCGTCGTCAAGCAAGATGCGCTGGACGTGCGCGTCGATGCCGCGGCGGCGCGCGCGCTCGCGCAGGACGAGCGCGTTGCCGTCGTCGCCGTACGTGCCCAGCACGTCGGGCAGGACGAGGCCGATGGTGAGCTTAGGCACGGTAATCCTCCTGCCTGGTCAGGGCCTTGCGCAGGTTGAGCAGCGCGGTGTAGTTCGCGAGCACCTCCACGCGGCCCGGCGGGCAGGCGTGGATCGCCTCGACCGGGTCGTGGACGAGCTCGTGGTCGATGTTGGCGTAAGTGAGGCGCACCGCGAGGTCGGTGGCGCGCTCGCCGGCGGCGACGACGTGGGTCTCGCCGAAGTCCTCGAAGCGCACGTCCCACAGCCAGGAGACGTCCTCGCCGTCGCCCTGCTTCGCGTTCACGGCGATGACCACGCCGTCCGCGTCGCGGTCCACCATCGACAGCGCCTCCTGCCAGCCGGCCGGGTTCTTCGCCAGCAGCAGGTGCACGTCGTGGTCGCCGAGGTGGACGGTGGTGTAGCGCCCGGCGACGTTGTCCACCTCGCCGGCGGCGCGCACGGCGTCGTCGAGCGGGACGCCGAACGCCTCGACGGCCGCGGCGATCGCCTGGGCGGCGTTGCCGCGGTTCGCGCGGCCCGGGAGCTTGAGCTCAAGCGTTGCGACGCCCTGCGGCGTCACCAGCGCCGACTCCGTCACCGCGTAGGCGGGGGTGGGGCGGCGGAACTCGCGGCCGTCGGGAAGCGGTTCGACGGCGTACCAGTCGTCCTCGGTGCGCACGACGTGGCCGCCGGAGCGCGGGTTGGTCACGGAGTCGCCCACCCAGCCCGCGCCGGCGGCGACCCACACGACGTTCGGGTGGTCGTAGGCGACGGAGGTGACCAGCACGTCGTCGCAGTTCGCCACGACGGTCGCCTCCGGGTGCGCCATGACGGCCTCGCGCAGGGCGCGCTCGATCTTGTTGATCTCGCCGACCCGGTCGAGCTGGTCTCGCGTGAGGTTGAGCAGCACGAACGCCTTCGGGTTGAGGCGCTGGGCCACCTTGGGCACGTGGAGCTCGTCGCACTCGAGGACGATCGCGTCGGCGTCCTTGCCGGCGAGCAGCGCGGAGATGATGCCGGCGTCCATGTTGTCGCCGCCGTCGTTGGTGGCCACGGCGTACTTCGTGCGCACCGCCCCGGCGAGCATGCGGGTGGTGGTGGACTTGCCGTTCGTGCCGGTGACCAGCACCGCGGGCCGGCCCCCGCCGAGCGAGGCCATGATGTTCGGGTCGATCGCGCCGGCGACGAGGCCGCCGATCATGCCGCCTGCGCCGCGGCCGGTCGCGCGCGAGGCGGCGGTGGCGAGGTTCGCTGCGGCGGTGGCGAGCGCCGACCGCGCGCGGGAAAAGGGTCCTTGCATGCGGACTAGGCTACCCCGCGGGCTCCATCGCACCTACCAGCCGCGCGAACTCCTCGCCGTCGACGACGGGGATGTCCTTGCGGTGCGCGTGCATCGCCTTGCCGCGCAGCTCGGCGCCGCGCACGACCGCGTCGGAGACGGCCACGGACGTCTCGCGCGTGAGCTTCTCTCGGTACGTCAGGCCCGCGCGCACCCCGGCGTCGATGAGCTCGTCGGGGTCGGCGGCGACGTCGTCGGAGACCACGAACTCCATGCCCTTGCGCAGGCCACTCTCGCCGAGCACGCCGGGGTTCTCCGCGACGGCCGGGGCCTTTTCCGCATCCACGCGTAGCGACGAGCGCTGCAGCCCGAACTGGTCCGGCGCGAGATCCGCCGGGTCGAACGAGGCGAGCGGCCCGGACTCGGCGAGCTGCAGGTACATCGCCACGAGCTTGAGCGTTTGGCCGCGGGAGAACTCCTCCTCGGGCACCGCGCGGCGCGCGACGGATGCCTCGGGCGGCGCCGACTCGACGCCGACGAGCGAGGCAACCGCGTTAATCCGCGGGTCCACCGGCACGTGGCCCTGGCGGCGCGCGGTGGCGAGCAGGTCGACGATCGACTCCGGCTTAGGCACGTGGCCGACGCGCTGGCGGCGCTTGTTGCCGCGCCCGCGCCGCGAGCGGTTCGCGCGCGCCGCCGCGTTCATCGCGCGGCGCGCCTCGGACACCAGAAAGCCCCAGGTGACGGGGGAGTCGTGGGTGACGAGGACGCGGCCGTCGATAAGCTTGTCCAGCGTCTTGAGGTAGCGGGAGAAGCGCGGCGCCTGCGCGAAGTCGTGCGGGGAGCACCCGTGTGTGTGGGCGGGCCCGGCGTCGGTGCCGGGGTTGACCACGGCGTGGAATTCCTCGCCGACGCGCCCGGCGTCGTCGAACGAGACCGCGTCGATGGTGAGCAGCCGGCCCGTTGCGGGGTGGATCCCCGTCGCCTGCGCGAACACCGCCACGAAGGGGTAATCGCTCTCAATCATCGTTCCAACGTAGCCTACGGCTCCGCGACCTCGTACAGCGGCTGATCGAGCCGGGTGTTCGAGCGCACCTGCAGTCCGCCGATGGAGTACTCGTACGGGCGCGGGTCGGCGGGCTGGGCGGGCGCCGGCGCGGGGGCGGGGGCTGGGGCCTGCTGCACCGGCGCCTGCACCGGCGCGGGCGCGGGGTCCTGCTGGACCGGCGCCTGCTGCACCGGCGCGGGCGCGGGGTCCTGCTGCACCGGCGCCTGCTGCACCGGCGCGGCGGGAAGGTCGGTGCTGAACTCCGCGCTCGACGGAGACTCGGTCGGCGTGTCGTGCGCCTCGGCCGACGGCGTAGCGGTCACCGTCGCCGCCGCCGTCTCGGGCGCGGCCGTCGTGCTGCCGGTCGCCGAGCCGCCCACGCTGTTGGTCACCGTGCCGATGTACGCGGACGCCGAGTCGCGGTCCACCCCCGACGGCGAGGTGATCACCACGGCACCGACGCCGGCGAGCAGCAGCGCCGCCCCGGCCGCGGCCGCCGCGACGAGGGTGCCCCGCCCGCGGCCCCTAGAGGCGGGCTCGGTGGCGCCGGGGAACTCCTCCGTGTCGGCGGCGAGCGCGGCGGCCTCCGCGTCGGCGGTGGCGAAGAAGCCGGTGTCGGGGCGCGCGACGTCGTCTTCCTCGCTGAGGTCGCGCACGAGCGCCGGCAGCGGCGAGACCGCCGGCAGCGCGCCCGCGGGCAGCGGCGCGGCGGAGACGGTGAGGTCGCCGGAGGCGTCGATAAACCCGCGCACGACGGCCTCGAGACCGCGCTGCCGCAGCCGCTCGAGCGTCGGCGCGAGCGCCTCGCACGCCTGCGCGCCGAGCTCGCCGACCGGGTCGCCGTCGAGGTTGAGCGCCGCGCCGTCGCAGGTGAATAGCAGTTGAGCCGGCGTATCGACGTCCAACGGCTCGTCCAGCGCCGCCCCGTAGACCGCCGCCTCCGGCAGGAGCACCCACGGCGCGCGCGGGGGAACGTTGACCGGCAGCACCTGGCCCGGCTCGGGCAGCGCGACCGCGCCGTCCACGACGGCGACCTCGGGCTCGAGGCCGGCGTCGGCGATCTGGCGCAGCTCCCGGTCGGCGCCGATCGTCCCGAGTACGGCGCCGTCGGCGACGACGTCGAAGCCGCCGTCACCGTTCGTGCGGAGGGCGGCGGTGGTGGGCGAAGCTCCGTCGATACGCATGCCCGAAATCGCCTCCCGACGAGGCCCTTTCGGCACCGCGTAGACGGCCATGCGCACCAACTCCGCTGACTAAAATGTGTGGTCTAGTTCCCCGCAAGTATAACGACCGCGGCGCGAAACGCTAGTTCGCGGACACCGACCGGTTCACCGCGGACACGATCGCCTCGAGCGAGGCGCGCGTCGTCGACCCGGCGATGCCCACGCCCCACGCGGACGTGCCGTCGACGTCGGCGTGGATGTAGCACGCCGCGTCCGCGTCGTCGCCCGCCGAGCGGGAGCGCTGCGAGTAGTCCTGCACCTCGAAGTCGATGCCGAGCTGCTCGAGCGCGTTCGCGAACGCCGCGATCGGGCCGTTGCCCGTGCCGGCGATCTCGCGGCGCGCGCCCTCGTAGTCCACGGACGCGGTGACGCGGGTGTCCTCGCCCTCCTCCTCGGCGGCGTCGATGCGGTAGTGCGACAGCGCGAGCGGCGACTCGAGGTCGAGGTACGTGGTGGCGAAGATGTCCCACATGTTCTTGGAGTTGACCTCGCCGCCCTCGCTGTCGGTGATGTTCTGCACGATCGCGGAGAACTCCGGCTGCATCGCCTTGGGCATGTTGATGCCGTGGTCTGTCTTCATGATGTAGGCCACGCCGCCCTTGCCGGACTGCGAGTTCACGCGGATGACGGCCTCGTACGTGCGGCCGACGTCCTTCGGGTCGATGGGCAGGTACGGCACCTCCCACGTGGTCTCGCGCAGCTCTTCCCACGTGACGTCGGAGCTGGTCGCGTCGGGGCGGATGTTCTGCGCGAGCGCGTCGAGGCCCTTGTTGATCGCGTCCTGGTGCGAGCCCGAGAACGCCGTGAACACGAGGTCGCCGCCGTACGGGTGGCGCTCCGGCACGCGTAGCTGGTTGCAGTACTCCACGACCTCGCGGATCTTCTGGATGTCGGAGAAGTCGATCTGCGGGTCCACGCCCTGCGTGAGCATGTTCAGGCCGAGCGTGACCAGGTCGACGTTGCCGGTGCGCTCGCCGTTGCCGAACAGGCAGCCCTCGATGCGGTCGCCGCCGGCGAGGAAGCCGAGCTCCGCCGCCGCGACGCCGGTGCCGCGGTCGTTGTGCGGGTGCAGGGAGATGATCACGCTGTCGCGCTTCTTCAGGTTGCGGTGCATCCACTCGATCGAGTCGGCGTAGACGTTCGGCGTGATCATCTCCACCGTCGCCGGCAGGTTGATGATGATCGGCTGCTCCGGCGTCGCCTCCATCGTGTCCACGACGGCGTCGCACACCTCGAGCGCGAAGTCGAGCTCCGTGCCGGTGAAGGATTCCGGCGAGTACTCCCAGCGCCAGTTCGTGTCGGGGTAGTCCTTCGCGATCGTCTTGATCAGCTCGCCGGCGTCCGTGGCCAGCTGCTTAATCTGCTCGCGGTCCTTGCGGAACACCACGCGCCGCTGCAGCTTCGACGTGGAGTTGTAGAAGTGCACGATGACGTTCTTCGCGCCGGCGCACGCCTCGAACGTGCGGCGGATGAGGTGCTCGCGCGCCTGCACGAGGACCTGGATGGTCACGTCGTCGGGGATCATGTCGTTTTCGATGATCTCGCGCACGAAGTCGAAGTCCGTCTGCGAGGCGGACGGGAAGCCGACCTCGATCTCCTTGAAGCCCATCTCCACGAGCAGGTTGAACATGCGGCGCTTGCGCTCGGGGCTCATCGGGTCGATGAGCGCCTGGTTGCCGTCGCGCAGGTCCACGGCGCACCACTGTGGGGCGTGGGTGATCTTCTTGTCCGGCCACGTGCGGTCGGGCAGCGCGATGTCCTCTACCTCTTGGGCGAAGGCGAGGTAGCGGTCGACCGGCATCTGCGAGCCGCGCTGCTTGTTCCACGCGGGCTGGCCGTCGTTGCGGGGGCCGGAGGGGGTGCGGATTTCGCGGGGGGCGAAGAAATCGTTGGACATTGTCGTTATCTCCTGAGTGTGTGGGGTTCCACGGCCGGCCAACACAAACTCCGCGACGGGGTGCCGGCCGTGTTAGAAAGCCTGATTCCCGCCGCGGCGTCGAAGGAGAAGCGCCCGTTGCGACATGCGTCACAGCCTACACTATTTGACGCTCACCCGCGTCAGCATCGCGGCGGAGACGAGCATCACGCTTATCGACGTCCCAACGGCCACCCACCCCGCAGCCGACTGCACGCCGAAGGTTTCGCCCAGCACCGCGATGCCGAGCGAGAACGCCACGATCGGCTCGACGATCTTCGACGCCGGCAGTGACGTGGCCAGGTTGCCCGCGGCGAACGCGTACTGCTGCACGAGCGTGCCGGCGGTCGCCGCGACGAGCATCGCCCAGAGCTGCCACGACGTGATGAGGCCGGTCAGCCCGCCGGCGACGAAATCGTCGACCGCCACCTTCGAGAACACGGCCTGGTAGCCGAACATGGCGCCGCAGGCGATGCCGAAGATGAGGGCTTTGGCGCTGGCGCGTCGTCGAGAAGCGAGTGCGAACGCGCCGACGACGACCCCGATCGCGGTGGCGACGACGATGACCCATTCCCACGCGGGCGGCGTGCGCTCGCCGTGGCCGGGGTGGCCGAGGACGACGACGCCGCCGACGCTCGCCGTGAGCGCGATCGCCCAGAACGCCTCGGGCGTGGTCATGTGGCGGTGCTCCGCCCACGCGGAGAAAATGAGCGTGAGCATGAGCGACAGCGCGAGCACCGGCTGGACCACGAGCAGCGAGCCGAACGCGAGCGCGGTGGCCTGGAAGCCGTACGCGAGGAACGCGAGCCCCATCGACGCCCACCACGACCACTGCTTGATGGACGACAGCGGGGAATCGGCCGCCTCCTCGCCCTGGCGGGCGCCGCCGCGCATGATGCGGTGCCGCCAGACCGTTCCCGCCGCCATGGTCGCGGCCGACAGAAGCGCGAACGCGACGGCGAGAAAATTGTTGTGCACGGTGAATGATATTAACGCGGGTGGCGGGGGGCGCACTTTTGGGACGCTATTCTTGACCGTTGGAATGCACGCGTGGAATTGCGGGAGGTTGCAGATGGCACTGATCGTCCAGAAGTACGGGGGCTCCTCCCTGGAAAGCGCGGAGCGGATCAAGGCGGTCGCCGAGCGCATCGTGGCGACGCGCCGGGCGGGCAACGACGTCGTTGTCGTCTGCTCCGCGATGGGCGACACCACCGACGAGCTGCTCGACCTCGCCGCCCAGGTCAACCCGGCGCCGCCCGCGCGCGAAATGGACATGCTGCTCACCGCCGGTGAGCGCATCTCCAACTCGCTCGTTGCCATGGCGGTGCACGCGCTGGGGGAGAAGGTGCAGTCCTTCACCGGCTCGCAGGCCGGCGTGATCACGACAGAGCGGCACGGCAACGCGCGCATCCTCGAGGTCACACCGGGCCGCGTGCAGGACGCGGTGGACAAGGGGCGGATCGCTATCGTCGCCGGCTTCCAGGGCGTGAACCGGGAGACGAGGGACGTGACCACCCTCGGCCGCGGCGGCTCGGACACGACGGCGGTGGCGCTCGCCGCGGCGATGAACGCCGACGAGTGCGAGATCTACTCCGACGTCGACGGCGTCTACACCGCCGACCCGCGCATCGTGCCCGACGCGAAGAAGCTGGACACGCTCTGCTTCGAGGAGATGCTCGAGCTCGCGGCGAGCGGCTCGAAGATCCTGGTCCTGCGCAGCGTGGAGTACGCCCGCGCGTTCAACGTGCCCCTGCGGGTGCGCTCGTCATACAGCAACGACACCGGCACCCTCGTCGCCGGAGCATTGGAGGATATCCCCATGGAAGAAGCAGTACTCACCGGCGTGGCCACCGACGACTCGGAGGCGAAGATCACCATCCTCGGCATCACCGACGCCGTGGGCGAGGCCGCGAAGGTCTTCCGCGCGCTCGCGGACGCCGAGGTGAACATCGACATGGTGATCCAGAACATCTCCAACGTCGAGGACAACAAGACCGACATCACGTTCACCCTGCCCAAGGCCGATGGCGCGCGCACGATGGAGCTGCTGCGCGCCCTCCAGGCCGCGGAGGGCTGGGACGACCTGAGCTACGACGACGAGATTGGCAAGGTCTCCCTCGTCGGCGCCGGCATGAAGTCGCACCCGGGCGTGACCGCGGACTTCTGCGACGCGCTGCGCGACGCCGGGATCAACATCGAGATGATCACCACCTCCGAGATCCGCATCACCGCCGTCGTGCGGCAGAAGGACGTCGCGGAGGCCGCGCGCGCCATCCACACGAAGTTCGACCTCGGCGGCGACGAGCCGGCCGTGGTCTACGCCGGCACTGGACGCTAACTCGAGACGCTCAAGGAGGACCCCAGCATGACCACCCTCGCAGTCGTCGGCGCCACCGGCCAGGTCGGCCGCGTGATGCGCGACATCCTCGTCGAGCGGGACTTCCCCGCCGACACCGTCCGCTTCTTCGCCTCCCCGCGCTCGGCGGGCAAGGTGCTCGAGTTCCGCGGCGAGCAGATCACCGTGGAGGACCTCACGCAGGTCACGGAGGAATCCGTCGCGGACGTCGACATCGCCCTGTTCTCCGCCGGGGGCGGCACCTCGCGCGAGTGGGCGCCCGTCTTCGCGGCGGCCGGCGCGACCGTCGTGGACAACTCCTCGGCGTGGCGCAAGGACCCGGACGTGCCGCTCGTTGTCTCGGAGGTCAACCCGCACGACCTTCAGCGCATCCCGAAGGGCATCGTCGCCAACCCGAACTGCACGACCATGGCCGCGATGCCGGTGCTCAAGCCGCTGCACGACGCCGCGACGCTGACCACCCTGCGCGTCGCCTCCTACCAGGCGGTCTCGGGCTCGGGGCTGGCTGGCGTCGAGGCGCTGGCGAGCCAGGTCGAGGCGATCGGGGATGCGCGTGGGCTGGTCCGGGAGGACGTCGATACGCAGGGCGATCTCGGCCCCTACGTCGCCCCCATCGCGTACAACGCGCTGCCGATGGCGGGGTCGCTTGTCGACGACGGAACGCTCGAGACCGACGAAGAGCAGAAGCTGCGCAACGAGTCCCGCAAGATCCTCGGCATCCCCGAGCTCAAGGTTGCGGGCACGTGCGTGCGCGTACCGGTGTTCACGGGCCACACGATGGTGGTGCACGCCGAGTTCGCCGAGCCGATCACGCCCGAGCAGGCGCTCGCGCTGCTAGGCGCGGCGCCCGGCGTGAAGGTGGTTGACGTGCCCACCCCGCGCGCCGCGGTCGGCGGCGACGACTCGCTCGTGGGGCGCATCCGCCAGGACCAGACCGTCGACGGCGGGCGCGGGCTCGTGCTCGTGGTGTCCGGCGACAACCTGCGCAAGGGCGCGGCGCTGAACACGATCCAGATCGCCGAGCTGCTGGTCTAGCGGGTTTGGCGCCCCCGCTCCGGTGATCTCTGACACATTCCGGCGGAATCTGTCAGAGGGGCTTTGGGGTTGGCGGCTACAGCTTGGTGGAGCCGGTGTCGTCGGTAGTGCTGGCGCTGCTGGCGTCGACCGCGGTGGAGCCGCCCAGGCTGTTGTCCTCGCCGGCCGCGGCTTCCTCGGCCTCCTCGGCGGCGATGAGCTCGTCGACGGTGCGGTCGTTCCACGGCTCGTCAGGGTTGGCCGCGTACTCCTCGGCCGTGACCGGCTCGGTGTAGGAGACGTACACCACGTCGGAGGGGTTCTCCAGGTCCTCGAGCTCGAAGTCGCTGTCCTCGTCCTCCGCGAGCTCCTGTGCGACCTCCTCCTCTAGGGCCTCAGACAGCTCCTCGGAGTCCACGTTGGACTTGGCGGTGATGTACTCCAGCTCGCGCTCGTCGTTTTTGGTGAAGCGCTCGGCCGGGTCCATCTTCTTGCGGGTCAGCTCCAGGGCGCGGCGGCGGCGGTCGCCTTCCTTGCGCAGCTTCGGAATGCCGCGGACCCACGCCAACGTCATCACGACGATGAGCAGGATGCCCAGGTAGCCCAGGATCGGGTACACGGTGGACACCAGCTGCTGGAAGCCCACAAAGGACAGGACGAAGCCGATCACGCAGGCGGAGATGAAGATGACGCGGAACTTGTCCTCGCGGCCGCGGGCCAGGCGCTTGCCCAGGGCGAAGAACATGCCCAGGGAGGTGGCGAAGATCATGCCGAAGATGACCAGGGACATGATCAGGCCCATGGTCGGGTTGATGTCCGTGATCAGGGTCAGAAGCGGCATGTCCTGGCCGGAGACGGTGTCGATCTTCACCAACAGCGCCAGGGCCAGCAGCATGAGCATGACCAGGTAGCCCAGGCCGCCGAACAGGCCGCCGAGGCCTGCCGCGCGGGTGTCCAGCTGGTTGCCGCCGATGACGAGCGCCATGGACACCACGCACATGACGTTGAGGCCGGTGTAGTTCAGCGCGGAGATCCACCAGTTGGGCAGGGAGGTGTCCACGTTTGCGGCCGCCGCGTTGAGGGCGCTCCAGTCCGGGTTGGCGTTGATAAGCGTCCAACCGCACCCGACGATGACGAAGACCAGCAGGAACGGGGTCAGCGCGCCGATGGCGCCGGTGACCTTGTCCACGTCCAGCATGCCGAAGCCGATGGTGAGCGCGAGCATGAGCACCGCACCAACCCAGACGGGCAGGCCGAACTGCTGGTTCAGGTTCGCACCCGCACCGGCGAACATGACGAAGCCGATGGAGAACAGCGTGACGATGGTGGCGATGTCCAGGATCCAGCCCATCAACTTGGATGAGATGGAGCCGAGCACCTCCATGTGCTCCTTGGCCTGGAAGAAGGAGCCGAGCTGGAGGATGGTCACGCCGGCGATGAGCATGAGCACGGAGCCGAGGACTGCGCCCCACATGCCCTTCGTGCCGAAGGCGGAGAAGTACAGCATCGCCTCCTGGCCCGAGGCGAAGCCGGCGCCCACGACGGTGCCGATGAAGGCAAATGAAATTAAGAGTGCGTTCTTCAACATAATGCGTTCAGTCTATTCAAAGGTCCTATTTGGGCTGGATTTCGCTCTCGACGACCCACTTGTGCCGCTTCATGGTCATCTCCGGCGAGTCGATGTCCACCATGTAGACCGTCTCGTCGGTGGAGGAATCGATGGTCGCCTCCGCGCCCTGCATGCCGGACATGTGCTCCGCGGTGATCGTGGCGGTGTCGCCCGCCTTGAGCTCCTCGCCGCCAACACCGTCGAGCTCTTCCTGCACGACCCACCTGTGGTTGCTCACCGGGTCGCCGCCGTCCGTCGGCGTGTAGGACACGGCGTACGCGGTGGTGTCGAACGCGCCGGAGATGGTGGCGGTGGCGCCGTCCATGCCAGGCATGTGGTCGGCCGTGAGCGTGACCTCGGTGCCCACAGGGTAGGTCGGGTCCGTCGCCTCGGCGATGCCGGCCGGGGCAGGCCCGCCGTCCGCCGGGTGGTCGTGCCCGCCGTGCGCTCCGTGCTCGGCGTGCTCCGTGGGGGCGTCGTCGCTTTCCGACGCACACCCAGCCACCGAAATGGCCGCCATCGCCGCAAGGGTGGTCAGTGCCAGTGATTGAGAAATACGCATGCCCTCAACCCTAGCTTCGCGGGCCTAGTTACTCCCGGCAACCAGATCCCGCCGCGCCCGCGCCACCCGCGAGCGGATCGTGCCCACGCGCACCCCGGCGATCTTCGCGGCCTCCTCGTACGTGTAGCCGAGCACCTGCGTGAGCACGAGGGCTTCGCGGCGCTCGGGCGGCAGCTCGTCGAGAAGCGAGCGCGCGTCGATGACGTCGCCCCACGTGCTGGGATCCTCGGTGGGTGCGGCCTCGTAGCTGGCGGCGGCGCGCGGCCGGGCGCTGTCGCGGCGCACCGAGTCCACCCACGCGCGCCGCGCGAGCGAGAGCAGCCACGTGCGCGCGGTGGAGCGGCCCTGGAAGCGGGGCAGCGCGCCGAGGACGCGCAGGTAGGTCTCCTGCGTGAGGTCGTCGGCGTGCTCGGGCCCGGCGAGGTGGGCGAGCAGGCGCCACACGTCGTCCTGGGTGAGCCGGATGAATTCGGTGAGCGCGGCCTTGTCGCCCCGGCCGGCGCGCAGGGCCAGGTCGGTGACGTAGGCGTCGTCGCTCGTGCTCACGCCTTTGAAGTTACCGGCCGTTGGCGATGGGCATCTTGTCCACGACGGTCACGCCGTAGACGGAGCGGCCCATGATGAAGGACGCGACGGAGCCGACGATCCACACCGCGGCGATCGCGATGACGGCGCGGAGGAAGTCGTTGAGGTCGAACCCGGTGGTGGACCAGGAGTAGACGAGCTTGGCCACCACGAGCAGCGGGAACGCGATGCACACGAGCGGGCCGAGCAGGTTCACGCGGGTGAGCGCGTCGGGCGCGCGCAGCTGGAGGATCGTCGTGGCGACGACGCAGATGGTCGCGAGCACCACGAGTGCGGAGACGGCGATTTCGGCGGCGGTCATGCTAGCGGCGTCCTCTCGAGATGATGCGGGCCATGGAGATGGTGGGGATCACGCCGCACACGAGGCCGGCGAGGATCGGGATTTCGTAGCCGATGGTGGTGGAGTGCCACAGCGTCCACACGAGGTAGATGCACACCATGCCGTAGAAGATGACGTCGGCCATCACGGCGCGCGAGAGTTCGTCCTTGGTCAGGATCACCGCGCCGAGCGCGACAAGCAGGCTCACCGACATGATGATCATGCAGGCCTGCATCAGCGTCGTAAACATCTAGTCCATCCTTTCCGCGGGCGGCACCGCGCCCGAGTTGTCCGGGCCCGGGTCGACGTAGGGCTCCCACTCCACCGTCTCCGGGTCGAGGGGGCGATTGCGTAACGACGGCCGGAGGTGCTCCTCCATATCCGCCAGCCCTGCGATGATGTCCTGCGGGTCCGACCCGAACACGGCCTGCACGAGCAGGATATTCGGCTCGCCCGGCGTGGCGGGGTGGCGCAGGCCCATGGACAGGGTGCCCGGGGTGGCGGTGATGGAGGTGGTGAACCAGAACACGTCCCAGTCCGTGTTCACGCGCAGGGGGTAGAAGACCACGATCGGCTCGATCTGGGCCTTCGGGTTGAAGGCGGCGACGACGGCGTCGAAGCCGGCGACGAAGATTTCCTTGATAATCCAGCAGGCGTAGCCCACGCCGTGGAAGAAGCCTCGCATTATCGTGCACCTCCAGTCGCAGCGGGGGAGTTGGCGCCGAAGTCGTCGCCGGGGGCGGGGACGCCGATAGGATCGTCGCCAAGCACGGCGCTCGTGTACGCCTCAACGTCGAGCAGGTCGTCGACCGCATTCGTGGCGACGTGCCACAGGTTGCCGGCGAAGACGAACATGCACAGCGAGATGACCATGAGCACCGCGGACGGGAGCATGAAGCTCGCGCGGACGTTGAGTGCCTCGGGGTAGTTCTGCATCGGGCGGCCCCAGAACACGCGCTGCCACATGCGCATCATGGACAACAGCGCGCCGAAGGACGCGACGATGATCGCGGTGATGGCCACCCAGGAGCGCCAGTCGCCCGGCGTGGCGGCGGCGAGGACGACCGTCACCTTGCCGAAGAGGCCGGAGAACGGCGGGAAGCCGACGATGGAGAACGCGCCGGCCGCGAACACCGCGGACGTCCACGGGTCGCGCCGGGCGATGCCGGAGAGCTTCGCCATCGTGCCGGTGCCGTACGTCTCCTCGATCGCGCCGGCGTTGAGGGTGAGCGCGGCGATGGTGATCATGTGGTGCAGCGTGTAGAGCAGGCCGGCGGCGAGCGCGTAGCGGGCGTCGTCCTGCGTGAACGCGAGCATGATGAGGATGAACGGCATGCCGTTGACCATCTGGTAGGCGAGCACGCGGCGCATCGTCGATTCGACGAGGCCCGCGTAGCCGCCGATGAGCATGGAGATGACCATAACCACGATGATGAGCGTGTTCCAGCGCGGGTCCATGTCGAACATGATCACCCAGATGCGGAAGAGCATGTACACCGCGACCTTCGTGTGCAGGCCGGAGAACAGGCCCATGACGCTCGCGCTTGTCGAGGGGTACGTCCTGGGCAGCCACGTGTACACCGGGAACACGCCCGCCTTCGCGGCGATGGCGATGACGACGATGCCGGTGGCCACCGTCGCCGGGCCGTGGCCGGCCGCTGTGCCCTGGAGCGCGGCGAGGTTCACCGCGCCGGTGACGGCGTAGAGGTAGCCGACGCCGAGCACGAGCATGGTCGACGCCGCGAGGTTCACCAGCACGAACATGCGCGCCGAGAGCAGGCGGTGGCGCGTGCCCGACATGGCGATCAGCCCGTAGGAGGGCAGGAGGCACACCTCGATCATCACGAAGAAGTTGAACAGGTCCGCCGTGAGCAGCGCGCCCGAGACGCCGGTGACGAGCACGAGCGTGAGCGGCGTGTAGTAGCGCGCCTGCGTCTCGCCGACGGCGATGGCGAACCAGTTCGAGGAGAGCGCGACGATCATCGTGGTCACGAGCATCACCGCGGAGAACGTGTCCGCGGCGAACGAGATGCCCACGCCGCCCTGGTACAGGCCGATGACGTGGCTGAGCGTGCCGTGCGTGTCGGTGTAGCGGTACAGCCAGATGCCGCCCACCATGTTGATGGCGGGGACGATGACGGACAGCGCGTCGTTGAGCGGCTTCCAGGGGCTCAGCGCCGTCACAGCCGCGACGATAAGCGGCAGGGCGACGAAGACGGGCAGGATTGCGTCGACGGCCATTAGTCCTTCACCTTCAACTTCTCGTTGGTGACGTGGCTGATCTCGTTCTCGTGCACCTCGTCGAGCTTCTTCGGGTTGAGGCGCGCGTTGCGCCCCGCCGTGGACAGCGCCGAGGGGCTGAGCCACATCTTGGAGTAGCCGGCGTCGGTGCCGGTGGGCTGCTCGGCGGTGTCGTCGTTGCGGCCGAGCGAGGCGAGCATGAGCAGGATCGTCGTGGTGGCCATCGCGATGACGACGGCGGTGAGCACGAACGCCTGCGGCAGCGGGTCCGCCATGTCCTCGAACGGGGTGCGCGAGGGGAAGTCCTCGCCGCGCCAGGCGCCGACGCCGGTGGCCAGCAGGGTGAGGTTGGTGGCGTGGCCGAATAGGGACATGCCGAAGACGATGCGGACCATGCCGCGCTGCAGGACCAGGTAGACGGACCCCGCGACGAGGACCGCGACGGTAAGTGCCATGACCATGGGTTACTGCTCCTTCGTGGTAAGCGGCTGCGGGTCGTGCGCCGGGTTGATGGGGGCGGGGTGGGCGTCCACCGCGTTCTCGGGCTGCTCGGGCTCGGGGACGGCGGGCAGCGGGTTTTCCGCCTCGTCGCGCGCGTAGTCGAGCTCGGAGAGTTCCGCGCCGGGGCGGAGGTAGCCGCCGAGGGCGTTGATCGCGGAGGTGACCATGCCCAGCACGGCGAGGTAGATGCCGAAGTCGAAGATGAGCGAGGTGGTGAGGTGCTCGCCGGCGATCTCGCCGTGGATGGCGTACATGAACCCGCCCTCGATGAGGCCGAGGAAGCCGGAGGAGATCGCGATGATGATGCCCCAGCCGGTGAGGCGGATCGGCGTCATCGGGTGGACCACGTCCGCGTCTGCGCCGCGCGAGAGGTAGTTCAGGGCGAACGCGGTGGCCAGCACCAGGGCGGCGACGAAGCCGCCGCCCGGCGCCGTGTGGCCGCGGAAGAAGATGAGGACGGATAGCACGATCAGCACCGGCACCACCAGGGCCGCGGCCTTGCGCAGCGGGATGGAGTTGAGCTGGGACTGGCCGAACGGGCGCGGGCGGGTGCCGGCCTCGAACATGTGGCGCGGCATGGAGCTGACCACGGCGGCGATGACCACGGCGGCCATGCCGAGCACGGACAGCTCGCCCAACGTATCGAAGCCGCGGAACTCCACGATGATCACGGCGACGATGTTGTCCGCCCCGGTGAGCTTGCCGCCCTCGGTGAGGTACCACTGCGCCAGCTCGGAGCGGTCGCGCCGCCCGGTGAGGTTGTACACGCCGAAGAAGGCGACCACGCCCGCCAGCAGGGCGAATACGCCGGCGAAGACCTTGCGGCGGCGCTTCGTCTCCGGGAACATGCGCGGCTGGTAGCGCAGGACCACCAGGATGACCACGACGGTGAGCGCCTCGACCAGGAACTGGGTCAGCGCCACGTCCGGCGCGCCGAGCATGAACATCTGCAGCGTCATGCCCACGCCGACGGTGCCCAGGAGCACCGCGGAGGCGAGCCGCGAGCGGGTGAACACCATGCCGAGCACGGAGGCGGCGATGATGGCGAACGGGATGAGGTCCCACCACACGTCGAGACCGTCGGCGCGCGGGGCGAGTGCGACGCCGTCGACGCCGTCGGTAAGCAGCAGCGCGGCCAGGCCCATCGCGGTGACGGAGGCGAGGAGGGGGAAGAGGTGGCGCGAGGGGTTGAAGCCGTCCGCCAGCGCGCCGAAGCTTTCGCCCATGCGGGAGAGCTTGCGGGTGGTCCAGGAGAGGACCTCGGTGCCGTCGGCAGGCAGGAGTGCTTTGTTGCGGAAGCGCTCGTAGACCGGCTTGCGGTGGTAGACGGTGAAGAAGATGCCGCCGGCCAGCACGATCACCGAGACCAGGAACGGTGCGGTGAAGCCGTGCCAGAGGCCGAGGTGCACCTCGAAGGTCTCGTCGCCGGTGATGGCGCGCACGCCCGCAGAGATGGGGCTGTCCACCCAGAAGAGCAGGAAGGGCAGGACTGCGGACATCCAGCCCGGCAGCGCGGCGGGCACCCAGAGGGCCGCCGGGGCTTCGTGGACCCCGGTCATGTCCTTCGGGCCGTCGATAAACGCACCGAAGACGATCTTCGCCGAATAGACGAAGGTGAGGAAGGCGGCGCACCCGGCGATGAGCAGCAGGACCATGCCGTGCGGCGCCTCGTGGAACGCGTCGAGGATGGACTCCTTGGACACGAAGCCGAACAGGGGCGGCACCGCAGCCATGGAGCACGCGGCCACGACGGTGGAGACGAAGGTGTACGGCATCTTGTCGTAGAGAGGGCCCAGCCGGCGCATGTCGCGCGTGCCGGCCTCGTGGTCGACCACGCCGATGAGCATGAACAGCGACGACTTAAACAGTGCGTGCGCGAGCGTGTGGGTCATCGCCGCAGCGAGCGCGATGGGGGAGCCGACGCCAATGGCGGCCACGATCCAGCCCAGGTGGGACACGGTGGAGTATGCGGTGAGGTGCTTCAGGTCCGTCTTGGTAATCGCGAAGATCGCGGACATCAGTGCCGTGAATAGGCCGGTGATCACCAGCAGGTAGTTCCAGGCAGCGACGTCATGGAAGATGGTGGAGAAGCGCAGTAGCAGGTACACGCCGGCCTTCACCACGGCCGCGGCGTGCAGGAACGCGGACACCGGGGTGGCGGCCGCCATGGCCTCCGGCAGCCAGAAGTGGAAGGGGAACTGCGCGGCTTTGGTGAACGCGGAGAACGCGATCAGCATTGCCACCACGACGGTGAGGCGGTTGTCGCCCCACACGTCGGACGCGAGGATGTCCTGGAGGCGTGTAGTGCCCGCCTGAATCGAGGCGACCGCCAAACCCGCCAAAAGCGTCAGGCCGCCGAAGAAGGTGAGGATGAGCGTGCGGTAAGACCCGGCCTCGCCGGAAGATCCGGAGCGGGCGATGAGCAGGAACGATGCGATGGAGACGAGCTCCCAGGCGATGAAGAGCAGCACCGCGTCGTCCGCAAGCACAAGCAATAGCACCGACAGGGTGAACGCCGTCATGATGGTGTAGAAGCTGGTGTTGCCGTCGCGCTCCGGCAGGTACGCGGCTGAGTACAGGAACACCACCCCGCCGATGACCAGCGCCAGTAGCGCGAAGAAGATGCCCAGGCCGTCCGCGCGCAACGCGAAATCGATCGAGGTGCCCGTGCCCATGACGTCCGCCGCCCAGGTGCGCGACCAGAAAAGGGCGTCGCCCTGGGCAACGCTGGTGAATTTCGAGCCCAGCACGGCCGCGGCGGCGAACAGCAGCGCCGCCAGCGGGTAGCCGGCCTTCTTGTCTATGACCCGCACGAGAATCGGCGAGAGCACCACCGTCGCCGCGACGAGCCCGATGACAAGGGGTAGTGTCATGGTGAACCCATTTCATTCCATGGTTTTGGCAAGAACTCTTACGACAGTATCAAGGCTGCCGACACGGTTCTAACGATGCGGTTTTCGCAGGCGGTGCGCCTCCCGCAGCCGGGTGCGCCCGGGTGCTAAGAACAGTCCCATGAAATCGGGCAACGGTCTGCGGTTGGTGTGCGCGCTTCTCGCGCTGGTGGTGGGCGCGTTTCTGCCCATGAGCCCGGCGGATACGTGGGCAAACGCCGCGCGCGACTCGGAGGTCTCCGGCGCCCCGCAAGTCGGCCCGGACAATCTTGGCGACGCGCGCCGTGCCGCCGGTGAGGCCGGCCAGCAGGCGAAGGTGCTCAAGGAGGGCGCGGGGCAGCTCGCCGCGGGCATCGGCGAGGCGCAGGGGCAAACGCAGCAGCTTATCGACGCCCTCACGGCCGCCCAGTCCGGATCCCAAGAACTCGCCGACGGCATGGTCCAGCTCCAGGCCGGCACCGGCCAGTTGGGCGCGGGCGCGACACAGCTGGCGGATTCCATCGGGGAGATTGTGGGCCAGGTCGCCGGGTTTGAGGCGGTGCGCGGCCAGGTGGTCGGGGCGATCGACCGGGCGATGGAGGAGCTGAAGGACGCGAAGGATCCGGAGGCGGTGCAGGCGCGCGAGTCCCTTAAAGGTCTGCGCGAGCAGGCTGAAACCGCCCAACTGCCGCCGGACGTGGTGGCGAAGATGAACCAGCTTCGCGACGGCTCCCGCGAACTGGCCAACCAGCTGGCCGTGCCCGGATACGGTTTCCACGACGGTATATATACAGCCACCAACGGCTCGGCAGAGTTGGCCGCGGGCCTGCGCGAGCTTCAGGCGCAGACCGGGCAGGCCACCGGCGGTATAGACGAGTTGGTCGCCGGCGTGGAAAAGATCAACCAGATGGCGGGCATGAACGCCGATAAGGTTGCCGCCGTTCGTGCGGCGCTTCCGGTGCCGGCGGCCGCGCCGGGGGCTGACGCCGCTGAGCCAGCCGACCCGACGCTCGCCCCGGTAGCCGCGATGCTGCTCGCCGCGATGGCCGTGCTCGGCGGCACCGCGCTGGCGGGGGCGGCGCGGTTCGCGTCCCGCGGGCGCTGGTGGATCCTCGGAGCCGGTTCCGTGGTCGTGGCCGCGGCCGGCACAATTTTGGCCGGGGTGATCGGATCCGGTTTTGGCGTGCAGGAATACGCGCTGTCGTTTGCCGGTGTGCTGGCGGGCGCGCTTTCCTCGGCCGGTCTCGCGTCCGTGTTGGTGCGGACGCTCGGGCCGGGTGCTGGCCTGGGAGCGGCCGGCGTGGTGGCGCTGGCGCAGACCGGCGTTGTGGGGTGGGTGTGGCGCACTGCCACGACCGCGCAGGTGGACTCTGTGTGGGTGGCGCTGTCGCAGGCGGCGCCGATGCACTGGGCGACGACGGCGGTTTCTGCTGCGGGCAACGGTGGCGATTACCGGGGCATTGTCTCGGCGCTGCTGCTGAGTGCGCTGCTCGCGGCCGCGGGGCTGGCGGGTGCGCGCGGGCGCGGCTAACTCAGCGAAACAGCACTATTGGGGTGTTGGGGGGGTGTTTGTGCGCTCTGTCCTGCCGGTGTGTCTGGGTCCATTGTCTTGAGGGGGTTCGTTCCGGCCTCTGGAGGGCTCTGTCGGGCGGGCAAAGAAGTATTCCCTTTTAGTAGAAGGGAATATTTGGTAGGCTGCTGTGGGTTAAACGTGAGACTAATGCGCTCAAAATGCGCGGAGTGTGCCCAGATGGTTGCGAGCACGCTCTGCGAAAATCCATAAGGAGTATCAATGACTAATTCGACCCGGCAAGCGCGCAAGTTCAGCCGCTCGGGCGTTGCCGCGGCATCCGCCATTTCTTTGGCGCTTGGCGCTTTCAGCGTTGTGGGCCCGGGGCCGCTCGCCTCTGCTGCGGAGGAGGAAGCTGGTGAGGACACCTCCCTGACCGGCGGTATCCGAGGCGACGGCTCCAAGGTGATAAACACAGGCAAACAACTCGAGTCTGACCTGGATGCGGGGTCGTGTTTGGTCATGTCAGAGGGGGAGGCGAAAACTGGAAGTCAGGCGGGTTTCAGCTGGGACAGGCTTGAGCCGTCCAACAATACAAACGACAAACTCACTTGGGGCGTGTCCGTCGCCTTCGACAACTCGCAGGACCGCACGTTTGCTTACTGGGAGTGGAGTAGCAGCAGTAACAATAGAGCTCCCGTCACGTTTGGATCCGTGCCGGCAGCGCCTGCCGGGGAGTCCCTGTTCGATGGCGCCACAGCCTCATCCCTGGGGACGGACGTCACAGCCTCCGACAAGGCCGACGAGGAGCTGGGCGTTTTCCGCGGACCCCAAATTACCTACGGGTTGCAGTCGGTTCTCACAGAGGAGAAGGTTGCGAAATTCGCCCAGGCTGGGGCGGGCTCTCCTGTGCGTTACGTGTGGAAGACTCAGTACACCCAAAACAATGCTACCGGGATCAAAGCCACGGATAACTCGGCGTTCGTTGCCCTGGTGAACCCGTGGCCGAGCGAGAACAACGAATGCAACCCCATCAAAGTGACTTGGGAGGGCATCCAGCAACACGTGATTGTGCCGGGTGAGGAGACCAAGGTCGGCCACATTAACGTACCTGCACTCTCGGACGGCAGCGTCGACGACTCGCTGTCTCGCATGGTTGTGGAGGCCTATGACGGCAACGGCAAGTACATCGCTTCCAGCGACACCGCCGCTTCGAACGGCGGCGAGCAGCTGCTGCGTGTCGACGCCAACGGTGACATCTACTACACCTGGCCCGAATACCGCGGAACTGATCTGGCGGCCGATAAAAACGTGCAGTTCTCCGTCGTGGCGAAGCCGCGCACTACGAGCCAGTTGGAAGCGGCGTACGAATTGGACCCTTATTACGGTCCTAATGCCAAAGTTTTCGGCAGCTCGAATTCGTTGCCGCGTTACAGCAAACCGAATGAGCTCGGCAGAAGCACCATCTCGCTCGACGACACGGAGTTCCACGACCCGAAGTACGAGAAGACCGAAGCTGCGATCATCTCCGGCGTCGATAGTGCTACCGGCCCACTTGCTACCGAGCCGCAGAAGGTGACCTTCACGCAGGTTCCGGACAAAATCGCTGAGCTTGTGAAGACGAAGGGCGACGGCGGTTTCGAAGCCAAGGTCACCCTAGACGACAAGTACGTCTTCGAGGGCTGGACCGCCGAGATGGACGAGGACTACAACGTCACCGTCACAGCCCCGGAGAACCCTAAACCGGGTACATTCGCGCAGCCCAAGGTCGTCGTGGAGTACTCGAACGGCTCGACCGATGTGCTGAGCCTCCTTGTGATCGTTGATCCGAACAACACCCAGGTCACTGATTTGGTGCGCCCGGACCTCTCCAAGGGCAAGGTGAATAATGAACTCACCGCCCAGATTGCTCTGAAGCCCATCATGAAGGGTTACAAGGCGGTCTACCCGGCGAAGTACGAGATTGACCCGGCCACTGTTCCGGATGGCTGGACTGTCAACGTCGACAACACGGGCAAGGTCACCGCGAAAGCCGACGATTCCGTTGCGCCGGGTACCGTCATCACCCCGAAGATAACGGCGACCTACCCGGACGGCACCGACGACGAGGTCGAGGTCCAGTTCCAGGCCATCGTGGATATCAAGGTTCCCGATTACGACACGGTGACCAACAAGCCGAACTCTGACGTCACGCTGAAACCTGAGATCCCTGAGCGGGGTCTCAGCGGCAACACGACCGACAAGGCTCCGGAGCGCTACACCTTCGAAAACGGCACGACCACGCTCACCCATACGGATGACAGCGGCACGTGGAGGCTCCAGATCAACGAGAACACGGGTGTTATCACCACCACTATTCCGAAGACTGCGCCGGAAGGCTACGTCCTGAACGTTTCGGTTCTCGCTCACTATGACGGGGAGAATCCACAGAAGGTGAAGGGCACCATCGTCGTCATCAAGGGCGACCTTGCTCCCGTCTACTCAGTGGAAACCACCGGCCCGGGCCAGGCAGTCAATCACCAGATCGCGGATGCGCCGGAGGGTTCGACGTTCTCCTTCGGCAAGAAATCTGACGGCTCGCCGCTCACCGAGATGACAACCGATGACGGCTGGAAGTACACGATCGACCCGACAACCGGTGTCGTCTCCTCCACTCCGCCGGCTGACGCCAAGCCGGGCGACAAGAACACCGCGACGGTCAGGGTTGAGACCCAGGACGGTTCGGTCGCACAGGTTCCCGTCACCACCGTGGTGAAGCTGACCAACAGCTGGGAGGCTGAGCCGAACTACCCGGCGGAGACTGTGTACCCGGGTGAGACTGTAACGTCGCCGCTGGCCATCCAGAAGCCGGAGGGCGTCGAGGTGGCGAAGGAGAACCCGTACGCCATCCAGCCCGCGGAGGGCTACAAAGCTACCGGTGACAATAACGGGTTCGGTAACCCCACCTACACGGTGACCACCGAAAACGGCGATTGGATCGTTGGCCTCGACGACAAGGGCAACGTCGTCGCCACCGCACCTAAGACCGCGAAGCCGGGCGATACCATCAACGTTCCTGTGAAGGTCACCTACTCCGACGGCTCCACGGATGACGTGACTGCCTCGATCGCGGTGGAAGACAACCCGAAGCGCCCGGTTCCGTTCGACGTGAAGTACGTCTATGACGATACGATCCCGGCCGGTGAGTACAAGGTCGTCACTGAAGGCGTGAAGGGCGAAGAGACTCAGCACAAGGACGGCACGTGGGAGCAAACCACTGCGCCGACCAACGAGGTCGTGCACATCGGTACCAAGCCGGCCACTGCGTCCAAGGACGTGACGTGGACCGCCCCGATTCCGTACAGCACCACCACCCGCCCGAACCCGGCGCTCGCTCCTGGTGAGACGAAGGTCGTTCAGCAGGGTGTGAGCGGCGAGCGCACCTACACCGCCAAGTTCACCGCTACCGGCGACCAAGCTTCGGTTGTCGAGTCCGAGGACGCCAAGCAGCCGGTCGAGGAGATCATCGAGTACGGCCCGCGCCTCGAAGACCAAGAACTGGTTACCGAGACCACCCGCAAGATCCCGTTCGAGACCACCATCGTCTACGACAACACTCTCGAGGCGGGTACTCAGGTCGTCGATACGCAAGGCGTTGTCGGCGAGGAGAAGGTCACGAGCACGCAGAAGCTTGTCGACGGCAAACCCTCCGGCGACCCGGTTGTTAAGACCACCACGGTGACAGAGAAGCAGGATGCTGTGATCCGCGTGGGCACCAAGACTGAGGGTGCGAACACGGTTGAGCACACCGAGCCGGTGCCGTATGAGACCAAGGTCGAGTACGACCCGAACATGCCGGCTGGCACGTATGAGGTTGTGACGTCGGGTAAGGCTGGTGAGAAGACCGTCAAGGTCACGCAGACCATCGTCAACAGCCAGGTCACTGACTCCGAGCGTGAGGAGGACGTGACCACGCAGCCGGTGACTGAGGTGATCAAGGTCGGCACGAAGCAGGCCACCGCTACCGACAAGGTGGAGTGGACCGAGCCGATTCCGTTCTCCACGGTTGTGCGTCCGAACCCGGATCTGAAGCCGGGCGAGGTCAAGACCGTCCAGGAGGGTGTCAACGGCGAGGCGAAGTACACCGCGACGTTCGAGGGCACCAATGGCCAGGCCACGGTGACCGAGTCGAAGGATCGCACTGAGCCGACCGACAAGATTGTTGAGTACGGTCCGACGATTGCGGATCAGACGCTGACGTCGACGACGACGCGTCCGATTGAGTTTGAGACCGAGATCATCTTCGATGACACTCTCCCAGCTGGTGAGCAAAAGGTTGAGCAGCAGGGTGAGAACGGCGAAGAGAAGATCACCTCGACGCAGGAGATCAAGGACGGTAAGCCGGTTGGTAAGCCGTCGATAACCACCGAGACTAAGGAGCCGACGAAGGCCATCATCCGCGTCGGTACGAAGCCGGTCACGACGACGGTGCCGACCACGGTTCCCACAACCGTGTTGACGACTGTGCCAACCACCGTGCCGACGACGGTTCCGGCCACCGTCACGACCGAGGTTCCGACGACGGTTGTCTCGACGACCACTGCTGCGGGCACCCCGACGACGGTGACTGAGACCAAGTCGGTCCCGACTACCTACACCACGCAGGTAGTGACGACTGTCCCAACCACGGTTCCCACGACCGTGCCAACGACGGTCCCGATGACGGTCAACACCACCACGACCGCTACCTCGACGGTGACGCCGGCCCCGGCGACCACCACCGTCACTGAAAAGCCGGCGCCGGTGACTGAGACGGTCACCGTGCCGTTCACCACGAAGACTGTCTGGGATCCGACGCTGGAGCCGGGGCAAGAGGTCGAGGATGTCGCAGGTGTGGACGGCAAGGTCCAGGTCACTGTGGCCGACGGCAAGTCCAAGGTTGAAACGGTGACAAACCCGGTGCAGCGCGTTGTACGCGTCGGCAGCAAGCCGGCTGATGGCGTCGAGTGGACCGAGGAGACCCCGTTCAAGGTGACCGTCGTCCTCGATGCCCAACTCGAGGCTGGCAAGTACGAGACGGTGCAAGAAGGCAAGCCGGGCCGGGTGATTCACCGCGCCGACGGCACGGAGGAGACCACTGCGGCGACCGACCACATCATCAAGGTCGGTACGCACAAGGTGATAACCAACCCGTTTGAGTTCACCTCGGTGCAGCCCTTCGGCACCACCGTCCGCCCGAACTTCGAGCTTGCACCGGGCGAGCGGAAGATCGTGCAGGAAGGCAAGGCCGGCCTTGTCCGCTACAGGATCGACATCAAGACCGGTGAGGTAGTCAAGCTCGAGGACTCGGCGGCGGTTGAACGTATCGTCGAGTACGGTCCGGACGCTTCGGACGACAAGGCTGTCACCACTGTGACCCGCCCAGTGCCGTTCGACACCGAAGTCATCGAGGACCCGAACCTGCCTGAGGGCACCCAGGTCATTGCCCAGGGTGAGGTTGGCGAGGAAGTCGTCACCACCGTCCAGGGGCTGAAGGATGGCAGGCCGTTCGGTGATCCGATCACCACGACCAAGCAGACGGTCGCACCCACGAACGCGGTCATCCGCGTCGGCACCAAGAAGCCGGACGCACCGCAGCCGCTGCCGGACTTTGAGCGGATCGTCGAGCTTCCGTTCACCACCAAGATTGTCTGGGACCCGACGCTTGAGCCGGGCGTCGAGGTTGAGGACGTCAAGGGCGCCGCAGGCCAGGTGAAGATCCAGGTTGTCAATGGTGAGCCCACGGTGAACACAGTCAAGGAGCCGGTCCAGCGCGTGGTCCGCGTGGGCAGTAAGCCGGCAGACGATGTGGAGTGGACGGAGGAGATCCCGTTCAAGGTGCAAGTGCGCCAGAACCCTGAGCTCACCCGTGGCGAGTCGCGCGTTGTTCAGGACGGCGTGCCGGGCCTGAAGCGCTACGTCAACGGCAAGGGCGAGGTTGTTACCGAGCCGGTCGACTACATCTTTGAGATCGGCACGAAGGACGTCGTAGCAGAATTGACGTACAGCTCTGTGACGCTGCGCCCGGGGCAGACGGCGGATGTTGAGCCCTCCACCGGCCACGTTGAGGGCAACAAGTACCGCAAGCTCGAATGGCCGGAAGGCTGGGAAGGCAGCGTTGACCCGGATACCGGCAAGCTGCGTGTGACGCCGCCGGCGGACGCCAAGCCGGGCACGAAGGTGAAACTGCCTGTCGAGGTCACCGATGCGGACGGCAACACTTCCACCGTTGAAATGGAAGTCACCGTTGCGGATGGTGGAGCCGCTCCGACCCCGGCGCCGGAGGACGACAAGGCCTCCTCCGACACGGCACGTCGCTGCCTGGCTAACGCGTTCGCCGCCAACAGCCCGTTCCTGTGGCTGCTGCCGCTGAGCATCCTCGGCGCGGTGGGCTACGGCGTCAACGAGGCGTTCGGTCCGCAGATCCAGCAGCTCAACGCGCGGTTCGACGAAGCGGTTCGCCGCAACATGCCGGACTTCGGTGTCGGCCACGGCGTTGAGAAGCCGGAGTTCGTCCGCGAGATCGAGGGCCAGATCAACGCGATCAACCAGCGCTTCGCCCCGGTGGCGGAGCAGCTGCAGCCGGTTGGCATCGCACTCGGCGCGATTGCGCTGCTCTCGCTCACCGGCGTGCTGGTAGCGCAAGCGTGCTCCGAGGACGGCTTTGACAACGGGCTGACCGTGCTCGGCTCCTCGAAGGATGACAACACTGCAGAGGCAGCGAGGTCCTCGAAGAAGTAGGGCACACCCCCTCGCGTGGTGAACCGCCCCGGTGACGTTGCGTCGCCGGGGCGGTTTTGCGTCCATAAGCAATTGCCCCCGTGACTTTAAATCGGGGAGAACCGTGTGGATCCGGCGAGATCGTCGTACCTTAAAGGTGTCATATTCCAGTGAAAAGGAGCCCCCGTGAAACGGTCCACCCTCCCCGCGCTCGCACTCGCGCTAGCGCTTCCGCTCGCCGCCGTCCAAATCGCACCCCTGCCAGAGGCGGACGCGCAAACCGCAACAGTCAACGTGAACTCCACAGAAGTGCGCGCTCGGCTCGCCGCGCAGGCGATCGAGGAGATGATCAACGAGTACCGCGAAGCAAACGGCCTGCACCCGCTAGTCACGCACATGCTTTACGACGAGCAAGCGTTGGCCTGGTCACGGCAAATGATCGCTGACCAGGACGATCCCCACTGGGGCAAGCCACAGTACGACTCGAAGGGGGCCATGGTCGCGTCCGGGTCCTTCCGCCACTCGGACATGAAAAAGTGGGGGCACTCTGGCGAGAACATCATCGTCCAGGGGTACTACGCTGACACCGACACTGAGTGGAAGCGGGTGGCGGAGCAACTGTTCGAGGGCTGGCGCAACTCCCCGGTCCACAACGAAAACTTGCTGCGCGCGGACGCCCAGGGGATGGGCCTCGGGCTCGTGCGCGACGAGGATGGCAATGTGTGGGGGACCACCATGTTCTTCATCGACACGATCCCCGTCAACGTGCAAGGCAGGGGAGAGGCACAACTCGCCGCTGACGGCGTGACGCAATCCGCCAAGAAGAGCGACGCACCGTTCTATGTCCCCGAAGGTGCCAGGGCGCGGCTCGGGGTTGGTGCGGTGGCTGACCCCAAGGACACTAAGGGGTACGCCGTCTCGTACGACCTCGTTGAGGGCTCGGGCAAGGATGCCCTCCAAATCCGTGTGCTGCGCACATCCTCCAACGGCAAACTTGTGCTGGACAAGGCCGCCTCTGCCGCCCGAGGCCTAGACCCCGTGGCGGGCGGGACGGTCGGGAGCGTTTCCACGCCGGGGACGGGAAAGCCCTCGTCCGCGCCGACCTCGTCTGCGCCGACCCCGCCCGCACAGACCCCGCCCGCACCGACGTCGGTCGCGCAGCCGTCTACGACGCCAGCGGTGCCTGAGCTCCCGCAGCCACCGAAGCCGACGCCGACGTTGAAGGAGATCCCGTCTAAGACCGGAGGAACGTCGACAGCGACTGCGACCGAGACCGTGACTGCGACCGCTGCGGCAAACTCGACGAACACCCAGCAACCCACCAAGGAGCAGCCCGCGCCGGCGGACGAGCGCTCCAGCAGCACCGCTGGCATCGTCGCCGGCGTTGTCGCGGCGCTGCTCGTCGCCCTCGGCGCAGCTGCAGTCGCGCTGCCGATGGTTGCCCCGGACCTGGCGGCGCAGCTAGGGCTTCCGCGCATCGGCTAGCCCTCCTGCGGTGGGGCCTTGAACTGGCCGTAACTCGGCGCCACCTAAAATTCATCTGAGTGTTTCCTGTTGGAAACGTGGCGGGCGTAGCTTGCGCATTGGTTGAAAGACCGGCATCTACCCGCTCGTTTCTAAAGGAACCTCACATGCGTTTCCCGCTTAAGGCAGCCGCCACGGTGGTCAGCGTCTCCGCGCTGGCCATGGCCAACCTGCCCACCTCCCTCGCCGCTCCGGCGGAGCAGAACTTCAATGGCAAAGAGTCCTGCATCACCATCGATTCCCAGGGCAACGTCCGCGCGCCGCAGCCGGGCGATTGCACCCAGTTTGGCAAGGGCGGACAGGGCAACTCCGACGCCCAGGCCCGCAACGTCATCTTCATTCTGGGCGACGGCATGGGCCACCAGGAGATCACCGCAGCCCGCAACTACCTCAAAGGCGCCAACGGCCGCTTCGAGGGCCTAGACGAGCTGACCGCATCCGGCGCATACACCACCTTCGCCATTGGAGCGGACGGCAAGCGCCAGTACGTCACGGATTCCGCCGCGTCTGCGACCGGGTGGTCAGCTGGTGTGAAGACCTACAACGGTGCGCTGTCTGTGGACATCGCCGGAAAGCCGCACGAGAACCTCCTCGAAATGGCCAAGAACGCCGGCATGCGCACTGGTAACGTCTCCACCGCGGAGATCCAGGACGCAACCCCGGGCGCGATGCACTCCCACATCTCCCAGCGCGGGTACTACGCGCCGTCGGGCGAGAAGAAGGTTGTCAAGGGCCCGGAGGCACGCGAGAACGGCGGCCTGGGCTCCATCTCTGAGCAGATCATTGACACCCGCGCCGACGTCACCCTCGGCGGCGGCCGCAAGTACTTCAACACCGAGGTGCAGGCGGGCGGCGAGAACCGCAACCCGTTCCTGACCAACAAGAACGACGGCGGCGCCGATTGGGAGGCGGGCAAGACCGTCCGCGAAAACGCCATCGCCAAGGGCTTCACCGTCGTCGACGACAAGGCCGGCCTCGACGGCATCACCAAGGCCGACCAGAACAACCCGGTCCTGGGCCTATTCAACGATGGCAACATGACCCGCCGCTACAACCGCACCGTCCCGGGCCACGCCGAGGACATGCAGCCGGAGACCTGCCTCGCGCAGGACACCGGCAACGAGCCGACCGCAGCGGAGATGACCAAGAAAGCCATCGAGCTTCTCGACGACCCTTCGGCCGACAAGGGCTTCTTCTTGCAGGTCGAATCGGCGTCCATTGACAAGGCGGATCACGCCGCCGACGCCTGCGGCCTCATCGGCGAGACCGAGCAGATCGACGAAGTGATCAAGGAAGCCCTGGACTTTGCCAAGAAGGACAAGGACACCCTGATCGTGGTCACCGCCGACCACGCGCACACCGCCGAGATCGTGCCGGACGGCCAGCCGTCCGTCTCCCCGGTCACCCGCCTGCGCTCCCCGAAGGACGGCGGTGCGGTCATGTCCGTCGCTTTCGGCACTGTGCCGTGGGAGACCTTCGAGTCCGGCAACTACTCCATGCAGCACACCGGCACCCAGGTGCGCATCGCGGGCTACGGCCCGGGTTCTGAAAACGTCAACGGCCAGCTCGACCAGACCGATGCCTTCTACGTCATGGCCAACGCCCTCGGCCTGAACAACGGCACCAAGGGCGGCCAGAAGCCGTGGAAGGTGAACTCTGGGAACAAGGTGATGTCGCTGGCGAACCGTCGTAACGCAAAGCCCGGCGACCAGCTCTGCTACCTCGTCGCCGCCGGCGCGGCGCCGAAGGTCGGCGACTGCGCCCAGTTCGGCACCGCCGGCCAGGGCATCGACAACGCGAAGGCGAAGAACGTCGTCGTCCTCATCGGCGACGGCACCGGCGACTCCGAGATCACCGCAGCCCGCAACTACCTCAAGGGCTCCGCGGGCCGCTTCGACGGCCTGGACAACCTCGACTACACCGGCTACATGACCACGTTCGCGCTGGACAAGAAGACGGGCCTGCCGGACTACGTCACCGACTCCGCGGCGTCCGGCACCGGCTGGAACTCGGGTGTGAAGACCTACAACGGCGCGATCGGCGTGGACAACGCCGGCAAGCCGGTTGCCACCATGGGCGAGCTGGCCAAGGCCAAGGGCATGAAGATCGGTAACGTCACCACCGCCGAGATCCAGGACGCCACCCCGGCTGCCTTCGCGGCGCACGCGCTCAACCGCGCCTACTACGCGCCGTCCGGCGACGCGAAGCCGGCGAAGGGCGAGCAGCTGCGCGAGAACGGCGGCCTCGGCTCCATCTCCGAGCAGATCGTCGACCTGCGCGCGGACGTCACCCTGGGAGGCGGCGCGAAGTACTTCGACGCCGAGGTCAAGCAGGGCGGCAAGTGGGGCAAGGACGGCAACACTTGGACCGCCGGCAAGTCCGTGCTGGATAACGCGAAGGACAACGGCTACCAGGTGGTGACCAAGGCGTCCGAGCTCAACGCCATCTCCGTGGCGAACTCCGAGAAGCCGGTCCTGGGCCTCTTCGCCGGCGGCAACATGCCGCGCGTGCTCAGCCAGACCATCCCGACGGTCAACGGCGGCGACGTCGCCCCGGCCGAGTGCGTGGCCAACCCGGAGTTCACCGCCGAGACCCCGCGCCTGTCCGCGATGACCACCAAGGCCCTCGAGCTGCTGCAGAACGACAAGGGCTTCCTGCTTCAGGTCGAGTCCGCCTCCCCGGACAAGGCTGACCACCAGGCGGACGCCTGCGGCCTCATCGGCGAGGTCGGCCAGCTCGACGAGGCCGTCCAGGCCGTGCAGAACTGGGTGAACAAGACCCAGGAGCCGACCCTCATCGTCGCCACCGCGGACCACGCGCACACCGCGCAGATCACCTACGAGGGCGCCAACACCGCCGGCCGCGTCACCCAGCTGACCACCGCCGACGGCTCGACCATGGCCATCAACTTCGCCACCTCCAAGACCAACGAGGACGCCGACGCCCTCGGTGGCCAGGAGCACACCGGCTCCCAGCTGCGCGTCGCGGCCTCCGGCCCGGGCGCGGCGAACCTGACCGGCCAGATCGACCAGACGGACCTGTTCTTCGCGTCCATGAACGCGCTGGGCATCGACCCGATCAACCACGGCCTCACCTTCGAGAACAAGATGATGAAGGCTGAGGACAAGCCGGCGGATGCCAAGACGGATGCCAAGACGGATGCGAATGGCTCGTCCGGGTCCTCTGCCGAAGGCTCGTCGATTAGCGGTAGCTCGGTGAGCTCCCCGATCGCCGCGGTGATCCTCGGCATCCTCGCGCTGCTGTCCGTGATCGCGCTCGTCGCGCCGTTCGCGGTCGACGACGTGCTCGGCCCGATTGCGAAGCTCTAGCGCATCGCTTGACGACGAATAACCCTCCGGAACCCCACGTTCCGGAGGGTTTTCGCACGCTTTGGATAGGAGTACATTTGAGCGTCCAGCCCGTCGTAAGGAGCTATCGATGAAACGCACAACCATCCCCGCCGTGGTGCTCGTCGTCGCCGTCCCGTTCGCTTCCACCCACGTCGTCGCGTCCGCAGACCAAAGAGAGCACCGCGGTCACCGTGCAGCTCGACAAGGCGAGCAAGGCTGCCGGGAAGCGTCGGGGGCTGGACCCGCGCCTGGCTTCCGTTGCGGTTCCCGATACGCCGACGAACACGGCGCCCTCGAGCACGGCGCCGGCTGGCGATTCCAAGCCGGCCACCGATTCCAAGCCGGCGTCGAAGGGCAGCAGCACCGGCGCAATCGTCGGTATCGTCATCGCGGTGCTGGCCGTGATCGGGGTCGCGGCGGCGTGGCCGGAGATCTCGAAGCACCTGCCGCAGTAGAGACGATTACCCCGGGAAACTGAGAAGTTGTTAAGTAATATCTCGGGGTTGAAGTCGTCGTATTAGTCTGAGTGCATCTACTGGTCACAGAGAAAACCCAGAGGGATGCCATGCAACGCACACGTCTCACCGCCGCCACCCTGGCGGTCGCCATGTCGGTCTCCACCATCCACGTCGTCGCGCCGGACGCGCTCGCGCAGACAGTGCAAACCCGCACCGTTTCGGAGGTGGACCAGCAGGCTTACGCCGACGCGCTGGGGGAATGGCAGCGGGACCGCGACGCGGCGAGCGGCGACGTTTCTGAGGCGGAGCGCACCCTGAACCAGGCCAACCAGCGCGTTGCCGACGCGGAGGAGGCGGCAGGGAAGGCGCGTGCGGACGTCGATACGGCTCGCGCAAACGCGGCGGCTGCGAAGGCGGCGCTGGACGCCATCGATGTCGAGGGCAAGCAGCGAGCGGCCGATGCGGCGTCGTCCCAGCTGCGTGATGCGGAGGCCAAGCTCGGCACGGCGCAAAAGCGTGTCGACGACGCCCGCGCCACCCGCGACGCCGCCCAAGCCGAATTCAACGACCTGGACAAGCAGCTGCAGGAGAAGAAGGACGCGCTGTCCAAGGCCGAGGACGGGCTGAGAAAATCGGTTGCGATCGGCGAAGAGGTCAAGGCGGAGCGCGCCAAGTTCGACGAGCGAGTGCGCACCGGATCCGATTACTCGGTGGAGGACTGGGAGCGGCTCACCGGCCAGGCTGTTGCCGAAATGATCAATGACTACCGCGTCGCCAACGGGCTGCACCCGCTGGTGACCCACGAAATCTACATCCAGCAGGCGCAGGCGTGGTCCGACCAGATGGTGGCGGACATCCCCCGGCTTGGCACCTGGGTTGGTGCGAAAAAGGGCGATGAGACAGCGTTTCGGCACTCCGAGGCGGCGGACTATGGCCGCTCGGGCGAAAACATCGCGGGGCACTTCCTTGGCGCGCCGACCGCAAAAGCGACGCGAGAGCAGTGGAAGACACTGCCCGAAAAGCTGTTTACTGGGTGGCACAACTCGCCGGGGCATAACAAGAACATGTTGAGCCCGAACTATGAGGGAATGGGGCTTGGCATCACCGTCGAACCAGATGGCACCGTCTGGGCGACCACGATGTTCTTCCACGACCAGGTCAATTTGAACACCCGATCCTACTTCCCGGCCGACGCTTCCACCCAGCGCGCCAAGCGCAGCGGTAGCCCGTTCTACCTCCCCGCGGGAGCGAGAGAGGCCATGCAAACCCCCGCGATGCGCGACAATCTCCGGGACACGAAAGGCGTCACGCCGTCGTACGCCAACATCGCCTCCGACGTGCGCGGATTCTCGCGAAACGCACAACAGGGCATGGACCCGAAGATCACCAAGGTGGACTACGACGCGGACCGCAAAGAGATCGAGAACGCCGAGAAGCTCGCAGCTGGCTTGATCGTGATCTACCTCGCCGGGGTCGACGGGGCGCGCAAGAACGCCGATGAAGTCTCCGCGAAGACCGACAGCGCGGCCGCTCGGAGCAAGCAGGCCCAGTTAGACCTCGACCGCGTGTCCGCCTCCCGCGACGCTGCCCGCAAGGACCGCGACGCGGCGGCCGCGGCGAAGACCGACGCCGATGCCACCTTGGACAAAGCGAAGCGGACCCCGAAGCAGCCGCTTATCGACGCCGTGACCGCCACCACGCAGAACCTCTCCGACCAGCAGAAACGAGCCTCGTCCGCCGACGCGGCGCTCGCCGAGGCGCGCAAGGCGGCGGACGATGCGTCCACCGCAGCGGCAGCGAAGCGAGCGGCGCTGCAGACGCTCGACGCGTCGCGCCCGCGGGAGCGCGACTTCGTTGTCGAGCGTGAGGTGACGGAGACCCTTCCTGCCCCGACCCCTGCCCCCACCTCCACCTCGACTCCGGCTCCCTCGCCGTCGCCCGCGGTGCACTCGGGCACCGATTCCACACCGACGTCGAAGGGCAGCAGCACCGGCGCAATCATCGGCATCGTGATTGCGGTGCTGGCCGTGATCGGGGTCGCGGTGGCGTGGCCGGAGATCTCGAAGCACCTGCCGCAGTAGAGCAAAGCGCCGGGGCGTAGAGACTGTGGGACGCCCTCAGTGTGCAGGAGGCGGTGTTGCGGGAGCGTTAACGCGAAAAAACCCGCCGTAGTGGCGGGTTTTCGTGGTGGTCGGGATAACAGGATTTGAACCTGCGACCTCTTCGTCCCGAACGAAGCGCGCTACCAAGCTGCGCCATATCCCGGTTGTATCTCGCGGTTGCCCGCGGTACTCGGAACACAATACCCCCGGGCGCGCGCGTGGCCAAAACTGCTGCGTAGGTGGGGTTTGCGGCTTGAGGTCTTGCAAACCAGAAGCTACCGCTCCGTCACCCGGATGAGCGTCGCCGACGGCGGGCAGAACAAGCGCACCGGCGCGTACTTCGACTGCCCGAGCCCGTTGGACACCTCCATCCACATCGCCCCGTAGCGGTGCAGGCCGGACGCGCGGCGCCGGTCGATGTCGGCGTTGGTTACAATGGCGCGCCCGCCCGGCAGGCAGATCTGGCCGCCGTGGGTGTGCCCGGCCAGCGCGAGCTGGTAGCCGTCCGCCTCGAACGCGTCTAGGACGCGGCGGTAGGGCGCGTGGAGCAGGCCGAGGGACAGGTCCGCGTCCGGGTTCGGGGCGCCGGCGACCTGCGCGTAGTCGTCGAGGTCGTGGTGCGGGTCGTCCACACCGGCGATGGCGAGGCGCACGCCGGAGGCCTTGAACTCGAGGCGGGCGTGCGTGGCGTCGTGCCAGCCGCGCTCGATAAACGCGGCGCGCATGCCCTCCCACGGCAGGTCCACGTACGAGGGTTCCCGCTTCGCCCCGGTGAGGTACTTCAGCGGGTTGACCGGCCGCGGCGCCCAGTAGTCGTTGGTGCCGAAGACGAAGGCGCCCGGCCGGTCGAGCAGCGGGCCGAGCGCGTCGAGCACCCACGGCACCCCGGCCTCGTCGGAGAGGTTGTCGCCGGTGTTGACCACCAAGTCCGGCTCGAGCGCGTCCAGCCCGGAGACGAACGACACCTTCTTGCGCTGCCCCGGGATCATGTGCAGGTCCGAGATGTGGAGGATCCGGAACGCGTCGCGCCCCCCGAGAGCCCCGGGTGCAAGCAGCGGCAGCTCGACCTCTCTGAGCTGGAAGTTGTTGCGTTCGGCGTAGGCCCACGCAGCCGTCGATACGCCTAGTGCTCCTGCGGTACCCATGAACCTCTTCACCCGCACCACTGTAATCTCGCAGCCATGAGTGCATTGAAAGACCAGATCCGCGCAGACCTCAAAGAAGCCATGAAGGCGAAGGAGAAGGAGCGCACCGGCACGATCCGCATGCTGCTCGCCGCGATCCAGACCGCCGAGACCGAGGGGGCGAAGCACGAGGTGGACGACGCGGAGATCCAGAAGATCATCGCCCGCGAGATCAAAAAGCGCCGCGAGTCCGCAGAGATCTACCAGACCAACGGCCGCGAGGATCTCGCGCAGACCGAGCTCGGGGAGGCCGCCATCCTCGAGGAATACCAGCCGAAGCAGCTCACCGACGAGGAGCTTTCGCAGCTTATCGACGACGCTGTCGCCGAGACCGGCGCCACCTCCATGGCCCAGATGGGGCAGGTGATGAAGGCCGCGACGGCGAAGGCCGAGGGCCGCGCCGACGGCAAGCGCATCTCCGAGGCCGTGAAGGCGCGGCTGGGCTAGCTCCGGGGTTAATTTGGGGGCTAGTTGCCGAAGACGTCGGCGATCGCATCGCGGGCGTCGGAAAGCGACTGCTCGATGCCGCTGAAATCGAGCGGCGCGGGCGAGGTGGTCGCGCTCGCGCCGGCCGGCGCGGTGGGGGCCGCGCCGGACGTGGTCGGGGGCGCGAACGTGCCGGTGGCGCGGGAACCGTCCGACACGTTGAGCGTGACCAGGGCGCCGGACGCGAGCGCCTCGTCCGCGGGGATCGCGGCAACGACGGTGCCGGCGGGGGAGCCGTCGCCGAAGACGGTGGTCTGGGTGACCGTGAAGCCCTGCGACTCGAGCTGGGCCTTCGCCGCCGCGGCCTGCATGCCCACCACCGCGTCGAGGGCCGCGCGCCGCGTCCCGCGCTGGTGGACGGCGCTCGAGGTGGGCAGGCCCGCGGCGGCCGCGCCCGGTACGCCGTACGCGGCCTGGAACCACGTCTCCGCGGCCTCGTTGCCGCCGAACAGGTTGCCCTCGACGCACTGGCGCACCGGCGTGGTGCACAGCGGGGCGGTCTGGGTGCCGTCGTTGAAGATGTACGGCGCGGCCGCGAAGGCGCGGGTGAAGCCGAGGAACGCGGAGGACTGGTGGGTCTCCGTCGTGCCGGTCTTCGCGGCGGCGGGGAACGTCCAGTTGTTGTGCTTCGCCGCCGCGGAGCCGGTCCCGTCGACGACGTCCTTGGACATGCCCGCCGCGAGCGCGCCCGCGATGTCCGGGTCGAGGGCCTGCTCGCAGGCCGGGCGGTCGATGTAGACCTGGTTGCCGTGCTCGTCGACGACCTGGGCGATGGGGTTCGGCTCGCACCAGCGGCCCTCGGAGGCGAGCGTCGCGCCGACGTTGGCGAGCTCGAGCGGGTTGACCGCGAGCGGGCCGAGCGTGAACGAGCCCATGTTCTCGTCCTTCGCCGCCTGGACGATGCTGCGCCCGTCGCCGAACGAGTTCGGGTCGTTGTAGGAGCGCAGGCCGAGGCGCACCGCCATGTCTACCACCGGGGCGACGCCGAGGCGCTGGATGAGCTCGATGAAGGTGGTGTTGGGGGAGTGAGCCAGCGCGTCCTGCAGCGACATGCGCGGCGCGTACGTGCCGGCGTTTTCCACGCAGTAGGCGTCCGGCGGGCAGTTGTCCGCGCCGCCCTTGCCCATGCCGTAGACGACGGAGCGCGCCGGGGTGTCCAGCATCGTGTCCAGGCCGTAGCCCTGCTCGAGGGCGGTGGCGGCGGTGAAGATCTTGAACACCGAGCCCGCGCCCGCGCCGACGAGCGAGGCCGGCTGCGGCAGGATGGTCTGGCTCTGGTCGAGGTCGAGGCCGTAGTAGCGCGAGGACGCCATCGCCTTGATGTCGTGCGACTCCGTGCCGGGCTCGACGATGTCGAGGACCTCCGCAACGCCGGGGGTGTACGGGCTGACGTTGTTGCGCGCCGCGTTGAGCGCCGCCTCCTGGGCGACCGGGTCGAGCGTGGTGGTGATGGTGTACGAGCCGTTCTTGATCGCGTCCAGGTCGAGGCCCTTGTCCGCGAGGTACTTCAGCGCGTAGTCGCACATGAAGCCGCTGTCGCCGGCGGTGATGCAGCCCTCCGGCAGCGTGTTCGGCGTATCCAGCACGCCGAGCGGGGCACCGGCCCAGCGGTCTGCCTCGGACTGCTCGATGTAGCCCTCGGCCGCCATGTTATTCAGCACCACGTTGCGGCGGCGGACCGCGCCGTCCGGGTTCGTGTACGGGTTAAGGCCCTCGACGGACTGGAGCAGGCCGACGAGCAGCGCCGCCTGCGCCGGGTTGAGGTCGCGCGCGGAGGTGTTGAAGTACGTGCGCGCGGCCGCCTCGATGCCGAAGGCGTGGTTGCCGAAAGAGACGAGGTTGAGGTACCTCGTGAGGATCTCGTCTTTGTCCAGCGTCTTGTCCAGGTCGGAGGCCATGCGCATCTCGCGCAGCTTGCGCGGGATCGACTGCTCGGTGGCGGCCTGCGCCTCCTCCTCGTTGTCTGCGTCGATGAGCCAGAGGTAGTTCTTCACGTACTGCTGGTTGATGGTGGACGCGCCCTGTTCCACCCCGCCCGCGAGCACGTTGGTCACCATCGCGCGGGCGAAGCCCTGCATGTCCACGCCTTCGTGCTCGTAGAAGCGGCGGTCCTCCGTGGAAACGAGCGCGTCCTTCGCGTACTGGGCGATGTCGGCGCTGGGGACGTCGTAGCGGCGCTGCTTGAAAATCCACGCCATCGGTGTGCCGTTGACGTCCGTGATCGTGGAGACGCCGGGGAGGTCGCCGCTGGTCAGGTCGGAGAGGTTGGACTGCATCGTGTCGTCGGTGCGCGCGATGGCGGCGCCGCCGAGACCTGCGACCGGCGCGATGCACAGCGCGATGGCGAGGGCTGCGGCGACGAGCGCGGCGAGCATGCTTCCGAGGGATTTCAAGGCGGACACGCCAATACCTTAAATGACGACGGAGCCGCGGGGGAATACTCGCGTCCCCCCGAAATTGTGATCCATTAGACAGAAAATCCTGCCGTGTGATTACATTTACATTGTTCGGAAGATATGCGGTGAGATGTAAGGAGCACGGCAATGACCACCACGCTGGGACGTACGACTCGGGAGACGACGGCGCAGGCGCAGCAGCACGCCACCGCCCGCAAGTGCGACGCCTCCGGCCGCCTCGTATACGACCGCGGGGACTGGGTCACCCACGCCCAGTGTCGCGGCGGCGACCCGGACGCGCTCTTCGTCCGCGGCGCCGAGCAGCGCAAGGCGGCGGCGATCTGCCGCGCCTGCCCGGTGCTCACCGAGTGCCGCGCCGACGCCTTGGACAACAAGGTGGAGTTCGGCGTCTGGGGCGGGCTCACCGAGCGCCAGCGCCGTGCGGTGCTGCGCAAGAACCCCCACGTCACCGACTGGGCGGAGTACCTCTTCAGCGGCGGCGAAGTCGTCGGCCTGTAGGTAGTGTTGGGCGCCATGGCTACGACGAAGTGGGAATACGCGACAGTGCCGCTGCTCACGCACGCGACGAAACAGATCCTGGACACCTGGGGCGAGGACGGGTGGGAGCTCGTCGCCGTCACCCCGGGCCCGACGCCGGATAACGTCATCGCCTACATGAAGCGGGAGGCAGAGTAAATGTGGTCTGACAAGCTCAAGGAACTCGGCATCGAGCTGCCGGCCGTCGCGGCCCCGGTTGCGGCGTACGTGCCCGCCGTCCAGGCAGGCAACCAGGTGTGGACGTCGGGCCAGCTCCCGTTCGTCGACGGAAATCTCCCCGCCACCGGCAAGGTCGGCGCGGAGGTGTCGCAGGAGGACGCCTACGGTTACGCCCGCCAGGCGGCACTCAACGCGCTGGCCGCGGTCGACGCGCTCGTTGGCATCGACAACGTCGAGCGCGTGCTCAAGGTCGTCGGCTTCGTGGCCTCCGACCCGGCGTTTACGGGCCAACCGGGCGTCGTCAATGGTGCCTCCGAGCTCATGCAGGAGATCTTCGGCGAGGCCGGGGCCCACGCGCGCTCCGCCGTCGGCGTCGCGGTGCTGCCGATGGACACCCCGGTCGAGGTCGAGCTCGTCGTCGAGCTCAAGGGCTAGCCCGCGTATCGACGCCACCGCAGGCAGGTACGCTGGGAACCATGAAGCATCCCGCATACAGCCAGTTGCGCCCAGTGACCCCCAACGCCGCGGTGGTCCTGGCGCCGAACCCCAGCTACGCGGCGCTTGAGGGCACCAACTCCTGGGTGATCCGCGGCGAAGGTGACGCACGCAGCATCGTCGTGGACCCGGGTCCGGAGGACGAGGGCCACCTCAACGTCCTGCAGTCGAAGGCCGGCGACGTCGCCCTCATCCTGCTCACCCACCGCCACCACGACCACGCGGACGGCGCGGAGCGTTTCCGCCAGCTCACCGGCGCGCCGATCCGGGCCTTTGACAAGCAGTACTGCGCGGGCGCTGAGCCGCTGGCGGACGGCGAGGTCATCGCCGTCGACGGCGTCACCCCGCGCGTGAAGGTCGTGGCCACCCCGGGCCACACGAGCGATTCCGTGTGCTACTTCGTCTACCCCGGCGAGGACACCGACGGCGCGCCCGAGGCCATCCTCACCGGCGACACGATCGCCGGGCGCCACACGACGATGATCTCCGAGACGGACGGCGACCTCGGCGCCTACCTCGACTCCCTGGAGATGCTCGAGGAGGCGGGCAAGGGCATCCCCATGCTGCCCGGCCACGGCCCGGAGGGCGAGGATCTTTCCGCCTACGCCCGCAAGTACACCGACCGCCGCAACCTCCGCCTCGACCAGATCCGGGAGGCGCTGAAGACCCAGGGCGAGAACGCCGATGTGAACAGCATCGTCGACGCGATCTACGACGACGTTGACCCGGTCCTGCGCGGCGCCGCCGAGCAGTCGACCCGCGTCGCGCTGCGCTACCTCAAGGCGACGAACTAGCCGCTACGAGGCGCGCCGCTGTCGCTACCGGGCGCGGCGCGCGAGGTGCTCCGTGTCCACGATGAGCACGCTCTTGCCCTCGAGGCGGATCCAGCCGCGGTGGGCGAAGGTGGCCAGCGCCTTGTTCACGGTCTCGCGGGAGGCGCCGACGAGCTGCGCGATCTCCTCCTGCGTGAGGTCGTGGTTCACGCGCAGCGCACCGCCCTCGTGGGTGCCGAAGCGGTTGGCCAGCTGCAGCAGCGTCTTGGCCACGCGGCCCGGAACGTCGGTGAAGATGAGGTCTGCGAGCGACGCGTTCGTGCGGCGCAGGCGGCGCGCCAGCACGCGGAGGAGCTGCTGGGAGATCTCCGGGTGGGAGTCGATCCAGGTGCGCAGCATGGTGGAGTCCATGGTCGCGCAGGTGACGTCGGTGACGCACACGGCGGACGAGGTGCGCGGGCCCGGGTCGAAGATGGAGAGCTCGCCGAACATGTCGGACGGGCCCATCACGGAGAGGAGGTTTTCGCGCCCGTCCGGCGCGTGGCGGGCGAGCTTCACCTTGCCCTCGACGATGATGTAGAGGCGGTCGCCGGGCTCGCCTTCGTCGAAAATCGTTGTGCCCTTGGGGAAGGTGACGGTGTCCATCTCCTCGGTCAGGGCGGAGACAGCCTCCGGATCCACGCCCTGAAAGATGCCGGCGCGGGCGAGAGTCTCTTGTACGCCTTCCATGTGTTCTCCTCGGGGTCGCGTTCAGGGTTGCGGTGGGGCCCGTGGCGGGCGCCACGTCCGCGCTGTTTCGGTGTGACCGTCACAACATTTTCGAATCGTACCATCTACAGATTTTCGTCGACGGCTGTTTCGCCCGGCCGATTCGCCGGGGCTTGGGAAGCGCCCGCCTAGTCGACGACGCGCGCCTCCAGCCGCTCCATGCACAGCGGGAAGATGCCCAACAGTAGCGGGACGAGCAGCACCAGGATCACACTCATGGCTGCCATTCTACGGACGCGCTGGCTAGCATGTCTCCCATGCCGTCAACCACCCCAGCCAAGCACCGCCGCCCCGGCACCCACCCAGCGGCGCTCGGGGAGGAGACGCCGCTGGGCCGCAAGCGCCGGGCGCGCCGCATCAACCGCACGCTCGCGGAGGCCTTCCCGGACGCGCACGCGGAGCTCGACTTCTCCAACGCCCTCGAGCTGCTCGTCGCCACGGTGCTCTCGGCGCAGACCACCGACGCGCGGGTGAACATGGTCACCCCCGAGCTCTTCGCGAAATACCCCACCGCGGAGGCGTACGCGCGCGCGAACCAGGGCGACATCGAGGCGATCATCCGCTCCGCCGGCTTCTACCGGTCCAAGGCGAAAAACCTCATCGGCCTGGGCCAGAAGCTCGTCGCGGACTACGGCGGCGAGGTGCCGGAAGCACTCGAGGACCTCGTCACCCTGCCGGGCGTCGGCCGCAAGACCGCGCACGTCGTCCGCGGCAACGCGTTCGGGTTGCCGGGGCTGACCGTCGATACGCACTTCCAGCGCCTCACCAAGCGCCTCATGCTCACCGAGGACACGGACCCGGTGAAGATCGAGCGCGCCGTCGCCGAGCTCATCGAACCCGCCGAGTGGACGATGTTCTCCCACCGCATCATCTTCCAGGGCCGCCGCGTCTGCCGCGCCCGCAAGCCCGCCTGCGGCGTGTGCCCCATCGCGTTCGACTGCCCGAGCTTCGGCGCCGGCCCCACCGGCCCCGAGGCGGCGGACCTCATCAAGGGGGAGGTGCGCCTGTGAAAAGGACGGTGTGGGCCAGCGTGGTCGCCGTCGTCGCGCTCACCGCGCTCGTCGTCGCGGGCGCGCGCATATTGCTTATCGACGACGCACCTCCGGCCGACAACGCCACCGGCGAATCCGCCGGCGCATCCTCGGCGCCGGACGTGCCCGCGCGCCCCGATTGCCCGGACGGCGCGATCGGCGGGGTGGACCTGCCGTGCCTCGGCGGGCGAAAGGCGGGGCAGGGCAAGGAGATCGCCGTGGTCAACGTGTGGGCGTGGTGGTGCGCGCCGTGCCGCGAGGAGCTGCCGGCGGTCGCGGACTTCGCCCGGGCCCACCCCGAGTACGAGGTGGTGGGCGTCCACGCGGACGGCAATGCCGCGAACGGCGCCGCGCTGCTCAACGACCTCGGCGTGGACCTGCCGAGCTACCAGGACGACGCGAACCGGTTCGCCGGCACTCTCGGGCTGCCCGGCGTCGTGCCCGTGACGGTGGTGCTGCGCGGCGGCGAGCGGGTCGCCGTCTTCGCTCGCGAGTTCACCTCCGCCGACGAGCTGGCGGACGCCGTGGCGGGGGTGCTGTAGTGGCGGACACCCCGCTGCACCCGGACGAGGCGCCCGCGTGGCTCGCCCCGCTCGTGCGCGCGCTCGAGGACGGAGAGCAGGCCTCGGCCGCGCGCCGGCTGCTGGGCAAACGCGTGCGGCAGGCGGACGGGGAGGACGAGGCGGCGGTGCTCATCCTCTTCGCCGGCGACCCGGGCGCCGCCGAGCTCCCCAAGGACGCGCGGGTGCTGCTCACGCACCGCACGCCGCGCATGCGCAGCCACTCCGGCCAGATGGCGTTTCCGGGAGGGCACATCGACCCAGGCGACGCCGGTCCCGTGGCGGCCGCGCTGCGCGAGGCGGAGGAGGAGACCGGGCTCGACCCCGACCGCGTCATCCCGCTCGCGGTGATGGCGACGGCGACCACGGGCGGGTCGAACCGCCGCGTGCGCCCGGTGGTTGCGTACTCGCCGGACCCAGGGGACGTGCACCCCGCCAGCGAGGAGGAGACGGACGCGGTGTTCTTCGCGCCGGTGCGCGAGCTCGTCGCGCCCGCGAACCGCGCCATGCTGGGGTGGAAGGCGTGGGCCGGGCCGTCGTTCTGGGCGGGGGAGTACCTCGTCTGGGGGTTCACCGGCGTGCTGCTCGCCGTCGCCCTCGAGCTCGGCGGCTGGGCGCAGCCGTGGGACGAGCGCCCCGGCGACCTCCGCGCCGCGCTCGCCCGCTCCGCGAACGGCGAACGGTAACATCTGCCGAGTGCTTATCGACGTCGCCCTCGCCCTCGCGCTCATCGCCGCGTTCGTGGGCGGCTGGCGTCAGGGGGCCTTCAGCGCTGTCGTCTCCGCGGTCGCCGTCGTCGCCGGGCTTGTCATCGCCCTCGCGCTCGCCCCGTTCTTCCTCGGCTTAAGCGAGTCCACGGCGGTGCGGGTCGTGCTGCTCGTCGCGCTCGTGGTGCTGTTCGTGGGCCTGGGCAATATCGTGGGCGCAACGGTCGGCGGCACCCTGCGCACCCGCGTGCGCGGGCGGGGCGCCCGGATCGCGGATTCGGCGGCGGGCGCGCTGTTCCAGGCCGTGGCGCTCGCGCTGGTGGTGTGGTTCATTTCCATCCCGCTCGCGGCCTCCGTGCCCGGCGCGCTCGGGGAGGAGCTGCGCAACTCGCGGGTGCTCGCGGGCATCGACGCGGCGGCGCCGGACGGGGCGGCCGCGCTGCCCGCGAAGCTCGCCGCGCTCCTCGACGAGTCCGGCCTTCCCCCGCTCGTGTCCCCGTTCGAGTCCCCGCGCGGAGCGCAGGTCGCGGCGCCGAGTAATGACGCGCTGCGGCCGGAGGTCGTCGAGAAGCTGCGGCCCAGCGTCGTGCACGTCATGGGCGACGCGGAGAGCTGCCGGCGCCGCCTCATGGGCTCCGGCTTCGTCATCGAGGACGGCTACGTGCTTACCAACGCGCACGTCGTCGCCGGGACGGAGCGCGTTGCGCTGGACACCGCGGTGGGTGTCAAGCCCGCGGAGGTCGTGCTCTACGACCCGGACACCGACATCGCGGTGCTGCGGGCGGACAACCTCGGCCTGCCGGCGGTGCGCTGGGCGGCGGGCGAGCTCGAGCAGGGCGACGACGCGGTGGTCATGGGCTTTCCCAAGTCCGGGCCGTTCGAGGCCGAGCCGGCGCGGGTGCGCGGCAGGCTCACCATCGCGGGGCCGGACATTTACACCACCGGGCGCGTGGAGCGCGAGGCGTACACGATCCGCGGGAACATCCGCCAGGGCAACTCCGGCGGGCCGCTGCTCACCCCCGACGGGGCGGTGGCCGGCATGATCTTCGGCGCCTCGCTGGACACCTCAGAAACGGGATACGCGCTGACTGCACACCAGGTGCAGCAGCGCGTGGGGGATGTGCGGGGCCTGCGGAGCCCCGTCGATACGCGAGCGTGCGTTAGCGGGTAACCGCCGTGGAGCCGGCGCGCGGGACCGTGGCGCCGGTGCCGGTGGAGGTGTAGAGGCCGGCCTCGTCCTTGGCCAGGTTCTTCTGCGCCTGGCCCGGCTTGAGGTTCTTCAGCTCGTTGACGCTCTCGATGGTCTTCTCCGGCGCCTTGATGTTCTTCAGCTTCTTGAAACCGAGGAACGCGAGCAGCCCGGCGAGCGCGAGCATGATGAGGAAGACGATGAGGAACGCCCAGCCGCGGTGCATCCAGGAGGCGAGCATCTCGGCGAGCGCGAAGAAGAGGAAGAACGTGGAGTAGAGGGCGATGACGCCCGCGACGGCGAACAGGCCGCCACCCACGGCGCCCTTCTTCACCTCGCCGACGACCTCGGCCTTGGCCAGCTCGATCTCGCCGCGCACGAGGGTGGACACCTGCTCCGACGCGTTGGAGATGAGGGTGCCAATGGACTGCTGGCCGGGCACCGTGACGTCGGTGTCGCGCAGCGGAATCGAATCCACCTTGGCGGACACAGCGGTCGAGCCGCTGGTGTAGAGACCTTCGTTGCTCACTGTTTTCTAACCTTCCTGCGTGGCGGCGGCGGGTTGCATGTGGCGCACCCGCATCGTGCCTGTAGATATTCCCACACGATGGTAGCCGGAGTGGTGCGAACATGCCCGAATCCGGGGCGGGGTGGCGGGGTTGTGGGTGTTGCGGGGCCGGGGGATAAGACCTCAGCGCTAGGCCGAGCGGCGTTTGTCCTCGCCAGACTTGCCCGACGACTTGCCCGACGACTTGCCCGACACCGCCCGCGCGATGAACACGCCCGCCACCGCGAGCGCCGTCACCCCGGCGATGACGCCCGCGCCGATGCCCACTTCGCGGGCGTTCGGCATCTGGATGAGTGGCTCCGGGTTCTTGAACGTGCGGGTCTGCCACCCGTTCGCCAGCGCGTGCTTCTTCAGCGCGCGGTCCGGGTTCACGGCGACCGGGTTGCCCACGAGCTCGAGCATCGGGATGTCGGTGGCGGAGTCGGAGTACGCGTAGCACTGGTCGAGGTCGTAGCCGTGGTCCGCAGCGAATTGTCGCACCGCGTCCGCTTTCGCCGCGCCCTTGAGGTAGCGGGTGATCTCGCCGGTGAGCCGGCCGCCCTTGACCGCCATCTCGGTGGCTACGACGGTGTCCACGCCCAGCTCGCGCGCGATGGGTTCGACGAGGATGCGGGCGGATGCGGAGATGATGATGACGTCGTGGCCCTGGGTCTTGTGCGTGTCGATGAGTTCGCGCGCCTCCGCGTAGATGGCGGGGGTGACCACGCTGCGCATGGTTTCGGTGGTGATGCGCTGGATTTCCTGCACCGGCCAGCCGGTGACCATGTTGGCGAGGGTGTCGCGGGTGGAGTCCATCTTCTCGCTCGACTGCCCGACGAGCATGTACTGGGCCTTCGTGAGCGTAAGATCCCACGCCTTCTGGCGCGAGATGAGCCCGTTGTGCAGGAATTCTTTGCCGAACGCGAACGCGGACGATGTCGCGATGATCGTCTTGTCCAGGTCGAAGAACGCCGCCACGGGCTGTGCGGAAGACATGCTGAGAAGTCTAACTCCTCGAACCCTACGGCGCCGTAACTGCCGCCTGAGAAACGCGTGTGACTCAAGTGGCAAGTTATCCACAAGGAAATTGTTGCAGCGTCAGCGAAACGGGGTGGTTATCCACAGAAAAACGGCTGGGTATTGATTCGGATATTGCGTCGCTGCACGCTAGGCGCATGGCTTACACGCAATCCACGATCGTCGTCGCCGTCGCCGACCCCGCCGCCCACACCGAGGCCGTCCACATCGCCGCCGCCACCGGGCGCCAGGTCGTCGACGCCGCCGACGCCACCCAGCTCGCCCGCCACGCGCCCAAGGCGTTCGCCCTGCTTGTCGACGCCGCACGCGCCCCCGACCTCGCCGCCACCAGCGTCGACCGCGCCCGGGTGTTCACGGTGGCGGCCGACATCACCACCCCGGCCGAGGACCCGACCGCCGCGTTCGGCCCCGCCTGTTTCGCGCTGCCCGCCCAGGCCGCGGACCTGCTGCGCGCGATCGGCGCCCTCTCCCTCGCCACGGGGCCGCAGGCGAGCGGCCGCGTCGTTGCCGTCCTCGGGGCGGGCGGCGGGGTAGGCGCGTCGGTTGTGGCTTGCTCGCTGGGGAGGGCGGCAGCGTCGCAAAGCGCGATGCTTATCGACGCCCACAGGGTCACCGGCGCCCTCGACCTCATCCTCGGGGTCGAGCAGACCCCGGGCGCGCGGTGGGGCGACCTCGACATCGGCGAGGGCGCCGTGAACCACGCGGACCTGCGCCACGCGCTGCCGGCGACCGAGGACGGCGTCGCCGTGCTCACGTTCTCCCGGACGAAGGTGGCGGACTCGCACCCGCTCACGCGCGACGAGCTCGACGCGGTCGTCGGCGCGGCGGCCGGCGGCGGCCTCAGCGTCGTCGACGCGCCGCTGCCGTTGCTGCCGGGCCGCTGCGACGCGGCGGTAATCGTGGCTGCGCCGCAGCTGCGCTCCGCCACCGCGGCGTCGCGCCTTGTCGCCGAGTGCAACGCCGCCGGTGTGGCGCCCATGCTGCTGCTGCGCGACCACGGTTGGGCCGCGCTCAGCCCGGCGGAGGTGGAGCACGCCGCCGGGGCGCGCGTCGTCGCGCACGTGCCCGACGTGCGTGGCCTGCCGAAGACGGTGGAGTGCCACGGTCTGCCGCTGCGCCTGCCGCGGGGGCTCGCGCGCGCCGCCGACGCGGTGCTCGGGGAGGTGGCGTAGATGCAGCAGGCCGACATTCTCGCGCGGGTGCAGCGCCGCCTCGCCGACGAGCCCGTCACGCCCGACCCCGCCCGCCTCGCGGCGCTCATCAGGGAGGAGGCGGTGGTGATCAGCGACCTCGGGGTGCTCGACATCATGCGCCAGCTTCGCGACGACACCACAGGCACCGGGCCCCTCGAAGCCCTGCTCGCGGACCCGGCGGTGACCGACATCTGCGTCAACGGGCCCGACGCCGTCTACGTTGACGCGGGCCACGGCCTGCAACGCAGCGGCCTGACCTTCGACTCGGAAGCCGCGGTGCGCCGCCTTGCCGCACGCCTCGCCGCGAGCTGCGGTCGCCGGCTCGACGACGCCCAGCCGTTCTGCGACGGCCACGTCGCCCGCGCCGACGGCACGCTGCTGCGGTTCCACGCCGTGCTCGCGCCGACGGCCCATGCGGGCACCTGCATCTCCCTGCGCGTGCTGCGCACCGCCTCGGCCACGTTGGACGACTTGGTGGCGCGCGGCGCGCTTGACGGGGAGCGGGCGGGGGTGCTGCGTGGCGTCGTCGAGAAGCGGAAAGCGTTCGTGGTGGTCGGCGGCACCGGCTCCGGCAAGACGACGCTGCTGTCCGCGCTGCTCGCGGAGGTCGACCCGGCCGAGCGCATCGTCGCCATCGAGGACACGCTCGAGCTCACGCCCGCCCACCCCCACGTGGTCAACTTGACCACCCGCGCCGCGAACGCCGAGGGTGCGGGCGCGATCGGCATCGCCGACCTCGTCCGCCAGTCGCTGCGCATGCGGCCCGACCGCATCGTCGTCGGCGAGATCCGCGGCGCGGAGGTGGTCGACCTGCTCGCGGCGCTCAACACCGGCCACGACGGGGGAGCGGGCACCCTGCACGCCAACTCGATCGAGGAGGTCCCCGCCCGCTTCGAGGCCCTCGCCGCGCTCGGCGGGCTCGACCGCGCCGGGCTACACGCGCAGCTCGCCGCCGCGATCGACGTCGTGCTTGTGGTCAAGCGCCGCGCCGACGGGGTGCGGGTGCTCCACCAGATCGGCGTGCTCGAGGGCGCCCCGGTGCGTGCCCGGGTGGTCTGGGACGCGGCGACCGGCCCCGCCGACGGCTACGAGGAGCTCCTCCCATGACAGCACCGTTTCTGCTTGCCGCCGCTGCCGCCGCCGCGGCGCCTCCCCCGCCCGCCGCACGGGTGGACACGCAGCCCGCGCGGCGGCGCCCGGCCCCGCGCGCGATCCCGGCAGCCGTCGCCCTCGTCGTTGCCGCGGCCCTCGTCGTCGACCGGGCGAGCCTCGTCTTCGCGGCGTCCATGGCGGCAGCCGCCGCGGTCCACGCCGTCGCCGCGCGCCGGGAGGCGGCGGCCGCGGCGCGCCGCAGCCAGGCCGCGGCTGCGTTCCTCGGCCACCTGGCCACGAACCTCGAGGCGGGCGCCGCGCCGCCGGTCGCCCTCGCCCGCGCCGCAGACCACCTGCCTGCCGACGCGCCGCCGGAGCTGGCCGGCGACGTCGCCCGCCTTAAGCACCACGCGCGCACCGGCGCCGGCGTCGGCGCGTTCACCGCGGACACGCCCGAGCTCGCCCGGCTCGGGGTGCTGTGGGCCCTGTCCGCCACCCGCGGCGTGCCGCTCGCGCGCCTCGCCGCCGCGGCGCGCGACGAGATCGACCACGCCAACCGGCACCGCGCCGCCACCCGCGCCGCGCTCGCCGGGCCGCAGACCACGGCGGTGGTGCTCGCGCTGCTGCCGCTCGCGGGCGTGCTCATGGGCACCGCGATGGGGGCGAATCCGGTCGCGTTCCTTGTTGGCGGCGGGCTCGGTGGGGTGCTGCTCACCGTGGGCACCGCGCTCGTGTGCGCCGGCGTCGTCGTCTCGCAGCGGATCATCCAGGGGGCGGCGTCATGATCGGGCTCATCCCTGCCGTCCTGCTCGCGGCGGCGTTGGTGGTGGCGCCGGCGGAGCCGTCGCAACGCATCGGCACCCCGCGCCAGGCCACCTCGAACGCTCCGCGCGACGGCCCCCGCGCCGCCGACCCGGAGCGCTGCGCCAGCGACATCGAGCTGTTCGCAGCATGCGTGCGCAGCGGGTTGCCGCCCGCCGCCGCCGCGGCCGCGGTCGCCGACACCCACGTCGACGGCCCCAGCCCGTGGCAGACGGTGGCCTCGCTGTCAGCGCTCGGGGTAGAACCCGCGCGCGCCTGGTCCGAACTCCACCGCCTCCCCGGCGGGGAAGACCTGGCCGGGCTTGTGACCATGTCCGCCGCCTCCGGTGCCGCCGTCGTCGACGGGTGCGAGCGCATCGCCGCCCACCTGCGCGACGAGGCCGGCGACCGGGCCAAAGCCAAAGCGGAACGCGCCGGCGTCCTCATCGCCATCCCGCTGACCGCCTGTTTCCTGCCGGCGTTTTTCGTCCTCGGGCTCGCGCCCGCGGTGATCAGCCTCGGCGCCACCCTCATCAACTAACCCGCTTCAACGCATTCAACACGAAGGAGAAACTCCCATGCAGCACATCAATTCCGCACTCACCGCCACCTACCTGTTCGCCCTCGACCGCCTGCGCACCCTGCGCCGCGACGACGGGATGTCGACCATCGAATACGCTTTCGGAAGTTTGGCCGCCGCCGCGCTCGCCGGGGTGCTCTACCTCGTGGTCAACGGCGACGGCGTCACCAACGCCATCGAAGGCGTGATCACGGACGCCCTTTCCTCGACGCCGGGCCGCCGATGACCACCGTCGAGACGGCGCTGTCGCTGGCCACGCTCGTCGCCGTCGCGGCGGCGATCGTCGGCGGCATCGCGACCATGTCGGCCTACATCGCCGCGGTGGACACCGCGGGCGCCGCCGCCCGGGCCTACGCCCTCGGCGTCGACTACGCCGCGCCGCGCGGGGAGGTCGCCGTCACCGAGCACGCGGGCCTGGCCACGGCCACCGCGTCCATCCCCGCGCCGGTGGGCACCATGCGTGCCACCGCGGTCTTCCCAGTTGAGTTCCCCGCCGAGTTCCCAGCGGTGCTCCCGTGACGCGGCTGCGTGACGACGAAGGCTCCGCCACCGTCACCGCCACCGGCATCATCGCCGCGGTGGTGGCGCTGGCGCTCGCGGTCGCGGCGCTCGGGGCCCATGTCGCCGACGCCCACCGCGTGCGCGTGGCGGCCGACCTCGCCGCCGTTGCCGGGGCGGGCGCCCTGTACCGCGGGGCCGACTACTGCGGCGCCGCACGCTCGACCGCCGAGGCGAACGGGGCGGACCTGCGCGCCTGCACCTTCGACGCGGGCGACGTCGTCGTCGAGGCCGCCCGCCGGGGCAGCGGGGCCGCCGCCCGCGCCGGCCCGTGACACTGTGCCCGCGCCGACCCAGTCTCACGCCGTCATGGTCACGAGCGCGCCGAGCAGCTTCAGCGCGGCGCGCTTGTCCAGCGGCTGGTTGCCGTTGCCGCACTTGGGCGACTGCACGCAGGACGGGCAGCCGTCCTCGCAGCCGCACGAGCGCACCGCCTCGTATGTCGCCTCGATCCACTCGTGGAAGCGGGCGAAGCCTTCGTCGGCAAACCCCGCCCCGCCCGGGTGGCCGTCGTAGACGAACACCGTGGGCAGCAGCGTGTCCGGGTGCAGCGCGGTGGATACCCCGCCGATGTCCCACCGGTCGCACGTGGCCAGCAGCGGCAGCAGGCCGATCGCGGCGTGCTCCGCCGCGTGCAGCGCGCCAGGGGTCTCGCCCGCGGTGATGCCCAGCTCGTCGAGCACGAGCGGGTCGACCGTGTAGGCCACCGCGCGGGTGTGAAGCCGCTGCTCGGGCAGGTCGAGCGGGATGTGCTCGCTCACGGTGCCGTCCGCGAGCCGCACGACGTAGCCGGTGACGCGGTCGACCACCTCGACGTCGACGCTGGCCACCTGCAGACCCGGCGACGGCGCGACGAGCGCGTGCGGCGCGCCGAGGACGGTGATGTCGGTGGTGGAGCGCGCCTGCGTGGAGTAGTCCGGCCGCTCCGGGGCCACGAGCGCGACGTAGTCGTCGAGGTCGAGCGACTGCACCACGTAGTACTCGCCCTGGTGGATGTACACCGCGCCGTCGTACACCTGGCTCATGGCGCGGCCCGCGTCCACGGTGCCCAGCAGCCGGCCGTCGGTGACGTCGACGATCATCACCTGCTCGCCCACGCCGCCGCGGATACTCACCTGCGCGTGCGCCGACTCCGGCGTGACCTCGCAGCCGAGCTGGGGCACCGCGAACCACCCCCGCGGGCGGCGGCGCAGCAGCCCGGCGGCGGTGAGCTCCTCGACCACCTCGCGGGCGCCGAACGCGTCGACGTCGCCGTCGGTAAGCGGGCGCTCCACCGCCGCGCAGTAGACGTGACCGCGCAGGATGTACGGGTTGGAGGGGTTGAACACGCTGTTTTCCACCGGCCTGCCCAACAGCGCGGCGGGGTGGTGCACGAGGTAGGTGTCCATCGGCTCGTCGCGCGCGACCATGACCGCGATGGAGCCCTGCCCGCGCCGCCCCGCGCGGCCCGCCTGCTGGCGAAACGACGCCACGGTGCCCGGGAACCCCGCCATCACCACCGCGTCGAGGCCGCCGACGTCGATGCCCAGCTCGAGCGCGTTCGTCGTGGCCAGGCCGAGCAGGTCGCCCTCGTCGAGGCGACGCTCGAGCGCGCGCCGGTCCTCGGCGAGGTAGCCGGCGCGGTAGGACGCCACCCGCTCGGCCATGTCGGCCCGGCCCGCGACCACGAGGTCCTCCTGCGCGCGCATCGCCACCGTCTCCGCGGCGCGCCGGGAGCGCACGAACGTGAGCGTGCGCGCACCCTGGCGGAGCAGCTCCGCCATGATGGTGGCCGCCTCCGCGGTGGCGGGGTAGCGCACCGGCGCGCCGCCCTCGCCCTCCGCGCCCTCGATGAAGCCGGGCTCCCAGAGCACGATCGTGCGCTCGCCGGCGGGGGCGCAGTCCTCGGTCACCGCCGCCACCTCGCGCCCGCACAGCCGGCGCGCCTGCCCGGCCGGGTCGGCGGCGGTGGCGGAGGCGAACACCACGGTCGGCGAGGCCCCGTAGGCGCGCGCGATGCGCAGCAGGCGGCGCAGTACGAGCGCCACGTTCGCGCCGAAGACGCCGCGGTAGGTGTGGCACTCGTCGACTACCACGTAGCGAAGGTGTCGCAGCAGCCGCGCCCACTTCGCGTGTGAGCCGAGGATGCCGGCGTGCAGCATGTCGGGGTTTGTAAACACGAAGCGGGTCTGCTCGCGGATGCCGGCGCGGGCCTCGGCCGGGGTGTCGCCGTCGTACGGGGCGGGGTTGATGCTGGTCAGCCCCGCAGACCGGGTCATGCGCAGCGTGGCCTGGAGCTGGTCGGACCCGAGCGCCTTCGTCGGCGTGAGGTACATCGCGCACGCCGTCGGGTCCTGCGCCAGCGCGGTGAGCACCGGCAGCTGGTAGCCGAGCGACTTGCCCGACGACGTCCCGGTGGACACCACCACGTCGCGGCCCTCCCACGCCAGCTGCGCACACGCGGTCTGGTGTGCGTACGGGCGGGACACGCCAGCGTCGATAAGCACCTGCTTGAGCTCTGGCTGCACCCACGACGGCCACTCGGCGTAGCGCGCCTGACGTGCGGGAACGTGCTCGACGTGGGTGATCGTCGCCGACGGGAGGCGGCGTTCGAGCGCGCCGACGAGCTCGGCGCCGAAACGGGAATCCATGATGGAACCGAAGTATGCCATTTGGCGGCAAAGATCTAGCACAGAACTAGTGCCACGTCACCCGATTCGTGGCAGACTGGAGTGCGGTCACAGATTTGTGTGCGCCCAACGTGGTGCTCGCGAGGATCGTGCACGCGGGCACCAGGACCGGCTTCGGCCCTGGTGGACGACTTCCATCACGCAATACTTTGAAAGGTTTCACCATGGCAACCGGAACTGTTAAGTGGTTCAACGCAGAAAAGGGCTTCGGCTTCATCGCTCCGGACGACGGCTCGTCCGACGTCTTCGTCCACTACTCCGAGATCCAGGGCTCCGGCTTCCGCACCCTCGAGGAGAACCAGCAGGTCGAGTTCGAGATCGGCGAGGGCGCGAAGGGCCCGCAGGCGCAGCAGGTGCGCGCCATCTAGCGCATATTGCGTATCGACGGGGCCTGCCGGCAGGCCCCGTTTTTTCATGCCGCCTAGGCGCTCACCCCGCGCCGCACGTCGTTCCACTCCATGAAGCTGTTCTGGCACTTCTGGATGACGTAGCCCACGAGCGAGCCGAGCAGCACGCCGAACAGCATCGCGAGCAGCGGGTAGTCCGAGAGGATCGTGCCGCCGAGGTAGCCCACGCCGACGCCGAGAAGCGCCCAGACGATCACGCCGATGGTGTCGAAGAACAGGAACGCGAACCAGTTGTAGCGCACCGAGCCGAGCACGATCGTGGCCACCCAGCGCCCCCACGGGATGAAGCGGGCCATGATGATCATCGCGCCGGCGCCGCGGTTCATGTTGCGGCGCACCCACGCGATCGTCTGGCCCGTCTTCGACTCCGGGTCGAGGTTTTCCACCCGGTTGATCAGCTTGCCGCCGAGGGCGAAGCAGACGTTGTCTCCGACGACGCCGCCGATCACCGCGGCGAGGATCACGCCCCACACGTTGGGCACGCCGCGCGAGGCGGAGAAGGCGCCGGCGAGGTTGAGCACGGTTTCCGACGGCACCAGGGGGCACAGCGCGTCGGCGACGATGAGTACCGTGACGATGGGGTAGAACACCCATATCCCCATGAGGGTGTGCAGGAATTCGATGAGTGAATCAACCACTCGTGCAGTGTAGGCCGAAGTGGCCGAAATACCAGACCGCCCAATCGTGTGCTAGTTGTCTGATAGGAATATTTGCTGTGCGAAACGAGGTGTCGGTCAACGTGGCTGAAGGTGGCAAGACTCTGGTCATCGTGGAGTCCGCGACGAAGGCGAAGAAGATACAGAAGTATCTGGGCGACGACTACATCGTCGAGGCTTCCGTCGGCCATATCCGCGACCTCCCCGGCCGCGCCGCCGACATCCCGGCGAAGTACAAGAAGGAGCCGTGGGCGAAGCTCGGCGTGAACCCGGAGGACAACTTCACGCCCATCTACGTCGTCGACGGGGACAAGAAAAAGAAGGTCGCGGACTTAAAGGCCAAGCTCAAGCAGGCGGATCGTCTCCTCCTCGCGACAGACCCGGACCGCGAGGGCGAGGCCATCGCCTGGCACCTGCTGGAGACGCTCAACCCCAAGGTTCCGGTGGAGCGCATGGTGTTCAACGAGATCACCGAGTCCGCCATCCGCGAGGCCGCCGAACACACCCGCGAGCTCGACATGGACCTCGTCGACGCGCAGGAGACCCGCCGCATCCTCGACCGCCTCTACGGCTACGAGGTCTCCCCGGTGCTGTGGAAGAAGGTCATGCCGCGCCTGTCCGCCGGGCGCGTGCAGTCCGTGGCCACCCGCGTCATCGTCGAGCGCGAGCGCGAGCGCATGGCGTTCATCCCCGCCGAGTACTGGGACCTCACCGCGTCGCTCACGCCCGCGCAGGCACGGTCCGCGGAATTCGACGCGAAGCTCGTCGCGGTCGACGGCAAGCGCATCGCGCAGGGCCGCGACTTCGACGACAGGGGTCGGTTGAAGGGGGAGGCTTTAGTCGTCGATAAGCAGTACGCGCACTCGCTTGTCGACGGCCTCCGGAATCAAACGATGCAGGTCACGGCCGTCGAGGAGAAGCCGTACACGCGCAAGCCGTACCCGCCGTTCATGACCTCGACGCTGCAGCAGGAGGCCGGGCGCAAGCTGCACTTCACCTCCGCGCGCACGATGCGCATCGCGCAGCGCCTCTACGAAAACGGCCATATCACGTACATGCGTACGGACTCGACGTCGCTGTCGAAGCAGGGCCTCGACGCCGCCCGCTCCGCCGCCCGCGAGCTCTATGGCGCGGAATACGTCACGGATTCGCCGCGCATCTACGACCGCAAGGTGAAGAACTCGCAGGAGGCGCACGAGGCGATTCGCCCCGCTGGCGAGCGCTTCACCACCCCCGGGCAGCTCGCCGGGTCGCTCGACGCGGAGGAGTTCAAGCTCTACGAACTCATCTGGCAGCGCACCGTCGCCTCGCAGATGCAGGACGCGCGCGGGACCTCGATGAAGGTGACCGTGCTCGGGCGCGCCGACGGCACCCCGTGCGAGTTCGCCGCGACCGGCCGCACCGTGACGTTCCCGGGTTGGCTGCGCGCGTACTCCGACACACAGGACAAGGAGACGCGCCTGCCGCAGCTCGCCGAGGGCGACGCGCTGGACACGAATAACGTCACGGCGGACGGTCACACGACGAACCCGCCGGCGCGCTACACCGAGGCCTCGCTGGTGAAGAAGATGGAGGACCTGGGCATCGGGCGCCCGTCGACGTACGCCTCGATCATCAAAACCATCCAGGACCGCGGCTACGTCGTCGCGCGCGGCAACGCGCTCGTGCCGTCGTGGGTCGCGTTCTCCGTGGTCGGACTGCTGGAGAACAACTTCGACGCGCTCGTGGACTACGACTTCACCTCCTCGATGGAGGACGAGCTCGACGCCATCGCCCACGGCAACCAGGACCGCACGAAGTGGCTGTCCGGCTTCTATTTCGGCGACGCCGACGCGACCGAGTCCATGGCGCAGGCGCTCGCGCGCCGCGGCGGCCTGAAACACATGATCGAGGACAACCTCGAGCATATCGACGCGCGCGAGGCGAACTCGTTGACACTTTTCGACGACGCCGAAGGCCGCCCTGTCGTCGTCCGCGTCGGCCGCTACGGGCCGTACATCGAGCGCGTGGTCGGCACCGACGCCGCCGGTGAGCCGGAGTACCAGCGCGCCAACCTGCCCGAGTCCGCGACGCCGGACGAGATCACCCTCGACATGGCGGAGAAGCTCTTCGCCACCCCGCAGTCCGGCCGCGAGCTCGGTGTCAACCCGGCGAATGGCCGAACGGTCGTCGCAAAGGAAGGGCGCTTCGGCCCGTACGTCACGGAGCTCGTGCGTGACGACGAGCGCGCCAAGGCCGAAGCCCGCGCCGAAGAGGTCATCGCGCAGGAGCGCGCCGCGGAGGACGCCCAGCGCGCCGAGGAGGGCAAGCGCGCGAAGAACTGGGAGACGAAGACGGCGGCCGCGGCGAAGGAGAAGCGCGTGGCCCAGCTTGTCGAGGAGCAACTCAAGCCCGCCACCGCGTCGCTGTTCAGCTCGATGGAGCCCGCGACCGTGACCTTCGACGAGGCGATGCAGCTCCTCTCCCTGCCGCGCGAGGTGGGCGTGGACCCGTCCGACGGCGAGGTCATCACCGCGCAGAACGGTCGATACGGCCCGTACCTGAAGAAAGGTGACGACTCGCGCTCGCTCGCCTCCGAGGACCAGATCTTCACCGTCACCCTCGAGGAGGCGCGCCGCATCTACGCCGAGCCGAAGCGCCGTGGCCGCACCGCCGCGAAGCCGCCGCTGAAGATGCTCGGCGACAACGACGTCTCCGGCAAGCCGATGAGCATCAAGGACGGCCGCTTCGGCCCGTACGTCACCGACGGCGAGACCAACGCGTCCCTGCAGCGCGGCGACACGCCCGAGACGATGACGGACCAGCGCGCCAACGAGCTGCTCTCCGCCCGCCGCGCCCGCGAGGCCGAGGACGGGCCGAAAAAGGCCACCAAGAAGACCGCGAAGAAGAAAGCGGCGAAGAAAGCGGCGAAGAAGAAGGCCACCAAGCCGAAGAAGACGACGAAGCGCGTGGTGAAGGCGAAGAAGCGCTAACTGTGGATAACCCCGCGGGGTTGTTGACGCTTCAACGCGGTTCTCCACAGAAATTTCGCGGGTGCTTGTCGACGTTTCGTGCCCGCCCTAGCGTGCGGGGCATGAACTTTACTGACTTTGCCTCCGCGGGTGTCGAGGTGCTCGCCGGTTTCTCCCGCGACGCGGCGTTGGCCGCTGGCCTGTCGACGACGCGGGTGCGCGACCTGGGGCGGGTGTGGGAGGCCTACTACGGGCCGACGAAGTTCACCCGCAAACAGGCTGATGCGCTTGTGTTCGCGGCGGGCATGCCGCTCGACCAGTTGGTGCTGATTGAGAAGAAACTGCGGGTGGTGGCCGATGCTGCCGAGCGGTGGCGCATCCGCCTCGACCTCGTGCGCCACCGCGGGTCGTATCGCGCCCTGTCGAAGCGCATCACGCGGTTGGTGAAGGTTCCGGTGCGCGCACCGCAACCCGCCTGCCGCTTTACTCAGTCCGTCGCAGGGATGCGCACCATGATCTGGACCTACAACGAGCGCGACATCGCCGACCTCGAACACCTGCTACGCACAATGGCAGAATCCGACATCCCCGGTGCTGCGGATCTCGCCCACGCCCTGCGCGCGTTGCTCCACGACGGGGCTGCCGTCCCCCACGCCGCACCCCGGCCCATCGTGCTCGTGCCCATCCCGGACTACCTGCGCATCACGTCCGGCACCGGGGATGACATCACCCTCACGCTCACGGACGGCACCACGATGAGTGGGGCGGAGTTTCTGCAGCAGGAGTACGGGGCCACACTCGAGGTCGCGGCGTTCCACCCGCAGGCCGGTGCGGTGAACCTCTACCGCACGAGCCGGCTCGCGAACACGAAGCAGCGCACCTTGTCGAAGTTGGTCAGCCCCGCGTGCGCGTTCCCGGACTGCCGCCACTCCGCAGCAACCACGCAAACCCACCACATGCGGGCGTGGAAACACGGGGGCATGACCAACATGAACAACCTCGTGCAACTGTGTCCCCACCACAACGGGGCGAACGACGATGACCGGGAACGCGCGTGGCGCGGCCACATTGATACCCGTGGCGGGCGGATCTACTGGATCGCCCCGAACGGGGCCGAAGTGCCCATGACCACCCCCGGCGCCATGGAGCTGCTCTTCGACTAACCCCCACCCCACCCCAAACCCGCCCAACAGGGCGGGCAATTCGGCGCGCCCGAAACTTAGTAGCGGTCCGCCATCGTGGAGCGGACCGGGCGGGCCAGTTGCGTCATCTTGCCGCGGCCGCGCAGCTCGACGGACTTCATGAGCGTCCAGCGCTGCTGCTCGACCTCGTTCGCGGCGCGCAGGGTGGCGGCGTTCGTGAGCACAAGCCCCGGGGTGTCTTTCGCCAGCTCGGTGAGGCGGGCCGCGCCGTTGACGGCGTCGCCGATGACGGTGTACTCGAAGCGGTCGGAGCCGCCGATGTGCCCGGCCACCACGTGGCCCGAGGCGACGCCGATGCCGGCCTTGAGCTCGTGGCCGGACAGCTCGTCCTGGAGCTCGCGGGCGGCTTGGAGGGCGTGCGAGGCGGCGTCGTGGAGTGAGACGGGCGCGCCGAACACCGCGAGCGCCGCGTCGCCCTGGAACTTGTTGATCACGCCCTTGTTGCGGTGCACCACCTCGACGACGACGTCGAAGAACTCGTTGAGCGCCGCCACGACCTCCTCCGGGGTGTGGTCGACGGCGTACGTCGTGGAGCCGATGACGTCGATGAACAACACCGCCACCTTGCGCTCCTCGCCGCCGAGCTCCGGGCGTTCCTCGAGCGCCTTCTGCGCGACCTCCGCGCCGACGTACTGGCTGAAGACGTCGCGGACGCGCTGCCGGTCGCGCAGGCCCCGCATCATCTCGTTGAAGCCGGCCTGGAGCACGCCGATCTCGGAGCCGTCGTAAATGTCCACCTGCGTGTCCTGCTCGCCGCGGCGCACGCGGTTGATGGCCACCTGCAGCTCCTTGATCGGGTCGACCACGCTCATGATCGCGAACGTCGTGCCCATGAAGCCCGTGACCAGCCCCGCGCCGATGAGCGCGACGATGGCCGCGGTGAGCTCGCCGACCGTGCCGGTGAAGTATCCGCCGCGCTGCGCGAGGGTGAGCAGCAAGACGCCGGCCATCGGCACGGCGGAGGTGGTGAACCAGGTGAGGTACAGGCGCGACTTGATCGGCGGCTGCAGCGTCGAATCCTCGAAGCGGCGCGCCAGCGCGGACGCCGCGATCGGGCGCACGAGGCGCTCCGCCTGCAGGTATGTGAGCACCGCGGTGACAAAGCAGGTGAGGATGGCGGAGGTGAGGACGACGGTGGCCAGGCGGGCGTCGATACGCAATGCCGCGATGGTGACAATCGCGATGCCAATGCCCCACACCGCCACCACGATGGCGGTCTGCAGCACCGGCAGGCGCATCACCAGGTGGCGCACCATGTTCGGGTCGTGCCCGTCCGGGTGGCGCTGCCACTCGAGCACGGGCCGGAACAGATACAGCGTGACGACGACCCCAAGGATCACAGCGACCACCGCATAGATCACGCCGATCGCGCCGAGCTCGCCGGAGAACCCGAGCTCGCGCACCTCCGGCATCGGGATGAGGTAGCGTACGAACAGCATGCAGCCGACGGCGGTGGCGATGTTCGTCCCCAGCACGCTCGCGGCGTACAGGGGCCAGGACGTGCCCCAGAGCCACCGCAGCTCGCGCCAGAAACGTTCCATGGTGTATCACCATAGCGCGCGGGTAGGGTGATCATCCGTGACTACCCGAAGCGTGAGCGAGCGTCTCGCAGGCACCCCCGCGGTGCGCGACACGATCATGTCGGCGGCCGCCGCGGCGCGCTCCGGGGACGGCTACGCCATGACGCACGCGTGGCTGTTCACCGGCCCGCCCGGCTCCGGCCGCTCCACCGCCGCGCTCGCGTTCGCGGCGGCGCTCATGTGCGAGAACCCGGACGAGATCGGGTGCGGCCGCTGCGCGGGGTGCCGCGACGCGCTCGCCGGTACGCACACGGATCTCGTGCGGGTCGTGCCGGAGGGGGTGTTCATCACGGTGGACTTCGTGCGCGAGGAGATCGTGAAGACGGCGGCGCGCCTGCCCACGGTCGCACCGTGGCGCGTCGTCATCATCGAGGACGCCGACCGCCTCAACGAGCAGGCCGCCGACGCGCTGCTCAAGACGGTGGAGGAGCCGCCGGAGCACACCGTCGTGATCATGTGCGCCCCGTCCACCGACCCGGAAGACTTCCGCCCGACGCTGCGCTCGCGGTGCCGCCACCTGCACATTCCGCCGCCGTCCGCCGCGGAGGTCGAGCGCATCCTCCGCGAGGAGGAGGGCGCGAGCCCCGACGACGCCCGCACGTACGCCGCCGCGACCTTCCAGCACGTCGGCCGCGCCCGGCTCATGGTGCACAACGACGGCGTGCGCACCCGCCGGGCAATGGCGGTGCAGCTCGCGGAGCTCGTCTTCCACGGCTCGCAGGCGTTCCAGGCGGTGGGCGCGCTGCTCAAGGCGGCGGAGAACGAGGCCGTCGAGGCGCACAAGGCGGAGGACGAGGCGGAGCGCGCGAAGCTCGAGAACGCCCTCGGCGTGGGGGCGAAGGGCAAGGGCGCGGCGAAGGCGCTGCGCTCGGTCTCGGCGTCGGTGAAGCAGCTCGAGGACGAGCAGAAGCGCCGCAGCACGAGGCGAAGGCGGGACATGCTCGACCTCGTCTTGGTGGATCTCGCGAGCGTGTACCGCGACGCGCTCGTCGTGCAGACGGGCGCCGGCCTCCCGCTCGTCAACCCGGACTTCGAGGGTCTCGCGCGCGAGATCGCGGGCCGCGTGCCGGCAGTGGGGCTTGTCGAGTGCTTGGAGGCGATCTCGCAGTGCCGCGAGCGCCTCGGCCAGAGCGTGACGCCGGCGGTGGCGTTCAACGGGATGCTCGGCCGGATCCGGCTCGCCTGCAACGCCTCCTGACCTGCCGGTTTCTCAGTTCCGCCGCCCTGCGATAAGCTCAACGTTCGGTGCAGCAATGCCCGGCCACCTTAGCTCAGTCGGTAGAGCATCTCACTCGTAATGAGAAGGTCGCGAGTTCGATTCTCGCAGGTGGCTCCACCAAAAGCCCAGCTAAACAGCCGTTTTAGCTGGGCTTTCTTTTCGTCTCCGGCGTTTCGGGTTGTCCCGAGTTGTCCCAGGTTGCCCCGTTTATTACCGAGCACAGACCGAGCACAGACCGAGCACGCAGTGCTACTACGAAAATGACCGCATTTGGGCGATCGTTAGACTGAACCGTTATGGATACGGGAAATGAAGAGATCGTTGAGCGGCTCCTGGAGAAGAGCAAGGAGGCCTTTGCTCTCGCGCTGGAGCTCTACAACAGGCCGACGCTGAAATACCACGCTGAGTCCTGCTCGATCTTTCTCTGTAACGCCTGGGAATTGATGCTCAAGGCGTACCTGATCCGAGAGCGCGGCATCGACTCGATTTACTATTCGGATGAGCCGGACAAGACCATTGCGCTTGCAGATTGTCTTAAAAAGATTTTCACGAACGAAAAGGACCCACTGCGCATCAACATGGCGGAGATCATCCGCTTCCGCAACGTCAACACGCACTTCATCACCGACGAGTATGAGATCTTCATCGGCCCGTTCCTGCAGAAATCTGTGATGAACTACGCAGACAAGCTTCTCGAACTGCACGATGAATCAGTCAGCGACTTGATACCCGAAAATCACCTCACCCTCGCAGTGCGTCGCGGCGCTATCGACCCTGATGTGATTCGGACGAAATACGAGCCCCATGTTGCAGAGAAGCTACTGAAAATGAGCCAGCAGGCCGCCGACGCGGCTGGGACTGGGGAGGGAGGCGCCGCTGCAGCCATCTACGAGACAAATCTCCGCATCGTCAAAAAGGCGAAGGACGCCGACCTCAACGTCTATGTCGATAATGACGCGGACGCCGGCATTGCGATCGTGAAAGACGTTCGCGATGCCGCGAGTTACTATCCATTCACGGTTAAGAACGCGGTCCGGGAAGTTCAAAACCGTTTGAAAAAGTCGAAGACCACCATCTACTACAAGGGTGAGAAGAAAACCTTTAACTGGTGGCACTTCAACCTATTCAACCAGGTATTTCAGTTCCGTGAGGATTCGAAATTCGCTTACGATCGAAGCACTGCGGGAGAGAGCAACCCATCCTGGACTTACTCGCAGAGGGCTATCGACTTTATCGTTGCCAACCTTGAAAAAGAGCCTGAAACGTGCATCGATGCACTGCATGCCAAAACGACGAAAAAGTAAAAACGCCAACCCTCGGAGCAAAGGAATTCTCAGGCCGAAGCCCTACTCCCATTCGGGAACCCAGCTTTATCCTTCTCGGGTTGGCGTTGTATCCGCAAGCGTAATTGCGCAACCACACTTGCACAACACATACACGCACATCAAACGAGATGTTTTGCAAAAAGACGAGGTAAAGAAGGTAAAAAATTTGCGATCCACCACCCGAAAAATACCCCCGCAGGCGACAGTTGAATTGTCCCCGAACCATTAAACGAACTCAAAGAGTTAGCCACCGTGGCTATCCGGCATCCGGCACCGCGCGCAGACCGTCGCGCCGGGCGGTGCGCTCCGCGCGGCGTTGCGCGCGGGCGGCGTCGCGCTGGCGTTCGGCGGCGAGGTAGGTGTCCATTGCATTGGGGACGGCGTCGAGTCCTTCGTCCCAGAGGTGGCCGTAGATGTTGAGGGTGGTGGAGGCGTCGGCGTGGCCGCACATGCGTTGCACCGCGTATACGTCAGCGCCGGAGGCGATGGCAATGGAGACGCCCGTGTGTTTGAGGGTGTAGGTGTCAACGCCTTCCAACCCGGCGTCTTTGCACATCTGTGCCCAGATACGCCGCCAGCGGGCTGTGGTCCAGACGTTGCCGTGCTCGTCGGTCAGCAGCGGGTCGGTGGGTGCTTTGCCCACGCACTCGTCTTCGAGGTCCAGGAGGAGCTCGCCGCCGACGGGTACGTCACGGCAGAGGTGATTCTTGGTGTCGCCCTCGCGGCCGAGCTGGTCCACAGAGCGCTGCACGTGCAGTCGCCGCCGGCGGTAGTCGAGGTCCTCGACGTGGAACCCCTTGGCCTCACCCGGGCGGACGAGAGTCAAGAGCAGCACCCGCACGAAAAGCTTGGCCTGCGGGGTCGGCGCCGCTTGTAGAAGACGGTCGACCTCGGACACGCGCAGCGCGCGCCGCTTCCCCTTCTCCTGCCGGACAAGGTCACCAGATTCGAGCGGGTGGTCGTAGATGATCTTCTGCTTCACCGCGAGCGTGCACAAAGCATTGATGACGATGCCCACCTTGCGCTTCTGCCCCGAACCGAGCGGTTTGGCTTCCTTCTGGTGCGGCCGCCGGGACTGCAGGCTGTCGATCCAGGTGGTGATCGTCGGCCCGTCCAGCTCGCAGATCGGCGTTTTGCCGAAGACCGGCGCTACGTGGGCCCAGGCAGAGCGGTAAGACGCCACGGTCGACTTAGCTTTGCCCTCCTTGGACTTAATCCAGGGGTCCCATAGGTCCTCGAGCGTGATGTCGCGTTTGTCTTTGGTGATCCAGGTGCCTTGCTGCTGGCCAACCTCGACGCGCGCGCAGTGCGCTTCGGCCGCGTCGAACGTGGAAAACGCCTTCGTGACTTCGCGGCCGTTTTCCACCCATACGGCGAGCCAGCGTTTGCCTTTGCCCCATCGGGAGGATCGGATGCGGGTTTTCTGGCTGGTTTTGTCGGGATTGCGTTTCGTCCACTGGTCGCGAACGTGAGCCATTGCTATTCTCTCTTTCGTCTAGCCACCCAGTCCCCCGAGGTGGTTGGGCACTCCATAAGTCGCTCCGCGGTTGTAGCTGGCCGGCTCCCGCGGGGCGCACCTAACTCCGTTCTACTTCGGAACCTCTGCGTCGACGCTCCAACCGGAGAAAATGCCGCCGCCGGTCGTCGCTAAGCGAACATCGGTGACGTGTTGAACACGCGGGTCGCCGTCTGACTTGGCCATCCAGATCATCGAAGCCACGGAGTTTGCCATTTCTTTACGGGTGACCTCTGACTGGAAGTGCTCCTTAACGCCCGGGCGATCCTGGTCGATGTAACCGACGAATCGGGTTCCGCCATCCTCGGTGTCTACACCGCGGATCGCACAGACTGGCAGTCCACCAGCGGCGAGGTTTTGTGATGCGCAGTTACTTGCTTTGTAGATCTCCTCGTCGAACCAGTCTTGAGGCGCGCGGGCTAAGTCGACGCCGTCGGCTGCGTTGGGTGAAGGTTTCTCCTCCTCGGAAGAAGGGCTGGGAGCTTCCTCCTCGCTCGATGTAGACGCGGGAGCCTCGGACGTAGTCTGCTGACTACTCGTTTCCGTCGAGGGGGAGGGGGATTCAGATGACACGCTGGTCGTCGGCCCCGGAGAAGCGGTGTCCTCGCCGGACGAGTCGTCCAGTAACGTGCCGATAGCACCAACCACGAACAGGACGCCTAGTCCGATTCCGCCCCACTTGAGACAGCCTCCCCTCTTCTTTTCCGGCGGCGTGGTCTCATTTGCTGGCGGGGGAGTGGATGATTCATAGTTCGAGATCGGCGTGCTCATTTACGTTCCTCTCACGCGCTGGCGCGCCGGGGTGCGCGCCAGACCTCCAGTAGGTGGACAGTGACCCCAAGTTCGGCCGCGATCGCGCCGGGGTGGGGACCGAGCGCTGCTTCGGCGCTCTTGTATTCATCTTCGCTGATCAGTGTTTCGGCCGCCCAGCGATCGGCGGCGCGCTCTTGCTTCTCGACGACCCACCGCGGCAGATCCGGCCCCGCATCGTGTCCAAGGACGGCGTGGCCGAGTTCGTGCGCGAGCGTGCATCGTCGCGCGCGGGCGGGAAGGTCGGCCCGGAGGCTGATCGTCCGGCGGGCGGGATACCACCGGCCCTTGTCGCCCCCGCGGTGGGAGACGACCTCGATGCCGTGCTCGAGCGCGATCTCCACGAGGCTAGGGTCCTTCGCCAAAGCCCTCATCTCCCTCCTCCGGCTCGTCCGGGGACGAGTCGGCGGCGAACGCGCCCAGGTCTTGCGCCTCTCGCTGATCCCGTATCTGCTTCAAATCGTCCTCGACGTGGCTGATTGGGCGATTCCATACTTCGCTGCCACGCTTCATGCGCTTCAGCACCTCGGCGGCCAGCTGCTCGTCGCTAAGTAGCTCCATCTTCATTTGTGCCGCGTAACCCTCGAGATCCTGCTCGATGAGGATGTCCAAGGCTAGGAGGCCGGGGACGGCACTCACTTGATAGGCGCGCGCAATCTTCACGGCGGTCTCGACGGTGACGGTTTCCTCGCGGAGTTGCCTCGCCAACGTCGTAGGCGGAAGGCCCGAATTGAGAGCAATCTGCCGGTCGGAATCATGGCCGCGAAAGCTGCTAAGCCACTGCTCAAACTTGGTCATGAACCAATTATGGCACACGTATGTATCGCAGGCAATACAAAAAGTATCAAAAACGGCTTGCTAATGAACCGTAACTGGTTTAATGTGAACCGCACACGGCACAGAGAGGAGCGAATGTGGATAACACCGTGATCAAGGTCCGACCTGGACTACTTGAGCGTCTGAAAGAGAACAGCGGAATCACCTCGGATGAAGCCTTCGCCCGCACCATCGGCGTTTCCCGGCAGACGCTAATCGCTACGCGCAATGGCGAGCGTGAACCGTCTATTGGCTTCGCAGTTGGCGTTGCGCAGGCGTTCGGGCTCGGTCTCTCCGAGGTGGTCGTGTGGGAAGACGAGCAAAAGACAGAAGCTCCGGCTGCGTAGGCGCGCCGGGCAGGAAGGAAACGATGAAGCAGGGAAGTATCCAGAGACTCTTCGACCAGTGGGTCGAAGCCACGGTGTTGTTTGAAGCTGGCCCCGACGAGTTCGGGACGGACGCCTGGCACCAGGCAATCGGGAAGATGTTGGCTTTCTCGCAAATGTTCTGCGAGCTCGCCGGTGATCAGACCACCTACCAAAAGACGCACTTCGCGGAATGCAAGGCGCAGAGCGAAGCCCGTAAAGACGAGATCCTCGCAAAGCACCGCGACCTCCGCGACGATGCCCTGGCTATGGCGGAGGCAGCAACCACCCACGAATAGGAAAACCCGCCTGATAGCAGCAGGCGGGTGTGGATCCAGAAAAGGAAAACCATGCAGAACAATACCACTTCAACATCAGCGGAGGGGCACATGATGACCCGTGAAGCTCTGGTGTATGACCGCCGGCGTCCGTCGGGAAAGCGCGCGAGTGTTCTTGCCCTGTCCCCGGAGCAGCGCGCATATCGCCGCGCCAACATGACCAGGCCGCAGACGGCACAGGCGGAAATGCACAACGCCTACGAGAAGCTGGGTGAAGCGCTCGGCAACTTCCAGATGTTCGACGCGACCGGGCACCCGGAGGACTGGCTTCCGCACACCATCGAGGCACTCGATGGGTTTCTCACTGCACTCCTTGGCTTCCAACGGGAGGTTAACGCTGTCGTAGCAAGCGACCCGTACTTCATTGCTGTCCGCGAGCGGCAGAACCTCGCACTAATCGAGCTGAACAGCAGCGTGACGCCTGCGGCAATCCTTGAGGACGCCTTGCGTCTCTCCGAAGGGGCGTCGTCCAAGGCAGCCCGCGTAGTGAAACGCATGGTTCACGGGCTCGAACTCCGGGAGGTGAACTGACCGATGGCGTGGATCAGAACAGCAGGCGGCGACGGGTACCTGTTTTACCGGTCTCGACGATTCTTCGGGGCAGGGGTTGAACTATTCGTCGCCGGGCTCGGTGTAGAGGGGCGCCGCTCCGCTACTTTGCAGGTCCAGGACCCAGTAACCGTACCGACGACGGCCAGAAAAGATATCCATAAAGTCGTCGTACTCATCCTCCGTGAGGGGCTGCAGGCACTCGGGTTCAGCGGCATCCGGGACATCGAGATAGATGTCATCGGTTGGCTCAAGCCAGAGCACCGGATTGCCAGGGGAGTAAAGCTTCACCGGCACACCGTATTGCTGCGCGTTCACCCAGGCAGCGTGGACATACGCGAAATCCCTCAAGGGGATTGGGTATTCACGGTCATCTTCGAAGCAAAGAGAGAAAACGCTGTTCGCCATGTCGTGAAGCGTATCCGCAAGGCGCGGGTGAAGCGCCGCACAGACCGAGCCTTCGCAGCAGGTACGAACATTCGGCGACGGGAGGTGAAGAAATGAGCACGTTCATCACTGTCCGCGAGTTCGCGGAGCGCACCGGCTACGCGGAGAAGACCATCCGAAAGCTCGTCCGCCGCGGCGAGATTCACTCCGGCCGGCGCCGTGGCCAGAAGCCCGGCAAGGGGGTGAAGATCCTGATCCCCGACTCGGAGGTCGAGCGCTTCGTGCGCATGGAGGAAGTCGCCTAGAGGGAATTGATAACGAGGGAGTTCGAACGATGCAGTATCTCGACTTGGCCGAAAGCGCAGGCCGTGAGCGTCAGCGAATGCTTCTGCGGCTGCACAATTCGGGCGTTGCCTCAGATGTCGAAGAGGTGGCGACGGAAGAACTGGACGGTCTCGTGAACCGTGGATTCGGCGTTTGCCATCCGGTCGTCCATCGACCACGCCCCGTAGGAGGGGACGGATCGTTGAACCCACTCGGGGACATCGAACTGGATCTTCCAGCTGACGTCTATACCGTCGTCTCCTTTAGGCGTGAAGCCGGGTTTGATGGCGATGCGGGCGAGCTCCAATTGCTCATCGTCCCGGATGAACGCTGCGAATTGATCGCATTTACGCGTTCGCGAGGCGTCGATAGCGAGAGACGGACCGTTGACCTCCAGTTCGATCACGCGCCAAGTCAGAGAGCGTCCACGGCGGTGGCGGTCGAGTCGAGCAAGCTCGTTGATCCACCACAATGCACTCCCGAGATGGCCGCCGGTCGAGTGGTAGGGCTGCGTGGCTTCGATGAATTCGCGCATCCGCTCGGACAAAGCGCTGGGTATCCGCTCGTGGAAGGACGCCGGACTGGTGGTCATCGGGTACGACAGTCTGCCGGCGTTCGGTGGGGGATCGGTGGCGGTGTCGTAGACGACGAGTTCATAGAACAGTCCGTCGAGCGCGGCCCTCAGATTGTAAAGCCACTCTCCGAACAGCACAGACAAGGCAGGAGGGAAGGGGTGTGTGCTTTCGACCATGATGATCTGCTCATTTGGGCGTCGGTCGATGTGTTTCCACCACCGGGTGGGCCTCCAGATGGTCGGACGCGATGTGCCACATCTCGTCTCGGTGCGTCGTCGCTCGCTGAACTCGCTCAAGGAGGACATCGAAATGTTTGTTCTGCCCCATAAGACCTAGGCCGCTTTCCGTGCTCGCAACTACCTCGGACGCACACAAGAAATCTGAACGAAAGGAGTGTTCTCGATGGACCTGAAGTGCAGCCAGAACTTTAGCACCGCACAGATGGTGTCAAAGGAGGAACGCATGCTCCTGCAGCTGTAACCGCCTCGAGCCCGTCCATGCCAGGTGGTCTGGCACGACTCATGTCCCCCTCGCGCTGCAGGCTTGCGCGCCGGTTCGAATCCGGGGACGGGCACTCGGAGGCGTAGTGCGGCTGCACCGTGTCGCACGTAAGGGCGCATCCGCGCCATTCGTTCGAGTCCTCTCGCTCGCGCGGCAAGGCGACCCTGCGCCTCCACCTAGACCAACTACAGAGGAGATCACCGTGAAAGAAATCGTGATTGTGGCTGACCCCACCCTGGTCACCGTCGCTATCAACCAAACCATTGACGTCATCTGGCCGCTGTTGCCGGCGGCCACACTCGCTGGGCTCGCGTGGGTGTAGTCATGGCAAAGACTGATCTGACTGCAATGGCGTCTGCCGTGGGGGTGCTGGAACGCGAGTTCCACCGACCGCCGATGGAGCACATCTCGCCGGCCGCGGCCGCGCTCCAGGACGACACCGCCGACGAACCGTTCATCCCGACGTGGCGTGACGCCGCACTCGCGGCCGCCGGCCTGGTCGTGTTCTGGGTGTTCTACGTCTGCACCTGGGTGCTGTTCGGAGGTGCGGCATGAGCGAGCAGGCATTAGCGCGCACCGAGCGCTGCACGCCCGTCTCCGAGGCCAACTTCGTCGCGGAGGTCCGCGACTTGGCCGCGTTCTACGACGGCCGGATCCCGGTGCATTGGCAGGACGCTCTTGAAGACCTCATTTACACGATCGAGAGGGAGCCCGACGATGCAGAAGATTAACCCCGAGCTGTACGCCCAGAATCACGCCGATAAGGCGGCACCGCAGTACACCGTGAAGATCGTCACGGCCTGGATGGCGGGCTTCGCCACGGCCTGCGTCATCCTCGCCGTCATCGGCCTGTGGGCATTAGGGACGGCGTAGATGGCGCCGATCACCCCGGGCGACGTCGCCCGCAAGACGAGCGAAAGCCAGGCCCGCCGCCTCCTCGGCGGCTTCGCCCCGGCCGTGGAAGACGTTGAGCGCATCTTCCACCATTTCGACACCCAGTCAACTGTGACCACGAGCCAAACCGCCGCCCTGCTCACCCTCGCGGTGGTGCTCACGATTCAGCCGGAGGAGGACCTGTGACCGACTCAAACCAGAACGGCTTCGCGCCGCGTGGCGCGTTCGGCGCTGCAGTGCCCGCCCGGGCGCCCGGCGTCAACCACCCACCCCAGACCACCGCCACCACACGAGACGGAGGGCAGACCATGACCGTCCCCCTCGCCACACTCGCGCCAGGCGAAGCCGCCGAATACGTCGGCTGCTGGTGCGAGCTGACGAACAAGCCTGGCGTCCTCGCCATCTACGAAGGGTCATTCCTCGGCGGACGAGTGAAGATCCCGACTGAAAGCTTTCCGCTGTATGCCGACCCGGAGCAGATCATCATCCGACCCGACCTCCCCCGGGCCTGGAACCCGGACGGATCACCTCCGAAGGAGCAGTGATGTATTCCTCCCACGTCTACGACTGCTCGCCGCGCATCACCGCCAGCGACGGCCAACCTAAGAGCGTCAGCGCCACAGCTGACGACTTGATGCGGCTCATGCCCCGAGGCGTCCGCACCGCGCTCGTGCCCCTGGCCAAAGGCGAGTGCGGCATCGACGACGTCCCGGACTACGCCCTCGAATGGCTTGAAAAGCACCACGCGATTGCACCCGCGCGCAAAGCCGGCATCAACTGGAAGCACGGTCCGAAGTTCAAGGCCTTGCTTCACCGAATCTCGGAGCGCCACAGATGAGGCGGGCGTGGTGTCAACGATGCGGCGCCGAAGCCTGGGAAGTGCAAGGACAATCCGGCCCGATACTCGTCGAGAACAAACCCGGCCGCGCCGGGGACCTCGTCCGGGTCAAGACAGCCCTCGCCGAAGGCACCTCGGTCTCGAACTGGTACGTCCACCGCTGCAGAGAGGTCAAGTACCCGCCGAAGCGCAACACTGCCGCCATGAACCGAGCGCTGCAGGTCGTCGGCCTCGATCCGATAGAGGAGCGGGGGGACAGTGCGTGAACGAGACCTCGACGACTGGTGGGCAGCCCTTCCGCAAAAGCGGAAGACACAGATCCACTCCTGGCTCTCAAAAGATGAAGACCCAGGCGAACTACCAAACCAAATCCCCCTTTTCCAGAAGGGACAGGAACAGGAAGGAGAAAAACTGTGACTGACTCAAGCTTCCTCTGCCGCATGGACAGCCTCGCCTTCGCCCTCAAAGCAGCCGTGAAGGTAGCCGGCAAGGACGAGCTCGCCTTCGTCCGCCTCCACCGACTCAACGGGGACACCCTCTCGGTCTCCGCGCTAGGCAACGACGTCTCATTCCGCGCCAAGCTCAAGGTCGACTTCATCCACTGGAACGACGACCGCGACGACCGCGTCGAGATCTCCAAGCACGCCGCCAACTCACTCGCCGGCTACCAAGTCAAAACGCCCGAGGGACTAGACGTCGAACCACTCGTCTCGATCCAAATCGGCCACGAACGCATCCGCGTCGAGGACGCCACCGGACTCTTCCAAACCGCCGGCGGGCGCGACGAACACCGACTCAAAGACCCGATCCTCCCCGGCGACCACGAGAAGATCTTCTACGACGCCGCAAGCGCACCGGGCGCACCGTTCTGGATAACCCCCGAGGCCATCGGCACCATCGCAGGCGTGGCCAAAGTGCTCCACCGCCGAATCGTCATGCTCAAACGCTCTGAACCGGCCGAGTTCGCCTCCCGCTGGTACGTCCTCGGCGACGACTGGCAGATGACCATCTCGAACAAGGAGAAGCTCCGCCACGCCGAACCGGTGGCCACCCCGCCCGCCGGAGACGACCCGGAGCAGACCGCCCTCCCGCCGCGCCGAATGCTCGCCCTGCCCGTCGGAGGTCTTGCATGACAGCAGCCGCTTTTCCGCCACCGTTTATCACCCGCGGCCTCCACTATCGGTATCCCGACTTCCTCGATGCCGTATTCCAGCCAGTTTCCGACGCGCTCCCGGAGGTCCTCCGTCTCATGGAGACTTTCAAAAACGCGGGGGTGCGATTCCCGACCCCCTTAGAAGAGGAGTGCGCCCGCGCGACACAGAGTTACTTCCAACAGCACGCCGATAACTTCGCCACGCCGAGCGATGGACTAGTCCGCGCAGGAGGAGAACCTCGGTGATCTTCGCAGAAGAATCCCTCTGGGGGTTAGAACCAGGAGCAGAAACAACCGCCCTATGCTGGCACAAGCGGCAGAGTACCGGTGTCTCGCCGTGGGACGGCTCACACCCCCGCGAGTCGTACGAGGAAGTCTCCGCACGCCACGAGGAGGCACGTCTGCGTTGCCACCGCTGCCCACTGCTCGAAGCATGCGAACGCGCACTTAGCGACATGGAGAAGCAAAGCCTCCGCGTCGACGGCGTCATGGCGGGCCGGTACTCCGACGTCATCGCGTACTCCAATGGCGAGCGCAGGTTCGTGCAAACCACCTGCCGCGGCTGCCGCGCACCCCTGCGGCCACAAGGAGGAGTGAGCAACAACCGGAAGTTCCCCGCCGGAGCGCGCGACCATCGGGGCGAAGGACTATGCGATCAGTGCTACCCACGCCTCGCGCGGGCAGTGCGCAACCCGCCACCACCATCGCCGAAACGCTCTTACCAAGAGAACAACCCAATAGGCACCCCACGACCATGATCACAACAACCATCAGAGAGGAGATGCGCACATGTCCTGGCTGCGGATCGGCGACGACGCCACCACCCACCCGTACATGGCCAAGCTCCTCGTCGCCACCAACCTCAACCACCAAGAAAAGAACGAAGCCTTTGGAGTACTCGTCCAACTCGCCTCCGTCTCCGCCGGACACCTCACCGACTACCTCGTCGAATACGGCTCCCTCGCCCAAGTCGCGCCGGGCCGCGAGCGCGAGGTGCTCAACGTCCTCAAAAAAGCCGGCCTCGCCACCGAAGTGGAGGTGGACGAGCATAAGGCGATTCGCCTGGTCATTAATGACGAAAAGTTTGTCCACGCGAAGCGGCGTGAAGAGGTTGAGGCAGACAGGCGTCGAGCGCGGGATAAGCGCACTCCTGGACTCCTCGCGCAGGTGCGCGTACGCGATGGAGACAGCTGCCGTTGGTGTGCGAAGTCTGTCAGCTGGTCCGTTCGAACCGGCTTCCGTGCGGCGACGTACGATTCGCTCAGCAGCCACAAGGACAGCACCGTCGACACCCTTGTCGTCGCGTGTAGTCCCTGCAATACGAAACGCGGCAATGGTGAGCAGCTGAAACTCCTTGCACCACCGACCCCAGAAAGGATGATTTACGGGCCAGAAACAGTAGATTTCGTCAATCGAGACAAGTGGTGCCAGGACCACGGCATCCATATTGAGCCAACCCAGCCGACACTTCCCTTCGCGGCCACTAGGCAGCAGCAGGACGAGAAGGCAGCAGCGCCCGAAGCGGCAGCAGCGCCAGCCCACCGAGCAGCGCCACGGCACGCAGCGCCGACCTCCGACGAGGAGGAGCCGGCATGGCTCCGGCAACCGAGCTCTGATTTCGTATCCCGCCCCGCCCCCGCAGCAGCGCCCGAAGCGGCAGCAGCGCGACCCGGCGACGAGGCAGCAGCGGCCACTAGGCAGCAGCAGGATGAGAAGGCAGCAGCGCCCGAAGCGGCAGCAGCGCCAGCCCACCGAGCAGCGCCACGGCAGGCAGCGCCCAATGCGCCGAAAGGCGGCGGAGATAACGAAAAGGTAACGAAATCAGAGCGCGTCCTAGGACGCCCGGGTGACGGACCCGAGAACGTCGGGTCGGGACGGGTCGGGACGGGTCGGGACGGGTCGGGACGGGAAGGTTCGGCTCGAAAGCGCCGAAGGCGCGGGAAGAGGGGAGGGAAGTATAAGTGAGCATTGATGATTTAGGTAGACACCTGTACTGGTTGGAGATTGATGGGGATCTTCTTGATGATCTTCTTGTTCCTCGTCAGCCGACGTCTGGTGAGAACGCTGGGCGTCCGCCTCAGCGTGGGAAGTCGAAGCCCCCGGTAGTGCTGGGCGTGGTGGACCTCAAGGCTGAGGTGGAGGAAATGCTCGGGTACTGGTGCGGCCAGCTGGTGGCGTCGGTTCCCGATCTTGGGCCACCACCGTCGAGTCGGCGTATCGCTGCCCGGGCGGGGTGGTTGCGTGGCCATGCCGCTGAATTGTTCGCGATGCCGTGGGCGGAGATGATGGCCGATGAGGTGGCGTCGCGGGCCCGCTTGGTTCGTGACGTGGTGTCGCCGCCTGAGAGAGAGCGCCCCGGAGCCGATTGAGGAGGGCACCACCCGGGAGATTGAATCATGGCTGCGACTTCTCGGTGTGCCTGCGAGTCGGGCGTCGCTTCGGCGGTGGATTGATGCCGGCGATCTTGAGTGCCGCATGCTTGATGATGGGCGGCGTGTGGTGCGCTTGGCTGACGCTATTGAACTGGCGAAACGTCGCCGATTCAGTGGTGGCCCACCTAGCGTTGTAAGCTGACGCTCGAAAGAGCTATGGCCCCGGTGACATGTTCCGGGGCCTTTGTCGTGTCCGCGGGAGGTGAGCCTTTGGCGTGGAATGATCGGGCGACGAAGGAGCGGCGCAAGCAGTTCCGGGAGGAACACGAGGCGCTGCAGTCGGTGTGCTGGCTTTGTCGGCAGCCGATTGACTACGCCGCGGCGCCGCAGTCGGTGAACGCATTCGAGCCGGATCACGTCTTGCCGCGCTCGACGCACCCGGAGCTGGAAGATGACCCGGAGAATTGGCGGCCGTCGCACGCGTCGTGCAACCGGTCGCGCAAAGATGGTGCTCCGCCGCCGGACCTCGGTTCGTGCTCGGAGCAGTGGTGAAGGGGGGAGGGGCCTTGAGATCGCTGGCGTTCGTGCCTGGCCGCCTCCGGGCGGGTGAGGTGGCCTCTCTCCCCGCGAGGTATCCCCCCTAGGGCCGAGGCCAGTAGCGGGGTCGAGCTGTGGAAATGGAGGTTGACCGTGGACAAAGTTTCCGGGCGCCCTGTGGGCGAGCTAGAGCAGGCGTTTCTTGATTCGCTTGCGGCGCTGGAGGAGCAACCGCCCGCCGAGTACGGCGGCGTCGTCGCTCTCGGCCGGGCGTACGCGGAGAACATCGACGAGTCGCGCTCGACGGACACGGAGACGGCGACGAAGTCGCTGTACCTGGGCCCGCACCTGCTGGGCGTGATGAAGTTGCTCGGCATCGCTCCGACCGAGGCACCGGAGACTGCCGGGACGAAGAAGGGCGGCACGACCAGCCCGGACGTCATCGACATCATGCGCCGCATGAGCCGAGAGACTGCCCAGGAGAATGGGGCGTAAGGGCTATACCGAGCCGCGTTTCTATACCCCGCCACTGCGGGAACTCACCCCAGAGACCTCGAAGGGATTCGAAGTTATCGAGTTCGCCGAGCTGCTCGGTATTGAGCTGTACCCGTGGCAGAAGTGGGTGCTGATCCACGGACTTGAACTGCTGCCGAACGGGGAGTTCCGGGTCAAGGTCGTCATCGTCGAGGTCGCCCGCCAGAACGGCAAGACGCTGCTGATGGTGGTGCTCGGCCTGTGGCGGATGTTCCAGTTCGGCGCGTCGCGCATCATCTCGGCCGCGCAGTCGCTCGGTGACGCCGAGGACACGCTCGACGAGGCGTTCGCGATCGCGGCGTGGAACCCGGTGTTGCGCTACTTCTTGCCGGACAACCCGCGCGCGGACGAGGAGGACGATGCCTACAACGGCGCGTACCGCTCCCGCGCCAACGGCAAGCCGGCAATGGAGCTCGCGCTCGCACCCCGGCCGGAAGCGCTCGACCTGGCAGGCAAGATGCCGATCTGGTCGCTGGCGGTGACCTCGCGTAAGGGCGGCCGCTCGAAGTCGGCAGACCTGGCGCTGCTCGACGAGCTGCGCGAGCACCTGGATTGGGAAGCGTGGAACGCCATCGTGCCGACCTCGCGTAACCGGCCGCAGTCGCAGACGTGGGGCTTGTCCAACGCCGGAGACCTTCGCTCGGTCGTGCTCCGCTCCCTCCGGGAATCGGCCATCAAGCAGATTGACGATGGGACGTCGGACGCGAGCCGCACGGCGTTCTTCTCGTACTCGGCCCACCCGGACGCTGACGTCCTCGACCCGGACGCGCACGCTCAGGCGAACCCCTCGATGGGCTACTCGAATCTCACCGCCGATTCGATCATGGCGGAGGCCAAGGACGCGGTCGCCGGTGACAACGAGGCCGGTTTCCGCGCCGAGTGCCTGTGTCAATGGCAAGACGTGCTCACCCCGGGAAAGATTTCCCTCAAGCTCTGGGAATCGCTCACAGACCCCACCTCGGCGCGCGCGCCGGGCGCGGAGGTGTTCGTGGGCGTCGACGTGGCCTTGGACGGCCGTTGGGCGCATGTGGCCATCGCATCGCAGCGTGAGGACGGCCTGTGGCACGTCGAGATCGTGGCCAGCCGCGCCGGGTACCGGTGGGTACCCGCGTGGCTCGCGGCGCGCAAGGGCCGAGGGTGGTTCTCCGGGACGGTGGGCATGCAGGTTCGCGGCTCCGCCTCGGCGGCGCTGCTGCCCCTCCTGCAGGAGGCCGGCATCGAGGTCGCGGAGTGGCAGGGCACGGACATGTCGGCGTCGGTGCTCGGCTTTGTCACGGAGATCAAAAACCGCGGTATCCGCCACCGCGACCAGCCGGTGCTGACGGTGTCGGTGGAAGGAGCGGTGGAGAAGCGCCGCGGCGACATTTTCATCTGGGATCGCGAGAAGTCAGCGACCGACGCGGCGCCGACCGTGGCCGCGAATATCGCGTGGTGGATGGCCACCAGGCACGAAACGACAGTGACCTCGGCATACGACGATGAAAACTATGACGCTCCCGCGCAGGAGTTCGAAATCGACGAGCCACAAGACGATGAGGACTTTGACGACGGCGGACTGATGTTCGTCTAAGGAGGTGATGCCCGTGGGTATCTTCAGCAGGCTATTCGGGCGTCTCGAAGAGACCGCGGCCATCGTGGCCAACTCCGACGACGAGTACATGTTCTCCGCCCCAATCTTCACCGCTCTCGCCCGGGACGTGGACAAGCTCGGCGCCGCGGAGCTCTACGCCCAGCAGCCGCACCTGCGCACGGTGGTGACCTTCATCGCCGAGCAGATCGCCGCGGTATCGCTGCACACCTTCGAACACAAGCCGGACGGCGGCCGCGAGCGCGTCCGCATCGGCGACGAGACCGGCGACGATTCGCTTTACGCCGACCGCCCGGGCCTTGTGCCGCAGTTGATGCAAAAGCCCAACAAGCACCAGCTCATGCAGGACCTGCTGCGCGCGTCCATCCTGGATTACCTGCTTTTCGACGAGTTCATGTGGGCGATCGACGAGGCACCCGACAAGCTGCCGGAGATAGTCCGCATCCCGGTGTCCTGGATCATCGGCCGCAAGTGGAAAGACCCGTGGACACTCAAAGCGATCCGCATCCGCGACAACCGCGGCTACGTCCGCGAGTACAGCGGCGAGAAGCTGATCCACGTCCACGGCTACAACCCGGAGTACGAGGAAATCGGCGTCTCTCCGGTCGACTCCCTTAAGGAGACCCTCCGCGAGCAGCTGCAGGCCGCGTCCTACCGCTCGGAGCTGTGGCGCAACGGCCCGCGCCTCGGCGGGGTCATCACCCGCCCCCCGGAGAAGGACGTCGGGAAATGGTCGCCGGAGGGCCGTCGCCGCTTCAAGGCGTCGCTCGCGGCGCAATACAGCGCCGGCGGCTCCAACGCCGGCGGCACCATGGTCCTGGAAGACGGCATGAAGTTCGAGCCGCAGCACCTCAACGCCAAAGACGAGCAACTACCGGAGATGACCAAGCTATCGCTCTCCACCGTCGCGCAGGTCTACCACGTCAACCCCACCATGGTCGGCCTGCTGGACAACGCCAACTACTCCAACGTCCAGGCCTTCCGCCAAAGCCTCTACGTCGACAGCCTTGGCCCGCTGATCAAGCAGATCGAGGGCACCATCAACTCCTTTGTCCTGCCCATGCTCAAGGTCGACGAGACCCGCTACTACGTCGAGTTCAACCTCGAAGAGAAACTGCGCGGCAACTTCGAAGAACAGGCAGCTATGCAGACTGCCGCCGCCGGCGGCCCGTGGATGACCATCAACGAGGTTCGCGCCATGCGCAACCTCCCAGCCCTCGAAGGCGGAGACGACCTCATTCGACCGCTCAACGTCACCACCGCCACCGCCGACCAAGGCGAGCCGCAAGACCCGCCGCCGGCACTCAACCCCGCGCCGGGAGGTGACCCGCCATGATCCACGTAGTAATGGGCCCGCCTTGCTCCGGCAAGACCACCTTCGTCGAGACCACCGCCGCGCCGGGCGTGGCCCGTTTCGACCTCGAACAGGTCGCGTCCACCATCGCCGCACAACCAGTGGCAGACACCGCGCCGGGCACCGTGCTCGACGCGGTACTTGCTATGCGCCGAGGGCTCACCGGGTGGCTCCTCGACGTCGAAGCCCCGGTCGAAGAGTTCTGGCTAATCAACTCCCGCCCACCCGACACCCTCATTGCCGCACTCGCAGCCCAAGGCGCGCAGTTCCACGTCATCGACTCGGGCGAGGAGGAGTGCATTGCCCGGGCGATCCGCGCCGGGCGGCCTGATTCGACGGTGGAGCGGATCAAGCAGTGGTACCTCAACCCGCCGGAGATACCGGGGGAGAAAGGAGACAACGTGAAGACCAAGACCATCACTGTTGGGCTCAAGGCAACCCCCGACGACGTCGACATCGCAGATGCCGGCACCTTCGAGGGCTACGCCAGCGTGTTCAACAACACCGACACCTACGGAGACGTGATTCGACCGGGCGCGTTCGCCGAGACCATCAATGACTTCCAGGAGCGCGGCCGGGTGATTCCGGTGCTCTACGGCCACGATTTCAGCGACCCGTTCTCGAACATCGGGGCCGTGGAGGAGATCGTTGAGGACGGCCACGGGCTCCGGGTGAAGGCGAGGCTTGATCTGGACAACCCGAAAGCTGCCCAGGTCTACCGGCTGATGAAAGCAAAGCGGCTCAACGAGATGTCGTTCGCGTTCAACGTCCTTGACGGCAGCTGGGCCGAGATCGACGGCGAGGAAATTTACGAGATCAAGCGCGTGAAGCTCTTCGAAGTCTCGGTCGTTCCTGTCGGCGCGAATCCGCAGGCCGAAATTCTCACCGTCAAGCAGGCAACCGAAGCGCTGGTGACCGCTGCGAAGCAGGCTAACCCAGCAGTTGCCGAGTCCGTGGCCAAGCACGCGGGCTCCATCGCCGCGCTCCTGGACCCCGCCGCGGAAAACGGCGCGGAGGCCCCCCCGGAGCCAAACCACGCCAAAGACGGCGACGTCGCCGTCTTCGAAGCAACCGTCAAATTCCTCGAAAGGAAGCACTATGTCTAAGACCCTCATGGAAAAGCGTGCGACGGCGATGGACGCCGTCCGCTCCGCACTTGCTAACTACAAGGCCAACCCGACCGACGACAACCTCCGCGGCGACCTTGAGTCCGCGATTAACACCGTCGACGAGATCGACGCCGAGCTGCGCGCCGCCGAGGTCACGGTCAACGCGGAGAAGCTTCTCTCCGGCGCTACGTTCGAGGCCGCCCCCGGCCAGAAGTCGGCAGAGCCGCACACGATCGGCCACCACTTCGCCAAGCACGGCCTGGACATGGTCAAGCGCCAGAAGAACGGCGAGCGCCTGGACTTCGCCGTGCCGGAGTTCGAAGTCAAGGCCGCCAACGACCCGATGGTCCGTCCCGTCGACGACGCTCCGCTGGCGGGGTGGGGCACCACTTTTCAGCGCTCCATCGTCAACCAGCGCCGCGAGCAGCTTGTTGTCGCAGACCTCATGGGGTCCGCCTCCGTCTCCCAGCCGGTAATCAAGTACCTCGTCGAGAAGGCGAAGCGCATCGTCGAGGGTGCGTTCGCCACCGTCGCCGAGGGTGCGCAGAAGCCCTACATCCGCTACGACTCCTTCGACGTTGTCACCGAGTCTCTGTCCAAGATCGCGGCCCTGACCAAGGTCTCCGACGAGATGGCGGCAGACTACGGCTTCATCGTCGACTGGATTAACAACCAGCTCGTCTACGACCTCTCCGTCGCGGAAGAGTTCCAGCTCATGCAGGGCGACGGCCAGGGCTCCAACCTGCGCGGTCTGCTCAACCGCGAGGGCATTCAGGAATTCAACATCGACGCCACCGACCCCATCGAGCAGCTCAAGGGCCTGTACGAGGCGTCCCGCCTGCCGGGCCGCGCCACGAACCTCTCCGCTGACGCGCTGGTGCTCAACGAGCTCGACTACGGTCGCATGCGCCTCGCCCAGGATGCGAACGGCCAGTTCCTCGCCGGAGGCCCGTTCACTGGCCAGTACGGCAACGGCGGCGTCCTGATCAACCCGCCCGTCTGGGGGTTGAAGACCGTCACCACCAACGCTGCGGTGCCGGAGGGCACCTACGTGGTGGGCAACTTCCGCCAAGGCGCGACCGTGCTGCGCAAGGGCGGTGTCCGCGTCGACGCGGCCAACCAGAACGAGCGGGATTTCGAGGAGAACTTGATCACGCTGCGCGCCGAAGAGCGTGTCGGCCTGATGGTTCCGCTGCCGGCAGCGTTCGTCACCGGCACCCTTGGCACGCCTGGGGCAGGTGCGTAACCCATGAGCCGGCTCTACCCCTACCGGGTCAACACCGACCAGGGCCCGCTCACGATCCGGCTCACGGAGGAGACCGCAGCCACCCGCTACCCGGGCGCTGTGCGCGTCGCCACGGGTCTGCCGGAGACCAAGGAATCCCCCGACAAGGAGCGTCGGCCCCGCAAGCGCACCCCGTCGCAGTAACAGCCAAGGAGGGACCACACCATGAACACCACCCCGGACCATGGGCTGGCCCCCAACCCGTCAGCCGCCGTCCCGGTCACGCAAGCAGACATCGACCTTGCCGTCGAAACGCTGCGAGACCTGGCGGGCTGGCACATTTGGCCCGTGCGGCAGGAGACCATAACCGTCGACACCGCCGGAGACAACGTCATCTTCCTGCCCACACTGCGGCTCCTCCAAGTCCACGCACTCGCCCTCGACGGCACCCCGGTGGACCTGGACACCATCGAGTGGTCAGAATCCGGAATGATCCGCCTCAAACGGCGCAGCGGCAGGGGATTCCGCCGCGCCAAAGCGACCATCACCCACGGATTCGACACAACCCCCCTCGCGGGCGTGGCCATGCACATGGCCGCCCGCGCCACCCAACCCGGAACCAACATGACAGTCGGCGGAATCTCGGTCGGCGCGCCGGGCGCAATGACGCCGCAGTCCTCTGAATGGCGTCTGCTCGACCGCTACAAGCTAGGGCCGATGCCATGATGGCTTCGCTGATCTTCACCGAGCGGATCACCATCATCCGCGCCCGCATGGTCCCCGGCGAATACGGCGGCCTGGTCGAGGACTGGGAACAGGCAGAGGAAATCCCTTACCCGCACCCGGTATCAGTCCAGCCGGTGACCTCAACCGAAGACACTGACGGACGCTCGCACCTCGTGACCGACCACTGGCGGGTCTTCACCGAACCGCCGCACCTGATCGAGCAGCTCCAACCAACCGACCGCATCCGCGTCGACACCTGGGGAGAGGTCCTCTGGGCAGTCGCGCGCCCGCTGCACTGGCGGACAGCCATCCTGCCGCACTCCGAGTTCGACCTCGAAGTCATTCGCGGCGCCGGCCGAGAATCAAACAGGAGGCGTTAGTGGTCCGAATCGACATCGACAACGACGCGATCTTCATGCAAGTCATGGGATCCGACAGAGTCCAGGCCAAAGTCCAGGAAAAAGCGACCAGAATCGCAGCACTCACCCGCCGCGAACTCGCCCGCGCCAGCATCGACGCCGCAGTGAAGATCGAACCGCACCCGACATCCAGCGGACGCGCCGCGTTCAACGTCGTCGGAAGCGTCGCAAGACCCGAAGACGCCAGAAAAGCAGGCCGCATAGCGCGCCGGGCAGGAAGGAGTCTGCGGTGATTGACGAGCTTCAAGAGGTGGACATCCTCAAGATCGCGCTCGACGCGGTCCGCGACGTGCTGCCGGACGGTGTGTGGGTGGCTGACCGGCTCCCGGAGGCCGACAGGCTCACCGAGAGCTTGCCGGCGGTGGTAATTGATCTGCTGCCAGGAGAGGAAACCGTGCCATGGGGCGGCCGGGATAGCCCGTCGCTGCTCGATGCGGTGCCTCTCGACGTGGAGGTGTTCGCCCCGTCGCGGGCGGAGGCCACCAAAATCGGCGTGAAAGTGCGGCAAGCGCTTCACCAGCTGCCCTACATCGAGGGCACTGGCGTCAAACACGTCGATTGCCCGCGCCTCGCAACCCGCGAGGAGCTGAACCCGTATGTGAAAGTCCTCGGGGTTGTCGCCGACCTTGGCGTCGCACCCCACTAACCCGTTCCAGCCCTGCCGTCCGGTGGGGCTTTACCTACGTTCCTAGGAGGAATCATGGCTAAGCAGTCCACTCTGCAGGGCTTCAACGCCCGCGCCGCCCGCGTCGGCATGACCGGAGCTATCCGCCGAGCCGCACTCGGCACCCCGGTTATCCCGCTGGGCATCAAGTTCGACACCGAGACCCACACCAACAAGGGCTACACGTCCCCGGACGGCCTGGAAATCTCCTTCGACGAGGAGAAGCAGGAGTACATCCCGTGGCAGGAGGTCTCAGCAATCCGAACCGACATCACGAAGTCCGTGAAGTCGATCAAGTACACCCTCTGGGAGACCGACCTCAAGAACATCGCCGACCACCTCGGCGTGCGCGAGGACGACATCGTCTTCGACAACAACGGCACCGCGAGCTTCTACGAGGACGCACTGCCGGTGTTCCCGTACGAGCAGCAGGTGTTCGACGTAGTCGACGGCGATACGGCGATGCGCCTGACGGTGTTCAACGCCCAGCTCACCGCTCGTGGCGCGATGGTGTTCAAGAAGGACCAGATCTTCGGCCTGGAGCAGACCATCACCGCATTCCCCGCCGGCGCCGAGTACGAAGACGTCGACTCTGCGGCAGTGGGCCGGACGGCGCACTGGCAGTTCAACGACGCGTGGGCCAAGGGCAAGGACGCCACGTCCTCCACCACTGACGGCGTGCGCCCGCTAACCATCGCCACCGCAGCGACTCTCGGCTCCTCGAAGCCCGCCGTGTCCAAGAAGATCACCGCCAACGGCGGCACGTCGCCCTACACCTACGAGGTCTCCAACGGCGCCCTGCCGAAGGGTGTGACGCTCGACGACAAGTCCGGCGAGATCAAGGGCACCGCAACCGAGTCAGGCACGACCACGTTCACCGTCAAGGTGACTGACGCCGCGGGCCTGGTGGCCAGCCGCCAGTTCACTATGACCGTCACCGACCGCTAGTAGGGGTGGGGTGCGGGAAGCACCGGGCAGGCTCGCCCGCACCCCTGCCTACACGCCCGCACCAAAGAGCCTGCCCTCAAGCTTTTGAAAAGGAGCCAGCCCCCATGACTATCAACTTCAACGAGATCGTCGAACAGCGCAGCGAAGCCACCGGCATCGCCGGCGACCGCATCCCCTTCGAGTTCGGCAACAAGACCTTCTCCTTCCGCGACCCCCTCATGCTCACGGACGAGGAAAAGGACGAACTGGAACTCATTGACTACGACGCCGACATTGCCGCTTGGTACATGGGCGACGAAGAATACGACGAATTCCTCCTGACCGAGGTCGAAATCCCGGCAGAGGACGGAAAGACCATCAAGAAGACCGGCTCGTCCAGCTTCTTCTTCCTGGTGCTGCGCGAGCACATGCGCACCGCCCGCGCTTCGGATGCGGAGGGAAACCCTACGATGCGCAATCGCTCCTCGCGGCGTGCGGCGGCGCGGAAGCGGCGGAAGCAGCACTAGAGCAGGCCTACGGGTGGGATGTGCTCGCCGCGTACTGGCGCGGCGAGATCACCCTCCGCAAGCTCCGCGTGCTGATCGAGTACCTGCCGGACAACTCGCCCGCCCGCTGGCACACCACGGACGGGCAACCGTTCTCCACCGCTGACGCCATCGGGTGGCGCTCCCTCTGGGCACTCGCCGCCATCGCCCAGGGCATGGCCGGCAAAGACCAGAACATCTTCGACAAGATGCCGCAATTCCCGTGGAAGAAGCCCGACAACCCGAATGCCTACGGCTCCTTCGGCGACCACACGCCGGAGGAAGTCCTGAACTACCTCGATTCACTCTAAGGAGGACCAGCCATGTCGAACGCAGTATGGGTACCCGTCAACGCCGAGATGAAAGGGTTCATTGGGACCCTTGTCAAGGAGGCGTCCGGTGCCGCGCAGCAGGCGGGGGCGAAGGTCACCAGTGAGATGGGAAAGGCCGGCAAGGACGCCGGCCAGGCGCTTGCATCTGGCCTGTCTTCCCAGGCTGCGAAGATCGAGCAGGTCACGGCGAAGGTAGCGAACGCGCGCAAGGTGGAAGCCAAGGCGTCCGCCGACGTGACCGCTGCCGAGCAAGAGTTACAAGCAATCCGCTCGCGGTCTGACGCCTCCGCGTCGCAGATCGCCGCGGCGGAGCAGAAGCTGACCACCGCGAAGAACCAGCACCAGGACGCCACTCGCACACTGGCTCGCACCGAGGGTGACCTCGAGTCTGTGCGCGCCGGGGGTGAGGCGTCGTCGTCTGCGCTGGCCCGGTCGGAGGACAACCTCGCGAAGGCGAAGACGCAGGCGCAAACCGCCACCGATAAGCTGCACACTGCCGAGCTTCGTTTGGGTGAGGCGAAAGACCAGCAGCAGGCGAAGAATCAGGCTGTCGCTGACGCCGAGCTGAACCTGATCAACGTGCGTGACCGGTATGGTGCGAACACGAAGGAGACGGCGCGGGCTGAGAAGCAGCTCGAGACGGCGAAGAACGAGGCCGCGGCTGCAGATAAGCGAGTGGCGGCGGCGACGGGCAACGTCGCGAAGCGGCGCGCGGAGCTCGCGTCGGCGACTGACATGGTCGCCGCGAAGTCTCGTACCCACAAGGCCACCCAGCAAGACGTCGCGGCCGCAGAGCGGCGCGCGGGGGATGAAGCGGAGACGGCGCGCGGGAAGATCCGCGGGCTCGGCTCGGACATGGAAGGGGCGTCTCGCTCCGGTAGCGGGTTCATCTCCTCCCTCGGCGGGTTCGCGAAGAAGGCCGCGGTGGCCGGCGGCGCGTTCCTTGGCGTGTCCGGTGCGACGCAGGCGCTCTCCGGCGGCTTCGAACGCTTGAATAACCTGCAGCGCGCGGACATCATGTTCCGCAACGTGGGGTTGTCCGCAGAGCAGGCCGGGGCAACGATGGACGACCTCAACGACCTCGTCACCGGCACCAGCGTCTCCCTCGCGGACGCCGCGGGGACCGCGTCCATGCTGATGCAGGCCGGTGTCGAAGCTGGCAAGCCTCTCAACGACTCGATTAAGGCGCTGACGAACATCTCTGCCATCGCCGGCGGTTCTGCCGAGGACGTCGGTCTGGTGCTGATGCAGATTAAGGCTGCGGGTCGCCTGATGGGTGGCGACGCGATGCAGCTGCAGCAGCGAGGTGTGAACATCTATGGTTACCTCGCGGAGTCGCTCGGCATGAGCTTCGAGGAAGTCAAGAAGCTCGGCGAGGAAGGCAAGATCACCTACGAGCAGGTGGTCGACGCCATCAACGCGAAAACCGGCGACCTCGCCAAGGAAATGGGTGAGACCCTGCCCGCGAAAATGGGGAACTTCCGTACCGCCGTGTCGTCGGCGGCTGCGGAGTTTATCGGACCGTTCATCGACCCGGCTACCCGCGGGGTGGAACTGCTCACCCAGAAACTCAAGGACGCCCGGCCCGCCATCCAGGGGTTCGCCGAGGGCATCAAGAACGGGTTTACCTGGCTGGGTGACCATCCGGCTTTGCTGGCGGGCATGGCGACGGCGGTGTCGTCGCTGGCTGCTGGTGCGGCGGCGGTGAAGGCCGTCGGCATCGCCGGCGAGATCACAAAGACCATCAAGGCCGCCGAGACCGGAGCCGAACTACTCGGGAAGCTCAACCTTGGGTTCCTGGCATCGCCAATCGGCCTGTGGGTCGCTGGCCTGACGGCTGCGGCCACCGGCCTGTCGTTGTTCTTCACCAAGACCGAGACCGGCCAGAAAATCTGGCAAGGCTTCATGGACGGACTGCGCGCCGGGGGCGAATGGGTCACCGGCGCCCTCGTTCCCGCCTTCGTCGACCTCGGCACCGCCGTCGGCGACGCCTTCACCTGGATCGGGGAGAAGCTCGCCCCGGTACGCGAGGCCGTAGGGTCGGCGTTCGACTGGATTGACGGCAAGCTCACCGAGTTCGGCGTCGGCGTCGGCAAGTTCTACCAGACCTGGGTGCAACCCCAGGTGGAGTTCTTCCGCTCCATCTGGCAGCTAGGTGTGGCGAACATCCAGGTGTTCATGGGCATGCTGGGCCAGGTCGCCGGCTTCATCGGCGGCGTGTTCCAGCAAGTCGGATCCATCATCTCCGGGGTCACCTCGGCGCTCATCATGCCCGCATGGACCATGATCCAGGCGGGCGCGCAGGTGATGGCGACGATCGCATCTGGCGCGTTCGACCTCATCAAACTGGGCTTCCAGTTCGTCGGACAGATGATTCAGTCCGTCTGGGTCAACATCATCGAACCGGTGTGGGGCCTGTTCCGCGACGGTGCCGGCCTGCTGGCTGACATCCTGACCGGAAACTTCACCAACATCGGTAACAGGTTCGAGTCGATGGGTACTCACCTGCACGAAATCGTGATGGGCCCCATCAACGTCGCGCTGGACTACTTCCGTAACCTCGTGTCGCTTATCTCGGACGCGTGGGTGTCGTTCCAGACCACCGTGGCCAACGTGGTGGTCCAGGTGCAGGCCAAGATCTCCGAGATGGTCACGAACATCACGGAGATCCCCGGCAAAATCAAGGGCGTGTTCGCGGACGCCGGGTCGTGGCTCGTGTCCGCCGGCATGAACGTGATCTCCGGCCTGTGGTCGGGCATGCAGCGCATGTGGGACAACGTCACCGGCTGGCTGGCGAGCCTGCCGGGGCGCATCCGAAACTCCATCGGGTCCATCAGCTTCGGCTTCGGCCACGCGAACGGCTCGTACTCTCAGTACGTTGCCGGCGGTATCGCCGCGGCGGAGGCCTACGCGAACGGCGGCCACTTGCCGACGCGCGCGGTGATTGAGCGGCCGCACGGCAAGCGTGGCCTCGTCCAGTGGGCGGAAGACGAAACTGGCGGCGAAGCATTCATCCCGTTGGCCGTGGGGAAACGCGAGCGCTCTACCGCGATTCTGGATCAGGTGGCGGGCACGTTCGGCTACGCGCTCGTCGACGTGGCCACGGGTGCGCCGTACCGTTCTACGTATCGGGGTGATCTCGGGCCGCAGACGGTGGGCGTGTTCGCTAACGGTGGTATCACCGGCGACGACCTTGACCTGTTCTACAAGGGTGGCGCGGTCAATGGGCATAAAGCGTCGCGTCCGCTGCAGTCAGCGCCCTATGTGTTTGGCGGGTCGAATTGGGGCGATTGTTCAGGCACGGTCTCCGCCGGCGCTGGTCTCGCGGTTGGCCTTGATCCGTTCCCTCGCCTGTTTTTCACAGGCGACGAGGCGGCGTGGCTGTCCTCCCACGGGTTCCTCCGTGGCCGCGGCGGCGCCGGCGATTTCCGCATTGGGTTCAAGGACGGCGGTCCGGGCGGTGGGCACACTGCGGCCACGCTGCCGAACGGTGTGAACATCGAGATGGGCGGCTACCCGTCCGAGGGGCACTACAACACAGGCGCCGGGGCGTGGGATAGCTACTTCGACACGTTCTTCTACCTGCCGATGCAGGAGCAGAAGTGGGTGGACCCGGAAGTCACGGGGCTGAAGGACTTGTCGACGAGCGAGCGGCAGGTCGTCGTCACCGCCGTGGACACGATGGATACGACGAGCATGGGGTCGACCGCGGCGGCCCAGCAGCGCGAGCTCACCCCGTACGAGGCATTCGCCACCACGTTCGCCAAGGAGATGGGCAACCGCAGTGTGGCCCAGATCGGGTTCGACGCGGTGGCGGACTTCTTCGGTGTCGACCCGAAGCTGACGCGCAAGGTCTTGTTCACGCCGATGGACGAACTCCTCGGCGTGAAAGATCTTGACCAACACGCAGCGGTGGGTAACCCGTCGACGAACGTCGCCGGCCAGCATGCCGTACAGGTTCACGACGAAGCGGTCACGACCATGACCGGTGCGGAGCTCGCGCGCGACCCGCAAATGTCGCACGCGTCCACCCAGGATGTCATCGAGCAGCCGAAGGTGCCCGAGTGGGGGCCGGGGTTCTTCGCCCACGAGATCGCCCAGCAGGCGAAAACGATGGGCCTTGACCGGCTCGCCGCGAAGATCGGCATCGCGACCGCGCTCGTGGAGTCGGGTAACCCAATGCAGATGTACGCGAACCAGGCGGTGCCGGAGTCGCTGTCGTTCCGGCACGACGCACTCGGCTCGGACTACGACAGTGTCGGCCTGTTCCAACAGCGCAACAACGGCGCGTGGGGCACGGTGGCCGACCGGATGACACCGGCGTCGTCGGCGAAGATGTTCTTCGCCAAGCTACAAGGGTTCGACTACCACCAGATGGACCCGGGGGCGGCGGCGCAGAAGGTGCAGGTGTCGGCGTTCCCCGACCGGTACGGGCAGCAGATGGCCGAGGCGGAGCGACTGCTCTCCTCGACCGGTGTGTTCGACCGGGGTGGACTCGCACGAGGGATCGGATTCTTGCCGAAGGCGACGATCCAACCTGAGCGTGTTCTGTCCCCGCAGATGACCCCACTATTTGAGCGGTTCGTCGGTCTTCTGCCTGCCTTCATGGGCACGGTGGACACTGCTCGCGGTGAACTCCGTGAGTCCTATGCCGGCGGTGATGCCGGGTACGGTGCCCTCGCCGAGCTCTTCGGCGATGAGGTCGGCTACCGTCTCGCTGATGGGGCGTTCTGGACTGGCGGTCTCGTTGCCGAATTAGAAGAGGCGTTTGCTGGTGGAGACTTCGGCTATGCCTCCGCTGCCCACTTGCTGGGCGAGGAAACAGGTCGGGCGCTCGTTGATGAAGCCGCCTGGCTAGGCACTGCAGTCGACGAATTGAAGGCGGCGTGGCGCGGTGAAGACTTTGGTCTTGCCGCGACTGCGCGTTACCTCGGCGGCAACGAGTCCGCGGCCGCGCGTCTACTCGACGAATTGTCGTGGGCAGGTCTCACCGCCGAAGAGATGGAAGCGGCGCGCTACGGCGATGACTTCGGTCTCGCTGGCACGGCGCGCTATCTCGGTGGCAATGAACGAGCTGCCGGGGCAGCCCTTGACGCCGTGGGCGACACATTCCAGGCACTCGACGGCCTGGAAAACGTTGTCCAGCGCGCCGGTTCGACCGTGGTGATCAACATCGACGGCCAGGAGGTCATGCGCCGCCGCCTCGACGAGGCGGAGGAACAGATCGACCTGCACACGGAGGAGATTCTGGGGCTGAAGGCTCCGCGTAGGCCGCGCCCGATGGCCGTGACCCGAGGAGGTGCGATGTGACAACCCCACAGCTGACCCACTCGTGGGAGGGGGACTACAAGATCACCCTGTCCAGTGGCCAGCAGGTGCTCAACATTGCGACGCCGCACGGCCAGGAACGTGCCGACCAGCCCGTGATGCTGCTCCAAGGTGGCACGGACGGGTTCAGCGTGAAGCCCGACCTGACGCGCCGGGCGACCGTGAACAAGTACGGCGAGCGCGTCGTCGGCAAAAAGCTCCCGCCGTTCGGCGGCACCATGAAAGTGGTGGTCGGCAACCCCGCGCTGCGGGTGCCGCTGGCGCACATCGACCGGCAGTGGCGCCGCACCTGGTCCCCGTTCGTCGACACGGTGTGCACGGTGACGGCGACGGACGGCGGGAACGCCTGGGCCCGCTTCCGGCTCGTGTCCATGACCGACGTGCCGAACAACCTGCGCGGCCGGCCCTCCTATCCGTGCGACGTCTCGTGGTCGTGCCTCGATGGCGTCTGGTTCGGCAAGTCCCGCACCTACACCGGCTCGGCGGAAGTGCGCGACACCTCCGACTCGGGGCTGTCGCCCATCGTCTCGCTGGAGTGGGACACCAGCCAAGACCTGGCCGTGACGTTCCCCGACGGCCGGCGGGTGTCGTTCGCCCGGTCGTCGTACACCGGCAGTCTCCCGTCCGTGGTCCGGTTCAATATGGAGCCAGGGATGATGGGGCAGCCCACGGAGCCTGGCGGGGCAACGATGTACGAATTTTGGCCCGTGCTCGAGGGGAAGATGCGCGGCGTCGAGCTCACGCCGCGCGAGGCGTCGTATTGGAACCTGTCGGGCTGCACGCTGCGTGTCACGCCTCGCTACCTACACCCGTGGAGGTGATCACCCATGCCGACGCTACCGACTAGAGCGGAGCGCGAGCAGATTGTCCGCACCCGCGGCCAATGGGTCGGCGTGCTCGACCGCGACTTCCAGTTCGTCATGGAGGTCGAGGATTGGCAGTCCGCATCGTGGGGTGAGGTCTACCAGGACACCGCGAACATGCAGATGGTGTTGCCGGGCGAGATCGCGCCGGGCGTGCAGAACCCGCTCGTGCGGTGGCTTCTGCAGACCGGGTCGAGTGACCCCGACGGGGTGTTCCACGATGCGGTGACGATTGTGGTGGAGCGCCGCGGCTACAACGGCAACCTCCGCCGCTTCTACCGGATCCTCGACATCATCCCGGAGGGTGGCAGGGACTACCCGGAAACCGTCACTGTGACGGGGCTGGACGGTATCGAGTACCTCAAGCACTTGCCCTTGTGGGCGGACCCGTCGACCCGCTCCAAGGTCGTGCAGATGCAGTTCGAGGACAAGCAGCAAGGCTCCGCCGAATGGGTGTCCCGCAAGCTGGTTGGCCGCAACCTGATCGGCTACCAGCAACCGGGCATGTTCCACCAGCTTTTCGACGGCTCCGCCACGGGCCTCACCGCCCTGACGGACGGGTATGACAATCCGAAGCGGTGGCGGGCAATGGTGCCGGAGATGCACCGGATCATCTGCTCGCCGATCTCCTCCGGCCTGCCGTCCGAATGGAGCGTGGTGTGCGCCCGGTGGGATAACGCGTTCGACCTGCTGCGGCCGACATGGGAAGCCGCCGGCATCCTCCCCATCGTGTCGTTGTGGCTGCCGGGGGACTATCAGCCGTTCCCCGACCACACCACGTTGACGTTGCCGACGGTGGTGGTGGACTTCCGTCCCGTGTCCATGCTGTCCGGCGCGCGCACCTTAGCCGGGCAGGGCATCCGCTCCCTCACCCGCAAGATCGACGCCGGAGACCAGATCACATCGGCCACCGAGTTCTCGGACGCCGCGACCCCTACTAGGGCTGGGAAGAAGCCGTGGGTCGTGTTCGACTGCGACGAAGCGCCAAAGGTCACCTTGCGGAAGTCGACCGACTCCCGCTTCCTCGTCGGCGGGAAGTCCCCGAAAGTCGTCAACACGACGGTGAAAGCAGCGATCAAAGGCGCTGCGGCGTACATCATCTCGTTCATCCCCGGCATCGGCCCGCCCGTGGCAGAAGCGATCCGCACCGGCGGCGACATCCTCGCGGATCTCTCAGCCGACCATTTCCTGAACCTCAACGAGCATATCGACCGCGACCGACAACGCCGCCACGGCCGCTCCGGCTACCTCGCCATCGCCAAACAGGGCGAGGCGAACAGCATGGAGTCCATCCAGAAGGCCTGGCAGGCCAAGACCGAGACAAACGGTGGCCTGTCGGTCGAGTTCGCGATTGCCGATGCCTACCCGTACCTGCCGGGAAGGGACTTCCAGCTCGGCGACACCGTCGGCTTCGTCGCCTGGGGGGAAGTCTGGGCCGCATACGTCTCCTCAATCGAGTGGACGTCCGCGCCGGGCGAGCCGGTCGGGTTCACCGTCGGGGTGGGGGATGTGCGGCCGGTGCAGGACCCGGAGGCACTGTTCGCTTCGAACGTCGAGACAATCCGGGGCCGCCTATCTCGATTGACGTCAACTGTCGACTAAGGAGGAAATGATGAAGCTCTACCCGTTCGACGTGCCCGAGGGCGCGCACCCGCTTAGCTGGGTGTTCTATGGCTTCGGCCTAGACGCCACCACCATCAACCAGCTGTGCCGTCACCTATTTGACGACTTGGGGGCGCGCTTGGAGACCCCGGAGCCGCGAGAGGTGACGTTAGCGTGGGCGGTGGACTGGCCACTCGACGTCTCCGCTCGCGAGGTCGTCAGCGTTGGTGACGACCTAGACGAAGGCGTCGGGTTCGACACCGCCGTCACCCTCACCAGTGGTGCGCTGCCCCCCGGCATCAGGCTCGTGCCGCACACTGGCCGGCTTGTCGGCACGTTCAAACAGGCTGGCCTGTACCAGGCCACGTTCCGCCTCGGCCCGAAGCTCAAGTATGACCCGCTCGGCGGGCCAGGCGGACCGGGGGCTGCCGGCAAGTGGATACCCATCGACCAGCCACGCCAAACCCCGCCAACCGGCGCCGCTCCGGCCCGCCAACTCGAGGACATGGACCTCCAAGAGCTCGAGGACGTGATTGTGCGGGCGCAGGCCGCACAGCGCGCCAAAGCCATCCACCTGGCAGAGGGCGGTGCGCGTGGGGATTAAGCCGTTCGGCGACAACGACTCTGTCACGGACACTCGCCAGGAGCTCGCCGAAGATCTCGTGGCCACGGTTGAGCAGGTCGGCGCCCAAGCAGGCCAGGTGCAGGCCGAGATTTACGCGACTGCGCAATCGGCGAATACGAGTGCGGGGGAGCTCGCAGCTCGGGTGAAAAAATTGGAGGAGCGACCCGTTGTGCCGGATGATGTGGCGACCACACGCTACGTTGACCAGGCAGTAGCGAACATTCAGCGACTAACCCCTATTGTGCTCACCGGGTCGCGCACATCGAACGGGTGGGTGCAATTCAAAGCACCGCCAGGCACACGCTCCACATCGACGGCAGCGTACCCACCTGCGGGCAAATACCTCGTACTGGTCGAGGCCACAGGCGTAGCAGCAACCTCAAATCTGCGCATAGCAAAAAACGGGGAGCCAACCGACTACCTCGTAGGCACGCAAGGGCGAACGTTCGCCACCGCCACGATCACCTCCGAGCACTGGCTTCAATTCTGGGTCACTCTCGACAACACCACCCCCGCGTCCGTGACCATCACCCTCCTCCCGCTGTAGCGCCTAACGACACACGAACTTTCAGCCCACCGGCACGCGTCAGGTGGGCTTCTCGCATGAATGGAGAACAATTGTGGCAACCACTATCACGCTATCCGGCCGACTTTCCGATGTCACAGACCGGAGCATTGAATCCGTAACCAAGGTCACGGTGAAAGCACCAGCGTACCGCCCTGGGCCCGACGTTGACATCATCACTTCTCAGCCCGCAGTGGTCGACGTGCCTAACGATGGGCGAATCACCCTTAATGTTGTGGCTGGGGTCGGATGGCTGTACCTGGAAGGCGACGGCTGGACCGACAGCATTCGGTTCGTCGCTGCTACTGGCATGACTACACTATGGGAAGCAGTGGTCAACGCGCTGCCGAACTCTGCAATGCTCGCGGATCTCTTGGAGGGGATGCAAGCCGCTGGCATGGCGATAGAGGAAGCTAAGCGCAAGGCCCTTCTGGCGCTTCGGGAAGAAGCTGTAAAAGCGAGCTTGACGTGGAATCGTGGCAAGCCGCCGCAAGGAGAATCCCCGGAGCAGTGGGAAAGTGGGCAAGGCCGGCAGGGGATTTGGGACATTCCAGATTGGAGTAGCATCACCGTTCTGAAAAACCTAGGGTATAACCCGCCCGCGGACATGACACCGCATTTCCTCATGCACATGGATAGGAGCTTGTCGGGCGCGTCAGGCTCTGTTCAGATTGCTTACACAGCCGACGGTAAGGCAACGCTGTACAAGAGGTCCAGAGAATATAACAAACCATGGGGACCGTGGGGCCGGTTCAATGCGTTTGGAACCGGAAACGCCTTGGACTTTCGGGGGGATATAGCGGCAGCGGGAAAGACTCCAAATGACTTAACGGGTGCGGATAACGGTGTGTGGATGGTGACCGATTGGGGAAACTTACGCTATGCAGCCGCTCGCGGATACCAACCTCCACTTGACGCAGCACCTCATATGATCCGCCACGAGGAAAACTCGAATACTAAGCAGGCGATCCAAACTGCAACGTACATTTTCCGTCAGACGGGAGAGCAGTTTATCCGTACCAAGGTGTACGGAAAGAGTACTTGGTCGCAGTGGCAGCGGCGTGACACTACCGATCTCTCGGCGACGAACCGAACAGCGGTGCTGGCTATAGGCGACTCATGGGTGGAAGGCGGAGCGAACAATGTTCTGTGGACCGACGGTGCAGCGTGGGCAGACAGACTCGCACAGGAACTCGGGGTAGCGGTAAAGAATGCGGGTAAGGGAGGTGCGGTTGTAGATGAGACCGCCCTCGCGGTAGGTGCGCGCCGGACATTCCTCAAAATCAAGGGTGGAATAATCCCCGGTGAGGGCGAGAGCGTCGAGGTGACACTGAACTGGTCACCGGCAATTAGATCGCCTCGGTGGTTCTCTGCAGAAGGATTCTGCGCAGGAGCTCGAGTATTCCTCGAGCAGAATGGCGTGACTGGTGCGTGGACGTTGAGGCGTGGAAAAGACAAAGCGTTGAACGGGATGCCTTTGACTGTGGGGGACGGGTGGATTGAGTGGCAGTCCGGTCTCTCGATTACATACGGATCGTGCCCGACGATTCTCCACATCGGCATCAACAACACAGGCGGCACTAGGGGTCCGCATCCAGAAATGATTGATCATGTGGTGGCTGGGATTGGGCAGATTGTAGATTCCAGACCAAATCGAGCACACGACATCATCGTCATGTCCATCACTCCACACTACGGGAAAAAGTACAGCTTAGATGTTGTCACCGAGATCAATGCCCGTTTAAAGGCAGCGTACCCCCGGCAATTCTTCGACAACTTCGGATTCCTCAAGGACCTTGGCGATGCTGGCGCAATGCAAATGGCGGGACTGACGATCACCGACGGCGACCGGGAGGACGTTGCGAATGGGTTTGCCCCTCGCTCGCTCTACCCAGCTGGCGAAGTCGTTCACGTTGACAAGCCAGCCCACGCTGCTATCGCGAAAAAACTCGCCGAGTTCATCCGCAACCGCGGCATGGTCGCTACCTAAGCAGGAGGACATCGTGTTTTTACCGCTCAAACGTGGCACGTTCAACCTTGCGTCTGAATTCGGACCGCGTATTAACCCCGTCACCGGACGCCAAGAAGGCCACTCCCGCGGGGTGGGGGACGATGGTGAGTTTCCATCCCGAAGTGCTCGGTGGGGAAGGCAAAGTAGGTGTCGATGAGGTCAAGGACTTTTTGCGTTGGCTGGCAAGGAAACGTGATGAAGGGAAGATCACCCTGTTGACGCTTCGAGACATTGCATTCGCTCAACCCGCCAGCTAAGCCCCGCAACCGCGGGGCTTTTCTCATGCCCAAAAACAAAGGAGGCCACCGTGACCATCTTCGGCATTGATATATCCGAGCACCAGGACGGCCTGTCGCTCACCCGTGCCAAGCAGGAGGGCATCGAGTTCGTCATTCTGCGGCTCTGCGATGGCACCTACCGAGATAGGACGTTCGGCTCCCACCTGTACGACGCGGAGCGCAACGGCCTGCTCGTCTCCACCTACTGGTACCTCCGCGCACCATCGGAGGGAACCTCGATCGCGCAGCAAGTCGACGTCATCGACCAGCAGATGGGCGGACGCCGCGACCTCTCCGTCTGGATCGACGTCGAATCCGTCGATCGCGCCGGGCGGAAACTGCTCACCGCGGCCGACGTTCACGCGGCAAAGCACGAGCTGGAGCGCCGCGGGTACTACGTCGCCGGCATCTACTCCGGCGCGTGGTACTGGGAGCTCATGCCCGGCGGTGAACCGTCGATGGCGGGGCTGGGGAATCTGTGGGTGTCAAACTACGGACACAACCGCACCGGCACCCCGCGGGCGACCTACGACCGGGACAGCGGCGACGGGCACCGCGGCTGGTCATATCCGTTAGGCGACCGCCGACCGGCCATTCTCCAGTTCGGCTCCAACGGAATCGTCGCCGGCCACCACCCGGTCGACGTCAACGCTTTCTGCGGCGCCCGCGCCGAACTTGCCGCCATCTTCAACCCACCACCAGCCACAACCAAGCCAAAGGAGGTGCCCGTGACGTTCGAGAAGGTGCTGCCCTACCCGCGCACCCAGATCACCCAGGAAACCGGCTACTGGTGCGGCCCCGCCAGCGCGCAGACCGTCATCTTCTCCACCGGCAAGCTGATCGAGGAGTCGGAGCTCGCCCGTCGCCTCGGCACCACCCTCAACGGCACCGACTGGATCGGCTCCTTCCCCGCGGTGCTCAACGACTACATCGACGGCGCCGAGTACGTCCACGTCGAAATGCCGAACGACCCGCCGAGCCGCGAGGAGAAGGAACGGCTGTGGCAGCACCTCGTGGATTCCATCACCGCGGGCCACGGCGTGGTCGCCAATATCGTCGCGCCGCCGTCGAACTACCCGCGCGCGGTGGCGCCGTCGACGATCTCCCCGGCGTATGCCGGCGGGTGGGTGTCCCACTACGTCGCCGCGATGGGCGTCGCCCAGGACGCGGACGGCCGCCGGCGGGTGTGGATCGCCGACAGTGGATTCGCCCCCTACGGCTACTGGATCGACTTCGAGCAGCTGTGCTCGCTGATCCCGCCGAAGGGCTACGCCTACTCCAAGACCAAGGTGCCGGCCCCGTCGTCCGGCTCCACCCGCATCACTCAGCCCCAAGGAGGCATGCTCATGGCACTTACCGACGACCAGCAGCGCGACCTGTACGAAAAGGTCACCCGCATTCACCACGAGATGACGCACCGCTTCGACTCCCGCTACGACCTAGATCTGCTCGAGCAGGGGAAGATCACGCCTGCCGACGTCCACAAAGAAACGCTTGTGGGCTACATCCTGAACCTCGACCGCAAGATCGAGGATATCCACCGCAACATGCTGCCCACGCTTGCCGCGGCATTCAGCCGCATCTTCAAGGGAAGGAAGTAGACCATGACCCACCGCATGCAAAACGCCCGCAACGTTGTGGGCACGCCGTGGTGGCTGCGGCTGTGCCTCTACGTCGTCGTCGCAATCGGCGGCCTCATCGCCACCGCGCTCGGCCTGGTTGAGCCTGCCGACGTGGACAACTGGCTCGCCCAAATTGTCTCCCTCGGAGCGCTGATCGGCGGCGGGATGGCGGCAGTGCACGTCGAGAAGCCCGCCCGCGAAACCACACCGGACGAGGGAGGCCTGCTCGACGGGTTCACCGCCTACCCGCAGGAGGTGCACGGTGCCCAATAGATGGTCGCGAGCGAAAGTGAGCGGGTACGTCGAGCGCTACCTGCCGCGGCTGCTCGCGGTCGCATGGGCGGCCTGGGCGGCGGCCACCGCCGTTGCGTACGTCCACCTCGTGCCGAAGCAGCTCGAAGCTGTCGACGGTGCGATCGCCACTCCAGTGTGGTTGTTGTGGGCCGTCGCCGCCGTCGCGCTCCTCCTGGGTGTGCTCGTGCCGTCCAGAGCGTCCGATCGGGCAACGGACTGGGCAAGCTGGCTGCGCATCATCGGCATGATGATCGTCACTGCCGAGCTCGTCATCTGGTCGGTCGCGTTCTTCGTCGACGAGCCCCGCGGCTGGGTATCCGGCAAAAACTACGCCATGCTTCTGGTCAACGCCCTGTTTTCCACATGGATGATTGCCCGCGAGCGCGCGCGCGTGAAGCGGGTGGTGCCCTATGGCCACTGAAATCGTCGTCGGCATCATCGCCGGTATCGCTGGTGTCGCCGGCGCCATCATTGGCTTCCTCGGCAAGCGCGACGAGACCCGCCAGTCCGCGTCTGAAGCGCTCATCACCGGGCAGGCGTCGCGCATTGACCGACTGGAAGGACGCCTCGACGCCGTCGAAGCGGCGCTCCGCGAGACCCGCGCCGAGCTGCACGCTGTCCAGTCCCATGCCGGCGATCTCCGCGACGCACTTCGCCGCGCGCTCGCCTGGATCGCAGAGACACTAGAGCATCAGGCATCGCCCGACACCATCGCGGCGCCGCCCGCCCCCGACATCGACACCTGGCAAGCGCTCGTCGACACGCCGCCGCGAGCCAGAAACCCGCCCAAGTAACCCACCCAGACCCCCGCCCCGCCATCGCGCCGGGCGGGGGTCTTCTTGCGTCTCAAAAACAGAACGTTTAGAACCCCGCACCGAGCACACACCGAGCACGACCACTAACGGTGCTGGTCAACGCTCTAAAGCACAGATCTCGTAATGAGAAGGTCGCGAGTTCGATTCTCGCAGGTGGCTCAATTTTTTTGTCCAAGCCCGGGCAGGAACCTCGGCACGACCTTGCCCACCGCGTTGCGCGGCAGCGTATCGACGAAGTGCACGTCCCGCGGAATCGAGTGGTCGGCGAGGCGCGAACGCACCCACTCGCGCACGCCATCCTCGGTGACCTCGGGGTGCCCCTCCGAGCGCACGATCCACACGGCGATGCGCTTGAACATCGCGTCGTCGTCCACACCGTGCGCGTACACCTCGGCGACACCGGGCATGTCGTCGAGCACCTCGACCACGGACTGCGGGTGCACGTTCTCCCCGCCGACGATGATCATGTCGTCGTTGCGCGACTGCACGTGGAGGAACCCGTCCGCGTCGAAGTAGCCGAGGTCGCCCATCTCGATGAGCCCGTCGATCTCCACCATCGGCGTGTCGGGGTTGGTGTAGCCGCGCAGCGCCGTCTCGTTGTGCAGGAAGATGCGCCCGGTTTCGCCGGTGGGGACTTCGTGCCCTTGGTCGTCGTAAAGCTTGAGCACCGTGCCGGGCGGGACCTTGCCCACGGTGGTGGGGTCGGCCTGCATCTGCGCGGGCGAGGCGGCGGCGGCGAGCGCGAGCTCGGTCGAGCCGTAGATGTTCGCCAGGATCGGGCCGAAACGCTCGGTGGTGCGCCGCAGCAGCGCGGGCGTGACGGCGTTGCCGGCGGTGGCGAGGTAGCGCAGCGAGGAGGTGTCGTAGTCCTCGTCGAGGTCGAGCATCTGCTTGAAGAAGATCGGCGAGGAGATCAGCCCGTCGCAACGGAACGCCTCGATCTGCCGGAAGCACGCGTCGGGGTCGAAGACGCGGCGGGTGACAATCGTCGAGCGCGTCGCCAGCGCCACCTGCAGCGCGGACCAGCCCCACGTGTGGAAGATCGACGCCGTGAGCTGCACCGTGTCGCCCGCGCGCCACGGGATCGCCTCGAGGTAGCCCGCGACGACGAACGGCAGCTTGGGCTCGGGCCGCACGATGCCCTTCGGGATGCCGGTGGTGCCGGAGCTCATGAGCACGAGGTTGCCGTGCTTCGGCCACCGGGGCAGTTGCGTATCGACGTCCCTCCGGTTCACAATCTCGCGCAGCGAAAGCCCGGTGCCGTTGTCCTCGAACGCGCGGACGACGGTGGCGCCTGTGTCGGGGATACGGTCGGCGAACTCGTCGTCGACGAAGAGGACGTCGATGCGGTTTTCGGCGATGATGCCGCGCAGTTGCTCGCTGGAGGAGCCGATGTTGAGCAGGAAGATGTGCCCGCCGGCGTAGCCCTTCGCGCTGAGGGGGAGGACGATGCCGCGGCCGTTGCGGGCCATGACGCCGATGCGCAGCTCGTCGAGGCCGCGTTCCTCCTGCAGCGCGATGAGCCACCTGGCGAGCGCGCGGGCGTCGTCGCGGAGTTGGCGGTAGGTGAGGGCGCCAGCGTCGTCGATGAGCGCGAGGCGGTCCGGGACGGCGGCAGCGCCCTGCTCGATTTCGCGGGCGGTGGTGAACCAGTAGCGGGCAAGGTTGGGCGCGAGGGCGAGGGCCGCGCGCGGGCCGCCCTCCGCGCTGACCATGCCGGAGCGGACGACGGCGGGCACGAAGCGGGCGAAGGAGCGCAACACGAACAGCGGTCGGTGGGTGGGTCGCATGAAAGTAATGTAACCTATGTTGCGCATGTGTCCCCTGTGAAAGGCTTCCCGTGTCTATTTCCCGCCGCATCGCCGCCGCCGTTGTCGCGGCCGCCGCCCTCTTTACCCCGCTCGCTCCCGCCGCGCAAGCGCAGGAGCGCAACATGGTCATCTTCGGCGACTCCGTCATCGCCGACCCGAACGTGCCCACCTGGGCCGCCGGCAAGCTGGGCCTGACCCCGCAGGGCCGCTCCGACAACGGCACCTGGTGCCCGACGTCGCCCACAAACTGGGGCAAGCGCTCCGCCGGCATGCTCGGCCTGACGCCGCGCGACTACTCCTGCACCGGCGTGGTCACCATCTCGAAGGGCCCCGGCTTCTTCCAGCAGGTCGACCGCGCAATCGCGGACCGCGGCCTCTCGCCGGCGACCGCCCGCGTCATTATCTCCGTCGGCTTCAACGACACGTACAACAACACCTCGCGCCCGGACGCCGACATCCGCCGCGACTTTGTCAACTACATGGTCCCGCAGATCCGCCGCATCAAGGCGGCCGCGCCGAACGCCCGCATCCAGATCGTGGGCTACCCGAAGATCACGGACGGCGACCGCGTCTGCCTCTTCCACATCGCGCCGAACACCTCCGACTGGACCCGCTACCAGGACGTCCAGCGCTGGGAGAACCTCGCGCAGTGGATGGAGGTCGACGCTGCCCGCGCCGCCGGCGTGGAGTTCCTCGACCTCAAGCCGTCGACCTGGAACAACAACATGTGCGCCCCCGACGACAAGCGCATGTGGGCCGGCATCGTCGACTTCTACGCCGGCCCGGGCAACCTGCCCATCCACGTCAACCAGCGCGGACACGAGCACGTGGCAAACGTCATCGCGCGCTCCTAGTGTTGGAGGGCATGACACAAACTGTTCAAGGAGTAATCGCCCGTTCCAAGGGCGCGCCCGTCGAGGTCGCAGACGTCGTCATCCCGGACCCGGGCCCGCACGACGTCGTGGTGAAGGTCAAGGCCACCGGCGTGTGCCACACCGACCTGGCCTACCGCGACGGCGACATCGCCGACGAATTCCCGTTCCTCCTCGGCCATGAGACGGCCGGTGTCGTCGAAACGTGCGGCGAGGACGTCACGCACGTCGAACCCGGCGACTTCGTCGTCCTGAACTGGCGCGCCGTGTGCGGCGAGTGCCGCGCCTGCCGCAAGGGCGACCCGAAGAACTGCTTCAACACCCACAACGCTTCCAAGCGCATGACGCTTGCCGACGGCACCGAGCTCACCCCCGCCCTCGGCATCGGCTCCTTCGCCGAAAAGACCCTCGTGCACGAGAAGCAGTGCACCAAAGTGGATCCGGAGGCTGACCCGGCCGCTGCGGGCCTGCTCGGCTGCGGCATCATGGCCGGCCTTGGTGCCGCGGTGAACACCGGCGACGTCCAGCGCGGCGAAACGGTCGCCGTCTTCGGCCTCGGCGGTGTCGGCCTCGCGGCCGTCGCGGGTGCGGCGTTGGCGGGGGCAACCACGGTGATTGCTGTAGACGTCGATAAGCGAAAGTGCGACGCGGCCCTCGAGCGCTTCGGCGCGACCCACGCGGTCTGCTCGAAGGACATGGAGGAGGACGCGGTGATCGAGCGCGTGCGCGAGCTCACCGGCGGCTTCGGCGCGGACGTGACCATCGACGCCGTGGGCATCCAGCCCACCTGGCGCCTGGCGTTCTACTCCCGCGATTTCGCCGGCCGCATGGTGATGGTGGGCGTGCCCAACCAGACCGACCACGTGGACATCCCGGCGATCGACCTGTACGCCCGCGGCGGCTCCATCAAACCCGCCTGGTACGGCGACTGCCTGCCGGAGCGCGACTTCCCGGCGTACGTGGAGCTGTACAAGCAGGGCCGCTACCCGCTCGGCGAGTTCGTCTCGGAGCGCATCGGCATCGGCGACATCGAAGAGGCGTTTGCCAAAATGAAGCGCGGCGACGTGCTGCGAAGCGTGGTGGAGTTCTAAATGCGCATCGACAACGTGGTTACATCCGGCCTGTTCAAGCTTGACGGCGGCGAGTGGGAGGTGGACAACAACGTCTGGATCGTCGGCGACGATTCCGAGTGCTACATCATCGACGCCGCCCACAACGCGCGCGCCATCGCCGACGCCGTGGGCGGGCGCCGCGTCAAGGGCATCCTGGCCACCCACGGCCACTCCGACCACATCGACGCCGCCCCGGAGCTGTCGTGCCTCGTCGACGCGCCGGTGTACCTGCACCCGACCGACGGGTTCCTCTGGCAGCGCCAGAACCCGGGCGTGCACTACCGCCAGCTTCTCGACGGCGCGACGTTCCCCATCGCCGGCACCGAGCTGCGCGTGATGTCCACGCCGGGCCACTCGCCCGGGTCGGTGGTCATCTACGCCGAGGAGGCCGGTGAGCTCTTCTCCGGCGACACCTTGTTCCAGGGCGGACCGGGCGCGACGGGGCGGTCGTTCTCCTCGTTCGACACCATCATTCATTCGCTGCAGAAGTCTGTGCTGGACCTGCCGGCGGAGACGGTGGTGCGCACCGGCCACGGCGACCACACCACCATCGGCGACGAGGCCCCGCACCTGGAGGAGTGGATTCGCCGCGGCTACTAGCGCGGTTGCTTAGCGACGTTCCTCCGGCGCACCCTCCGCCACCGGTGGCTCTGCGTTCTGCAGCGCCACTGCCCGCGCGAGGCGCGCGTAGCGCAGTTCCTGCTCGCGGAAGCGCGTCCAGGTGGAGATGGTGGTGAAGAAGAACGCGATCACCAGCACGTACAGCATGAGGTCCGTGCCGCGGTCCACGCCGAGCCAGTTGGCGAGGACGGTGACGTCGTCGGGACGCGCGATCGCCCAGATCGCGGCCACCATCATGAGCGCGAAGCCGATCTTCACCCACGCCTTCGCGTTGGCCTTGCGGCGGTTGGCGAAGAAGTACCACGCCAGGCCTACGACGGCGAGCAGGAGCAACGCTTGGATCACGGCAGCCTCCTTGCCACGAGCCCGTCGGCGAGGATGTTCACGCCGTTGATCAGCGATTGCCCCTTCGACATCGAATACTCGGTGTAGAGGATGTCGACCGGCTCCTCGTCGACGCGCCAGCCGTTCTTCTCGATCATGCCGACGATCTCCGAGGCGTGCGACATCCCGTTCATGCGGATGTTCATCTCTTCGGCGACCTTGCGGTTGAACGCGCGCAGGCCGTTGTGGGCGTCGGAAAGCCCGAGCTTCTTCGTGCGCGGGGAGAGCAGCACCACCGTCTTGAGCACCACCCGCTTGATCCACGGCACCTGCGAGTTGTCCTGGCCGGCGAAGCGGGTGCCCACGATGATGTCGAGCGGCTCGGTGCGCAGCCGCTCGACCATGCGCACGACGTCTTTCACCTGGTGCTGCCCGTCGGCGTCGAAGGTGACGAAGTACTGCGCGCCGGGCTGGACGCGGGCGTATTCGACGCCCGTCTGGATCGCCGCGCCCTGGCCCAAGTTCACCGGGTGGTTGACCAGGTGGGCGCCGGCGGCGCGGATCTGCGCCGCCGAGTCGTCGCGGGAGCCGTCGTTGACCGCGACGATGTTGGGGAACGTCTCGCGTGCGTGCGAAAGGACATCAAAAATGACCGTGCCCTCGTTGTAGCAGGGCACGATCAGCCAGGTGTCGTCGAATCCGCTCATATCAGGCGATACGTTACCCCGCGTCGTGGAACAAGGCCGCATACACGCGCCGAAGTAGCCCCGCCGGTAGCGCGCGGTACGCGGTGCGGGCGGCGAGGTTGAACGCCGCTCGCGGCCGCGACACCAGCCCGTACGAGACCAGGTTGCGCTGCATCTGCGCCTCCGCGGCGAGCATCTCGCGGCCGGTGCGCCGGGCGAACTGCGCGTCGGTGACCTGGAAGTCGGTGAGCGGCTCGGGCAGGTTGCGCACCTGCCAGCCGCCCGCGATGAGCCGCGCGTAGAGGTCGTAGTCCTCCATGAAGTGCACGTCAACGTACCCGCCGACCTCGTTGACGGCGCGCGTGCGCAGCATCACCGACGGGTTGTTCACCGGCGAGTTCATCTTCGCGTAGGCGTGCGGGTTCTCCGGCAGCGCGCGCACCTTGCCCGTGTCGCCGGGGGTATCGCGGAACTCCTCCACGGCGGTGCCGAGCGCCCCGCACTGCGGGTGGGCCTCGAGGTACTCCAGCTGCCGGGCGAAGCGCTCGGGCTTGGCGGCGTCGTCGGAGTCCAGGCGGGCGGTGTAGTCGGCATCGATCGTCGCTAAGCCGGCTTGCGACGCCGGTCCCGCGCCCACGTTCTCCGGCAGCCAGATCACCCGGGCGTCCTGCTTCTCGACGACCTTCCGGACCCCCTCGCTCACCGGCCCGTCCGCGACGATGACGAGTTCGTCCGCGGGCCGGGTCTGCGCCGCCAGCGAGTCGAGCGCGCGCTGCAGGTCGTCGGCGTCGGTGCCGTGGTAGACGGTGACGAGTGCGGTGATGGTTGCCATGGTCAGTCCCTTGCTGCGTCGAGGAGGTAGCGGCCGTAGCCGGACTTCATCACGGGCAGCGCGAGCGCCTCGAGCTGCGCGGCGTCGATGAAGCCCTCGCGGTAGGCGGCGACCTCGGGGGAGCCGATGACGGTGCCGGTGCGTTTTTGCAGCACCTCGACGTACGCGCTGGCCTCGCTCATCGAGTCGATGGTGCCGGTGTCCAGCCACACGTCGCCGCGGTGCAGGCGGTGGACCTTGAGGTCGCCGCGTTGGAGGTACGCCTCGTTGACGGAGGTGATCTCGAGCTCCCCGCGCGCGGACGGTGCGATGGATTTCGCGATCTCCACCACGCTGTTGTCGTAGAAGTAGAGGCCGACGACGGCGAAGTTGGACTTCGGCTCGGCGGGCTTCTCCTCGATCGACAGGGCGGTGCCGTCGGCGTCGAACTCGACGACGCCGTAGCGCTGCGGGTCGGACACCTCGTAGGCGAAGATCGCGCCGCCGTCGATGTCGCGGATCTGCCCGAGTACCCCGGACAGGCCGGCGCCGTCGAAGATGTTGTCGCCGAGCACGAGGGCGACCGAGTCGCCGCCGATGAAGTCCTCGCCGATGAGGAAGGCCTGCGCCAGGCCCTCAGGCCTCGGCTGCTCGGCGTAGTGGAGCATGATGCCGAGGCGTGAGCCGTCGCCAAGCAAACGCTCGAAGTTCGGCCTGTCCTCCGGCGTGGTGATGATGAGGATCTCCCGGATACCCGCGCCGATGAGCGTGGACAGCGGGTAGTAGATCATCGGCTTGTCGTAGATGGGCATGAGCTGCTTCGAGATGCCCTGGGTGATCGGGTAGAGGCGCGTGCCCGAGCCGCCGGCGAGGATGATGCCCTTCATGAGGTGCGAGTCTAGCGGGGCCGGGGAGCGGTAACGCGCACGCGAAACGCCCGACGCCGTCTCGCGCGAGCGCGGTGGCGTTGGGCGTGCAGGCCCTGCGACTAGTTCAGACCGGGGATCTGGATGCCGAGCTGCGGCGCGGCGACGACCACGAGGCCGATCACTGCCAGCAGCGCTGCGATCACGCCGAAGATGATGCCGGCGGTGGAGGAACCCTGCTCCTTCGCGGCGTGGTCACCGGTCGACGGCTTCGTGTCCGTGTTCGGCTTGGACTGTGTGGAGTCGCCCGTCGACGGCTGAGTGTTCGGCTTCGGTGCCGGCTTCTCGGTGTTCTTCAGCCAGGTCATGGACGTGTTGCCGCCGCGGAGGCAAGCATCGCCGGCCTGGGCGTAGAAGGTGAGAAATGGGTCGTAATTTCGGAGTACGGCGCCGGTTTCGGTCTTGGCAAGCGCCTTGTAAAACGATTGCATATTCGCTGAATCCCCGAGGGTCCCGCCGAAACCGTAAAGAAGCGTGAACAAGATGACGACGTAATTCGCGTCTTGCCCTTCGTCCGGAACGGCATCGACCGAGCGTGCCTCCACCTCCATCGAGTCCTCGATTGCGGAAGTCTTGGTTTGCTGGTGGACAAAACTCTGGCCGTATTCGGCTTTCGCGCGGGCTTTGAGGTACGACTGAGCAAGTTCGTCCGTCATGCCCGCCATAGCCAGCAGTGAACGGTGATACCTCGTATCGAGGTTGCGGTATGCAGCGTCGAACGCCGCTTCGCTCGTGTACCCGGACAGCTCATTCTTGTGCGCTGCGACGAAGTTGTCGCCATAGCCTCGCACGTTATATGCCTGCTCGATGGCCAAGGCGATGTCGCGGTAGGACTTCCAGGCCGGGAAACTGTCTAATGCCGTTTCAATGCGCTTGAGGTCGGCCTTCTCAGCAGCAGTGAACGTGACCTTGCACTTGTTCTGGTCTAGCGGGCCAACCTGTGCAGCGTGTGCGGGGACGACGGAGGACAAGGCGACAGCAGAGGCGGTCGCAAGGGCGACGAGGCGGGACTTCTTCATGGAAGGCTCCTGAGGAATGGGTGTTGACCGGATAAGTATAAACCTCCGGCAACCTGCACGCGCGCTGTCGCGAAATCAACTTGCCACCTGCTTAACACTCCACATACCACTGTGGGAAGTAGGTGTTATGTGGAGTGTTATGTTGCTACCGAGTCCGACGGTAGCGCTGGCGAGGGCTGCGCTGTGGCTCAGTTGGCTCGGCGAGTCCCTGTTCCAAAAGCTGGTTGAGGGCCTTCTGGACGGCGGTTCGGCTGAGCCCAGTGGTCTCCTTGAGTTCCGTCGTGGACCAGGACGCGCGCTCGTTGAGTAGGCGGTTAACCTGCTCGTACGCTGTTTCGTGCGTCTCTGTGACCGCCACTTTCCGCTTGTGGAATCTCACCGTGAAATGCGTCAGCGTATTCGTAAATTCAGGGGGTGGCATCAGTGCCTCCGCGGTCGCAGACCTCATCACCGCGATTCCGGTTCCACGGTTCTCCGCGACTGTGCCGCCGCCGGAGAAATGCATGTCCTCGAGGAACGTCGAAAGAAGTTGGTTCCGCGACGTTGATACACCTGGCTGTCCGAGGTTTTCGGGGGTCACACCTCCGAATAGCCCGCCCGGGTTGGAGATTTCTAGTCGGTCCACATACATGTCGATCTGCACCGGGGTGCCAAGCGCAGTGGGGGAGTAGTCGCGGTGCATTAAGGCATTCACGAGTGCTTCTCGTACCGCAACCGCGGGATAGTCGGGAACGTCCTTACGAAAGACCCCCTCGATAAGCCCGGCAGTGCGCATATTCTTTTCGACGAGCCGGACGCCCTCGTCAACCATCTCTGGGATTGGCCCCGTGATGCGGGCGCTGTCGAGGAGGCGAAACCCCTCAGTCACGTCCCCCTTCCCTGTGCCCGGGTAAAGGGCGAACGTCACCGCGAGGCGGGGGTAGTACTGCTGCGGGTACTCGCCCATCGTGAGCAGCGACGCCAGCGTCGGGTGCTCCCCGCGCATGACTTGAAGGCGTTGAAGCGCAGTCGGCATCCCGTCGGCAAACGTCTTCGCCCGCGCCGCCTGCTGCTTCTCCGTGAAGCTGGAGAGCAGTTGTGCATCGAGGTCTGCGAGGGAAGCTTCGTCCACTGGTGTGCGGTCCCACGACGGTTGGCCCTTGTTTTCGACGATTCGATCCACTTCATATTGGGTGAGCTTGCGTTCGCTTTCTCCCGCTCTCACGTAGCTGCCCTTGTACAGTCCACGGTCCGTGACGTAGCAGGGTTTATCCTGCAGTTCCATCTCCGGCACCTCGGCGACGAGAACTTGACCAGACTCAAACGGCACGGTGGAAATCTCAGCCCGGACCGGCGGGGTGAGTTTCTCGCAATACGTCGTCAGCGCGTCGCGCGCCGCTTTCGGATCGAAGTCCGGGACCGGGGTGAATCCGCTGGCTTCGCTCAGCCCGGCAATGATGATCCCGCCGCCTTGGTTGGAAAACGCGCTTAGCGTCTCAAGGACGTTTTTCCCGATGCCTGACTTCGCCTCCACGCGAGAGCTCTCAGAGCCGATCGCGCGGAGCTGCGCGACGATCTCCGCCACCTCCTGCTGTAACATAACACCCAACTTAACACTCAACATAACACTGTGGGAAGTAGGTGTTATGTTGAGTGTTATGTTGCTATAACCCCTGTTCAGCGCAGCGCGACGTAGAGGGCGAGCGCCGCCCGCCAGTTGGAGGGTGCGAAGCCGGTCGCCTTGATCTTGTCCAGCGCGAGCGTCGATTCGCGCGGCCGCGGCGCCTCGGCGCCGAACTCCGCGCCGTACTGCTCGGTGGTCACGGGGTGCACGTCGGACGGGTCGCAGCCCATCGCGATGTAGACGGCCATCGCGATCTCGTCGCGCGTGGCGGCGTCGCCGTCGGACGAGATGTTGTACACGCCGTACTCCGCGCCCGTGGCCAGCAGGTGCGCGATGCCCTTCGCCAGGTCCTCGGCGTAGGTGGGCCGCCCGCGCTGGTCGCACACCACCTTCGGCGACACGCCCCGCTGCGCGAGGTCCGCCATCGTCGCCATGAAGTTCTTGCCCTCGCCGAACACCCAGCTCGTGCGCACGACGTAGTGCCTGCGGGCGACCTGCGCCGCCGTGTCGCCAGCCGCCTTCGACGCGCCGTACGCGCTCAGCGGCGATGCGGTCTCGGCCTCGTCGTGCACCTCGAGCGCGCCGTCGAAGATGTAGTCGCTGGAGACGTGCACGAGCGTGAGGTCGTGGGCATTGCTTATCGACGCAAGCTTCGCCGGAGCGTCCGCATTCACCCTCCATGCCCCGGCCCGGTCGTTCTCCGCGCCGTTGACGTCGTTGTACGCGGCGCAGTTCACGATCGCCCAGTACCCGGACCAATCCAGCTCCGGCGGGCGCGTGATGTCAAACTCCGCGTGGCCGATAAAGTGCGCCTCCGCATCCGTCCACACCTTGCGCAACGCCCGGCCGAGCTGGCCGTCCGCGCCCGTGACGAGGATGCGGCGCGGGGGGAGCGGGACGGCGTCGCAAAGCATGGGGTGCGAAAGGTCCTTCTCGGAGAGCTCGGTGGGTGTCAGCGGCCAGTCGATCTCCCGGTACGAGCAGAACGCGCCGCCGGGGGAGTAGCGCTGGTTGACCAGGTAGATGTACGTCGTCGCGTCCTCGAGCGCCTGGAAGCCGTTGGCCACGCCGCGCGGGACGAACACGGCGGTGTCCGGCCCGATCTCGCAGGTGAACTTCTCGCCGTACGTGGGCGAGCCCTCGCGCATATCCACCCACGCGCCGAAAACGCGCCCGGTGGCCACCGAGACCCACTTGTCCCACGGCTCGGCGTGCATGCCGCGGGTGGCGCCGCGCCGGGCGTTGAAGCTCACGTTCTGCTGCCGCGGCGAGAGCTTCTGGCCGGCCCAGTTCTCCTTGAACCAGCCGCGGTTATCCTCGTGCAGGGTGAGGTGGTGGACCTCGAGGCCTTCAATGGGAGGGTTGTGGCTATTCACGGCGCGCGACTAGAAACCCAGAATCTTCCGAGAAGCCCGAGTATTGGATTCTGCGCGCTTCCGGGCCTTTTCCGCATTGACCCTGCGGCTCGCTTCAAGCCGCTGTCGGAGAGCATCAACGGTTTGTTGATCCAGTTGGATTGCCTTTGCGGGATAGCTGGTGCTCATCTCACTCACTCCTTTGTGGGTCATAGTCGGTCGGCGGCATCCCGAAACGCTGCGAGCAAGCGTGCCGTTGTCAGAAGATTGGCCTCATCTCGCTCATCAAAATCCATGCTCATCGTGGTATCTACGGTGAGCAAACCATACGCCAGGCTACCACCTGATCCCGAAACTGAAGCCGACACTGTTATCCCATTTTGGCGTTCAGTTTCCGCATTGGACCGCCACCAGTAGTAGCTTTCGCCCATGCCCCATAATTCCCCCTTTTTCCCAGGTCAGTGTATCACTGTCCCCTCTGGGCGTATTGCTTCTCGACGTCTCCCTTGCCCGCCTCCCACCACCAGCGGTTGTCGGCGTACCACGCGATGGTCTGCTCGAGTCCGGCGCGCAGGTCGGTGTACCGCGGGCGCCAGCCGAGCTCGCGGCGGATCTTCGTGGCGTCCATGGTGTAACGCTGGTCGTGGCCCGGCCGGTCTGCGACGTGGATGTAGTCCCCGCCCATGATGTCGCAGATCGTCTCCACGACCTGCTTATTCGTCCTCTGTGGCTGGTCGGCGCCGATGTTGTAGGTCTCGCCTAGCCGCCCGCGCTCGAGGATGGCGAGCACGGCGGCGTTGTGGTCGTCCACGTGGATCCAGTCGCGCACCTGCGCGCCCGTGCCGTAGAGCTTCGCGGGCTGGCCGCACAGGATGTTCGTGATCTGGCGGGGGATGAACTTTTCCACGTGCTGGTAGGGCCCGTAGTTGTTCGAGCAGTTCGAGATTGTCGCGGCCACCCCGAACGAGCGCACCCAGGCGCGCACGAGGTGGTCGGAGCCGGCCTTCGTCGCGGAGTAGGGCGAGGAGGGGTTGTAGGGCGTGGTCTCGGTGAACGCGTCGGTGCCGCCGAGGGCGAGGTCGCCGAACACCTCGTCGGTGGAGACGTGGTGCAGCCGCGTGCCGTGCGCGCGCACCGCCTCGAGCAGCGTGAACGTGCCCACGAGGTTGGTCTGCACGAACGCGGACGGGTCGCGCAGCGAGTTGTCGTTGTGGGATTCGGCGGCGAAGTGGACGACGGCGTCGGTGGCGGACACGAGCTCGTCGATAAGCGGACGCTCGCAGATGTCCCCCTCGACGAAGTCGATGCCCTCCGGAAGGCTCGCGCGGTTGCCGGCGTAGGTGAGCTTGTCCACGACGGTGACGCGGTAGCGTTGCGACGCCATCCGGACGAAGTTCGCCCCGATGAACCCCGCGCCCCCGGTGACCAGCAATCGTTCCATGGCCCGCTACTTTACAAGCCCGACCGCGTGCACCAGCGCGCCCGCGATCGGCCCGGCGAACAGTGCGGCGATGACCGCGGTGGTCACGCCCCACGGCGCGTAAAACAGCACCCCGAACGCGGTGAGCGTGGCCACAACCCAGCCGGCGACGTAAATCGCGTGCTTTTCCAGCGCGAGCACGGCCACGCCCGTGATCATGAGCATGCCCATGAACGCCGAGGCGAGCGTGAGCAGGCCGAGCGTGAGCCCGCCGACGTAGAGCTCCGGCTTGAACGCCGCGCGCAGGATCCACGGGCCGATGAGCCACGCCGCGCCGAAGCCGGCCACGCCGAGGCCGAGCACCGCGCCGATGGGGGCGGCCAGGGCGGCGAAGATCTGGCCACGACGCTCGACGAAGCGCACCACGAGCGCGGACTGGAAGCGCTGCAGCGGCACGAGCACCGGCGCGCGGGTGAGCATGACGGCGTTGTTCAGCGCCGCGACCGCGACGGAGACCTCCGGGTCGAACGAGGGGAACGCGGCGCTCACGGCGGTGGGGAAGCCGGTGATGAGCGCGGCGGACGCGCCGGAGGCGACCATGGCGGAGCACACGCGGCGTACGAACGCGGCGCGGTCGACGTCGAGGGTGACCTTCACCGGGTCCACGGCGAGGATGGCGATCCAGCTCAGCGCGCCGACGACGGTGATGCACATGAAGTCGAACAGACCCCCGCCGAGCGCCCAGGCGACGAGCGCGAGCACGAGCCGCACGCCGGAGTCGAGCGCGACGAGCGCCGCGTAGCGCGCCCACAGCCCCGCGCCGGAGAGTACGCCGGAGAGCACCGCCTGGAACGCGTAGCTGAGCAGGCCGAACGCGAGCAGCGTGGTGGCGGCGTCGGGGTCGCGCGGCACGAGCGCGTCCATGCCGAAGTAGCCACAGACGAACACGAGCAGCGCCACCACGCAGCCGATCGCCGCGCCGATCGCCCACGGGTTCGCGGTGCCGCGCACGCGCGTCTCGCGTGACGACGCCACGGCGCGCGTCGTCTCGTGCGTAATCCCGTCGATCAGGCCGGTGCAGGCGAAAAAGAGCCCCCAGTACGCGGTGAAGTAGCGGTAGCCGTTCTCCACGTCCATCGCCCAGCCGGCGATCCACATGACGATGAAGCCGCTGGCCGCGGCGAAGACGGTGGCGTAGGAGAGGTGCTTCATGGGCAGTCGGGCAGCTCGGGGCGGCGCACCCAGGCGTCGAGCACCGCGTCGACGGTCGCGGCGTCGGCGCCGGCTCGGGTGAACGCGTTGGCGAGGTCGAACGGCTCGACCACGCCGTGCGCGTTCGTGGCGGTGTAGTCGCGGACGGCGGTGAAGAACGTGGTGTCGCCGAAGGTGCGTCGCAACGCATGGAGCGTGATGGCGCCGCGCTTGTACACGCGGTCGTCGAACATGTTGCGCGGGCCCGGGTCGGCGAGGGTAAAGCGCATGGGGGTGAGCTGGTCGTAGTGGGCGCGCACGGAGGCGTCGATAGGCGTCTGCCCCGCGAAATCCGCCCACAGCCACTCGGCGTAGCAGGCGAAGCCCTCGTTGAGCCAGATGTCCTCCCACTGCGCGAGGCCGAGCGAGTTGCCGAACCACTGGTGCGCGAGCTCGTGCGCGATGAGGCGCTCGTGGTGGTGGAGGTGGTTCACGCCAAAAATGGACAGCCCCTGCGCCTCGAGGGGGATCTCCAGCGAGTCCTCGTGCACGACCGCCTGGTAGTCCTCGAAGGGGTAGGGGCCGAAGACGGTCTCGAAGTAGTCGAGCATCGCCTGCTGCTTCGCCAGGTCCCCGACATCCGTCCCCGGCACCCAGGCGAGCGTGTTGCGCCCGAGCGCGATGCGCTGGAACTGGCCGACCTGCACCGTGGCAAGGTAGGTCGCCATCGGTCGCGCGGTGGTGTTGGTCACGGCGACGTAGCCGCGGTCCGCGCGCACGTTGAAGGTGTAGGTGGCCTTCTCGTCCGGCGTGTCGTCACAGGGCAACCACGTCGGCGCGCCGTTCGGCTGGTTCGCGGTGAGCGCGCCGTTGTTGAGCTCCTCCCAGCCGAGCTCGCCCCACGCCGTGCGGCGCGGCCGCGGCACCCCGCCGTAGCGGATGGTGAGCTGGAACTCGGTGTCCACCGGCACCGGCTCGGCGAACGTGATGTGGAGCTTGCCACCGGATTGCTTGAAGCGCTTCACGCCGATGCGTAGCGACGACTCCACGCGCCGCACCGCCAACCCCGGCGCGAGGTCGAGCGACATGGTGCGCATCTCGCGCCAGGTAGTCAGCGTCAGCGTGGCGGTGGCGTCGAGCCGGTTGGGCACGACCCGATAATCCGCGTCGAGGTCGTAGTGCGTGACGTGGAAGCCCAGGTTGAACTCCACCCCCGTGTAGCGGTCGCGGGTGCCGGGGATCGGGGTGGTGCGGAGCCTGAGGTTGTTCATCGGAGGGGAAGTCTAGCCCAGCCGGTGTTCACCCCGGGACGGGCGCTAGACGCCGAGCGCCGGCGCGAGCGTCGTCTGCCACGCCTTGCCCAGGTCCTCGCGCCAGTACGGCCAGGAGTGGGTGCCCACGTTGCGCAGCTCGTAGTGCGCCGGGATGTTCAGCCCGTCGAGCTTCGCCTTGAGGTCGTGGGTGCAGGAGTTGATCGCGGCCTCGATGACGCCGCCCTCGACCTGGAGCACGCCCGCGCTGTAGTAGGCGGCCCACTCGGGCGCGCCGATGCCCATGAGGTAGCTCACCTGGTCCGCGCGCCCGGCAAGCCCGGTGCCGGAGGAGACGTAGAGCTGCGTGCCGCGCAGCTTCTCCGCGTTCACGAGGGCGTCGTTGTACCGGTTGTACGGCCCGCCCATCGGACCCCACATCTGCTCCGGGGTGATGGACTGGTAGTTCTGCTCCCACGCCGCGCGGTTGACCGTGAGGCGGGCGAAGTTGTAGCCCTGCACCGACGACGTCGCCGCGCAGCCGGAGAAGGACGCCGCCGCCTTGTACATCCCCGGGTTGTGCTCCGGCAGCACGAGCGCGGTCGTGCCGGACATGGAGAAGCCGGCGATGGCGCGGCGGTCGTTCGCCCCGAGCATGCGCTCGATGGGGCCGGGCAGCTCCTTGGTCAGGAACGTCTCCCACTTCTGCGGGCCGTTGAGGTAGCGCCCCCGGACGTTCTCGTCGACCCAGTCCGTGTAGTAGCTGAACGCGCCGGCCTGGGGGATGACCACGTTGACGCCCTTGCCGGCGAAAAACTCGCGCGAGGGGTTGAGGGTGAGCCAGTCCTGGTTCTGCTCCGCGCCGCCCGCGCCGTTGAGCAGGTAGAGCGTCGGCGCGCCCTGGACGCGCTGGCCGGCCGCGTTGGTCGCGGGGATGACCGCGATGGGGATGTCGCGGCGCATCGAGGGGGAGTAGACGTTGTAGGACAGCACGTTCTTGTGGTCGACGTGTTCCACCCACCGCTCCGGCGCGTTCGTCGCCGGCGAGATCGGTGGGTTCTCGGGCGCGTTCCACGGCTTGATCACCCCGACGGGCTGCGCCTCGGCGACGGTGGCTGCGCCCGTGGTCAGGGCGGCCGCGCTGAGCACGGCAAGGGCTGCGGCCTTAATTGATTTCATATGTGAATCCAGTCCTCGGGGAAGTTATGCTCTACAGGCGTCTACGGTGTCATTGCGACATCCTAAAGCAACGTCGTTACGCTTGGGGCTAGCGTTACAGGTGTGGCGCAATTGCCCACCCGCCGTTCCGGCCCCGCCCGGCCCCGCCCGAAAGGACTGACCATGAACCCGATCGAATCCATCCAGCTGCAGATCAACGAGGCGCTCGGCTACCTCATCCACGCCGGCTCGTCGATGTCCTCGACCATCGCCTACAGCCTGGGCATGTTCTAAGGGGCTACTTCAGGCCAAAGGGCTTACTTCAGCCCGAGCGCCTGCTTGAACACGGTGTCGTACGACAGCTTGAGGTCCTGCCGCCACGAGGACCACGCGTGGGTGCCCACGGGGCGCAGCTCCGCGTGCGTCACGTCGACGCCGTTCGCTTGCGCCTTCACCAGGAAATCGTGGGTGCAGGCGTTCATCGCGCCCTCGATCGCGCCGCCCTCAATCTGCAGCGTGGCGGCGTTAGCCACGCCCGTGGCGAGCGACTCGGCCGAGCCGTAGCCGGCCTTCTCCAGCCGCTCCCTGAGGTAGCCCGGCATGTCGGTCTCCGCCGCAAGGCCCGTGCCGGTGGAGATGTAGAGCGGCGTGCCCTTGAGCGCCGCGGCGTTGACCAGCGCGTCGTTGTAGCGGTTGTAGTCCGAGCCCATCTCCCCGAAGATGTGCTCCGGCGTCATGCCGGTCGCGCCGCGGTGGACGGTGAGGCCGACGAACCAGTTCGGGATCGGCGTCGAGGTCGCCGCGCAGCCGGAGAAGGATCCGACCGCCTTGTACAGGCCCGGGTTGTGCTCGGCGAGCAAGAGCACCGACGTCGCCGCCATGGACAGCCCGGCGATGGCGCGGCGGTCGCGGTCGGCGCCGAGGTACGGCTCGATTGCGTCGGGCAGCTCGTCGGCGAGGAACGTCGACCACATCTGCTTGCCCTTGTAGAAGATGTTGTTCACCGGCGGCTCGGCGGCCCAGTCGACGTAGTAGGAGAACGCGCCCTCCATCGGCACGACGACGTTCACGCCCGCGCGGGCGTACGTGTCAAACATCTCGTCGAACGCCTGCGACACCCAGTCGGTGTCCTGCTCGGAGCCGCCCGCGCCGTTGAGCAGGTAGATCGTCGGCGCGTTGTCCACGTGCTTGCCCTGGGCGTCGGTGGCGCGGAAGACCGCCACCGGGATGTCGCGGCCCATGGCGTCGGAGTGTACGCGCACGGCCGCGTTCGGCCAGGCCCTCTCGTTGCGCTGGAGGATGCCCACCCAGCGCTGGTCCTTCCCCTTCGTGGTCTGCGGCACGTCGCCCAGCGGCTTCACCGCGCTCGCGCCCGCCGCATTGCCCGCCGCGTCGCCGGTCCCGGCGGCGCCGTTGACGAGCGGGTTGTTCGGGTCGACGGGCGCGCGGTCGAGCGCGGTGGGGGCCGGGTTGACGGAGACCACCTTGTCGGGGGCCTTCCCCTCGAGCGCCACGGGGGCGGTGGCCGGTACCGCGGCCCGCTGGGTCGTGCTCGGGGTCGGAGCCGCCGTCGTAGCCGCCGCCGTGGTGCTGCTCGTCGGCGTGTTCTGGGTGCTCAGCGCGCTCGTCGTGGGCTGCTCGCTCATCGTCCCCGTGGTGCTCGCGGCCGTCTCCTCCCGCGTCGGCGCGGCGGCGAGCGTCGTCTCCACCGCGGAGACGGCTGGGTCGAGGACGGTCGCGCGCCCGCCGGCTGCAGACACGTGCTGGACAGCGGGCACGGCGCCTGCGGCGATGACTGCGGCGGCTGCGACTGCGATCGCCGGACGGGAGAATTTCACGGGAGTTCACTCGCTTTCAAACAGAACCGGGGGAGATACTCGGCAACATTTTGCCAGACAGGCACGTACCATAAGCACCGTGAGTAAAGAACATTTTGACGTTGTTGTCCTCGGCGCGGGCCCCGGTGGCTACGTTGCCGCCATCCGCGCAGCTCAGCTGGGTAAGAAAGTTGCCGTCATCGAGAAGCAGTACTGGGGCGGTGTCTGCCTCAACGTGGGCTGCATCCCGTCCAAGTCGCTCATTAAGAACGCGGAGGTCGCGGAGATCTTCACCCACGACGCCAAGACCTTTGGCATCAAGGGCGACGTGGAGTTCGATTACACGGATGCCCACAAGCGTTCCCGCAAGGTCTCCGAGAAGATCGTCGGCGGCGTGCACTACCTGATGAAGAAGAACAAGATCCAGGAGATCAACGGCCTGGGCACCTTCAAGGACGCCAACACCATCGAGGTCACCGAGGGCGACGACAAGGGCATGACCGTCACCTTCGACGACTGCATCATCGCCACCGGCTCCGTCGTGCGCACCCTGCCGGGCATCGAGCTGTCCGAGAACGTCGTGTCCTTCGAGGAGCAGATCCTCAACCCCGAGGCCCCGGAGAAGATGGTCATCGTGGGCGCGGGCGCGATCGGCATGGAGTTCGCCTACGTGCTGTCCAACTACGGCGTGGACGTCACCGTCGTGGAGTACATGGATCGCGTCCTGCCCAACGAGGATAAGGACGTCTCCAAGGAGATCGCCAAGGCCTACAAGAAGCTCGGCGTGAAGCTGCTCACCGGCCACGCCACCACCGCGGTGCGCGACAACGGCGATTCCGTCGAGGTGGACATCCAGAAGAACGGCACCGACAAGACCGAGACGCTCACCGTCGACCGTGTCATGATCTCCGTCGGCTTCGCCCCGCGCACCGAGGGCTACGGCCTGGAGAACACCGGCGTGGAGCTCACCGAGCGCGGCGCCATCGCCATCGACGAGCGCATGCGCACCAACGTCGAGCACATCTACGCCATCGGCGACGTCACCGCGAAGCTGCAGCTCGCCCACGTCGCGGAGGCGCAGGGCATCATCGCCGCCGAGACCATCGCGGACGCCGAGACCCTCGAGATCGAGGACTACATGATGACCCCGCGCGCCACCTTCTGTAACCCGCAGGTCGCCTCCATGGGCTACACGGAGGACCAGGCGAAGGAGAAGTGGCCGGACAAGGACATTAAGGTGGCCACCTTCCCGTTCTCCGCGAACGGCAAGGCCGTGGGCCTCGCTGAGACCGCCGGCTTCGGCAAGCTCATCGCGGACGCCGAGTACGGCGAGATCCTCGGCTGCCACCTCGTGGGCCCGAACGTCTCCGAGCTCATGCCGGAGGTCGTCCTCGCGCAGCGCTTCGACCTCACCGCGGGTGAGATCGCGCGCTCCATCCACATCCACCCGACGCTGTCCGAGGTGCTCAAGGAGATCGCGCACGGCGTCGAGGGCCACATGATCAACCTCTAAGCAGTCGCGTATCGACGAACCACAGGCGGGCCCTGCCATCCCGGCAGGGCCCGCCTGTTGCGTGCGCGCGGACGGCATAAAGGAGGGCACCCGCGGTTGCGGGTGCCCTCCTTTGGTGGCGTCGATACGCAGGCGCTTAGGCGCCGGCGACCGCTGCGGCGAGGGAGTCGAGGGACTTCGCGAGGAAGTCGTCGTCGAACTTCTCGGACATGGACAGCAGGTTTTCCTCCAGCTCGTCGCGCTGGTAGGTGAGGGTGACGTTGGTGTTGTCCGCGTCGATCGGCTCGAGCTCGTAGAGCCACTTCGCGCCGACCTTCACGCCGGCGGTGGTGTTCTCGACGTTCTTCCAGCCGATGAGCTTGTTCTCCTGGATGGCGAAGACCTCGTTGGTGGTCTGGTAGTCGCCGTCCTCCTTGGTCATGTTCATGGTGAAGGTGTCGCCCACGTTCTTCAGGCGGTCGCCCTGGTCCGCGGAGACGACCATGCCGGAGCCGTCGGTCTCGGCGTGGCGCTGCGGGTTGGAGAGGATGTCGAAGATCTCGGCCGCGGAGGCGTCGATCTGGCGGGTAGCGGAGTTCTCGGTGTTCTTGTCAATAGCCATGCCTGCCAGGGTACCGATTTTCGCCCTCGCGAGTCGGCCCTGGTTGTTAGGTGAAACTAACCAACCAAAGATTGACACTGAACGGGGTGAGGGATGTCGATTAACCACCCCGCAGCCGCTTTAGTGGCAAACGTCACATTTTGCTCGGAGTGCAGGATGATTGGGTAAACCACAGCTTGAACCCTTGCGCGCGGCGCGTCCAACCTGCGAATCCGGTGTGTACCGACGGGAAAGGTTTCCTAGAGTGTTATCGACACTGGAGGTGCCATGACTGTACAAAACGCTGCTCAACACGCAGACCGTGAAGCCATTCGTCACGGAAAAATCACTGAAAAGCCGCTGCGCGAGCGGCCGTCCTACCCCACGTGGGCCGTCAAGCTGACCATGGCCATCACCGGCCTTATCTTCGGCCTGTTCGTTCTCGGCCACATGATCGGCAACCTGAAGATCTTCATGCCGCTGCACGCCGACGGCTCCGCGCCGATCGACGATTACGGCCGCTGGCTGCGCGAGATCGGCGAGCCGCTCTTCCCGCACGAGGGCTTCCTGTGGTGCGTCCGCATCGTGCTGCTCGCCTGCCTGGTGCTGCACATCTGGGGTGCGTTCACCCTGCGGGCCCGCTCCTCGAAGTCCCGCGGCCGCTTCAAGCGCACGAACCTCATGGGCGGCTGGCAGTCGACCGCGACGAAGGCGATGCTCGTCACCGGCGTGATCCTGCTGCTGTTCATCATCTTCCACCTGCTCGACCTGACCTTCGGTACGGCCGTGGCGTCCGGCGACTTCGTCGAGGGCGCGGTGCGCAACAACATGATCGCCACCTTCGCCCCGAGCCGCTGGTGGGTCACGCTCATCTACGTGATTGCCAACCTCGCGCTGCTCCTGCACCTCACGCACGGCGTCTACCTCGCCGTTTCCGATCTGGGCTGGCTGGGCAAGCGCGGCGAGGGCCTGATGGTGCTGCTCGCCTACATCCTCCCGTTCATCGTTGTCCTCGGCAACGTTGTCATGCCAATCGCCATCATGTGCGGCTGGCTCCCCGACTTTTCCAGGTAACGGCTTTCTAGGAGAACAACTATGACTACCTCTATTTCCGGTCTTTCGGGGAACCAGGGCGGCGAGCAGCGCAACGCCGCCGCCGGCACCCAGGGTGCAGCGCAGACTCAGGATTCGGCGCAGGATTCCAAGCAGGACGCGAAGCGCTCCGGCGACTTCCGCCAGCCCGAGTCCGCCTGCCCCGGCGTGACCCCCGGCCACGTGCTCGAGTCGAACGAGCCGAACCGCGACGAAGTGCGCATGAAGGACATGTGGCAGCACCAGAAGGACCACATGAACCTGGTCTCGCCGCTCAACCGCCGCAAGTTCACCGTCCTCGTCGTCGGTACCGGCCTGTCCGGCGGCGCCGCCGCTGCAGCGCTCGGCGAGCTGGGCTACAACGTCAAGGCCTTCACGTACCACGACGCCCCGCGCCGCGCGCACTCCATCGCGGCCCAGGGCGGCGTGAACTCCGCCCGCGGCAAGAAGGTGGATAACGACGGCGCGTACCGCCACACCAAGGACACCGTGAAGGGCGGCGACTACCGCTGCCGCGAGTCCGACTGCTGGCGCCTGGCCATCGAGTCGGTCCGCGTCATCGACCACATGAACGCGATCGGCGCCCCGTTCGCCCGCGAGTACGGCGGCACCCTGGCCACCCGCTCCTTCGGCGGCGTGCAGGTCTCGCGCACCTACTACACCCGCGGCCAAACGGGCCAGCAGCTGCAGCTGTCCACCGCCTCGGCGCTGCAGCGTCAGATCCACCTGGGCAACGTGGAGATCTTCACCCACCACGATCTGATGGACCTGATCATCACCGAGAAGGACGGCAAGAAGCACTGCGAGGGCATTGTCACCCGCAACCTGATCACGGGTGAGATCGCGCCGTTCACCGGCCACGCCGTCATCCTCGCCACCGGCGGGTACGGCAACGTCTACCACAAGACGACGCTGGCGAAGAACTCCAACTCCTCCGCCATGATGCGCGCCTACGAGCGCGGCGCCTACCTCGCCTCCCCGTGCTTCGTGCAGTTCCACCCGACCGGCCTGCCGGTCAACGCGAAGTGGCAGGCGAAGACGACGCTGATGTCGGAGTCCCTGCGCAACGACGGCCGCATCTGGACCCCGAAGGAAAAGGGTGACGACCGCGACCCGAACGAGATCCCGGACGAAGAGCGCGACTACTTCCTCGAGCGCCGCTACCCGGCGTTCGGCAACCTCGTGCCCCGCGACGTGGCGTCGCGCGCCATCTCGCAGCAGCTGAACGACGGCTACGGCGTCGGCCCGCTGCACAACTCCGCGTACCTGGACTTCACCGACGCGATCGAGCGCCTCGGCGAGGACACCATCCGCGAGCGCTACTCCAACCTGTTCGAGATGTACGAGGACTCCACGGGCGACGACCCGTACAAGTCCCCGATGCGCATCGCCCCGACCGTCCACTTCACCATGGGCGGCCTGTGGACGGACTTCAACGAGATGACCTCGATCGACGGTCTCTTCGCCGCCGGCGAGTGCTCCTGGACGTACCACGGCGCGAACCGCCTGGGCGCCAACTCGCTGCTCTCGGCCTCCGTGGACGGCTGGTTCACCCTTCCGTTCACCGTGCCGAACTACCTCGCCGGCCACCTCGGCGAGGACGTGCTGCCGCCGGACTCCCGCGAGGCGCAGCAGGTGGTCACCAACGTCACGGAGCGCATCGAGCGCATCATGTCGATCCGCGGCCCGGAGCCGCACGGTCCGGAGCACTTCCACGAGCAGCTCGGCGGCATCCTCTACGAGCACTGCGGCGTGTCCCGCACTGTCGAGGGCCTGCAGGAGGGCATCAAGAAGATCCGCGCCCTGCGCGAGGACTTCTGGACGAACATTTCCATCCCGGGCTCCCCGAACGACATGAACCAGACCCTCGAGGCTGCGCTTCGCCTCGTGGACTACATCAACCTCGGCGAGCTGATGTGCGTGGACGCACTCGACCGCGACGAGTCCTGCGGTGCGCACTACCGTATGGATCACCTCACCGACGACGGTGAGGCGGAGCGCGACGACGACAACTGGTGCTTCGTGTCGGCCTGGGAGCCGGCCGGCGAGGGCCAGTTCATCCGCCACGCCGAGCCCCTGCACTTTGATTCGATCCCGCTGATGGCAAGGAACTACAAGTAATGAAACTGACACTTGAAATCTGGCGCCAGGCCGGTCCGGACACCGAAGGCAGCTTCGAGACCGTCCAGGTCGACGACGCTGTGGAGCAGATGTCCATCCTGGAGCTGCTCGACCACGTCAACAACACCTACGTTGAGCAGGGCAAGGAGCCGTTCGTCTTCGCCTCCGACTGCCGCGAGGGCATCTGCGGCACCTGTGGCCTGCTGGTCAACGGCCGCCCGCACGGCGCTGGTCAGAACACCACCGCGTGCCTGCAGCGCCTGTTCAACTACAACGACGGCGACACCCTGAAGATCGAGCCGTTCCGCTCCGGCGCGTTCCCGGTGATCAAGGACTTGGCGGTGGACCGCTCGGCCCTCGACCGCGTGATGCAGCAGGGTGGCTACGTCTCCATCAACGCCGGCACCGCGCCGGATGCGGACACCCTCGCCGTGAACCACCACGACGCCGAGAAGGCGCTCGACTACGCGGCCTGCATCGGCTGCGGCGCCTGCGTCGCGGCCTGCCCGAACGGTGCGGCGCATCTGTTCACCGGCGCGAAGCTCAAGCACCTCAAGCTGCTCCCGCTGGGCCAGCAGGAGCGCGCCCGCCGCGCCCGCAAGATGGTCGACGAGCTGGAGACCAACTTCGGCCACTGCTCGCTCTACGGCGAGTGCGCCGACGTCTGCCCGGCCGGCATTCCGCTCGACGCCGTCGGCGCGATCAACGCGGAGCGCGCACGCGCAGCCTTCAAGGGCGGCGACGACTAGTCCCGCGTATACTCACCGGCAGAAACAGCAGTACGAAAAGGAAACAACATCATGGGTTCCCACGCAGTTGCAGACATCAGCAACGAGTCCTACCGCACGTACGAGGGCAGGATCGACGACACCTACATTGAGGGCTACGACCCGGTCTCCCTCGGTGCGCCGCACTCCTCCCTGGCGCACACGCAGACCTGGATCGCGATGGGCCTGATCCTCTCCACGCTGTTCGGCATCGGCCTCGCCGTGTGGGGCGCGGGTGCCATGGTCTACGGCTTCGGCTCCCAGACCCACGACCTCGCGGAGCGCCTGCTCATCCTCGGCATCGCGGAGGCAGTGATCACCGCCGTGCTCGGCGCGGTGCTCATCATCTCCGGCCGCAAGGAATATAAGGCCTACCGCAAGCGCACCGGCCGCCGGAACTAACCCCGGTCGCCACGCACTCCCCGCCGTCGCCGGCGGGGAGTTTTTCGTGCCCGTGTCGGGGCGGCTGCTTTAATCGGGGGTATGACTGATCAGGGGACGCCTCCGCTCATGCCGAGCCCAGGCAACGAGGCGGAGCGGCGCAGGGTGCTGCGCAACCACAAAATCGCGGTGACGAGCCTGCTTGGGCTCGCCGCCGTCATCTTCCTCGTCTGCTCGTGGGCGGAGTCGCGCTCCGGCGGCGCGGCGGCGTGGGTGAGCTACGTCCGCGCCGCGGCGGAGGCCGGGATGGTCGGCGGCCTCGCGGACTGGTTCGCGGTCACCGCCCTGTTCAAGTACCCGATGAACATCCCGATCCCGCACACCGCCATCATCCCGAACAAGAAGGACCAGGTGGCGGACGCGCTGAGCGAGTTCGTGAGCGAGAACTTCCTCAACGCCCGCACAATCACGGATAAGGTCATGGCGGCCGGCATCCCCCAGCGGGTGGGCCGCTGGCTCACCGAGCCCGAGAACGCCGAGCGCGTGAGTGCGGAGGCGGGGGCGTTCGTCGCCCGCGCCGTCGAGGGCATCGACCCGGCCGAGGCGGAGCGGTTTATCGACGCCCAGGTGATCGACCGTTTCGCCGAGCCCGTCTGGGCGCCGCCGCTCGGGCGCGCGCTCGAGGGCCTCATCGCGGACGGGAAGGTCGAGCCGGTCGTCGACGACATCGTCAGCTGGGCGCGCCGCAAGGTCGACGGGATGGAGGCCTCCGTCGTCGCCATGATCGACGAGCGGATGCCCGGCTGGGCGCCCCGCTTCGCCAGGGAGCTCGTGGGCCAGCGCGTCTACGACGAGCTTGTGGCGTTCATGGAGGACGTCGACGCGGATCCTCAGCACGAGGCGCGCCGCGCGGTGCGCCGCCAGATCAACCAATTCGCCCAGGACCTCCAGTTCGACGGGGACATAATCTCGCGGGTGGAGGCGCTCAAGGCGGACGTCATGGGGTCGAACGCGGTGCGCTCCGCCGCGGGCGGCATCTGGGCCCAGTTTGCCGAGGCGCTCACTGCCGCCGCGACGGATCCGGGCAGCGTGCTGCGTCGTAAAGCAACTGCGACGGCGCACGAGTGGGGCCGCAAGCTTGTCGACGATCCTTCGGTCCGCGCCGACGCCGAACGGAAACTGGAGAAGGTGACCCACTTCGCGGCGGAGAACGGCGCGGGGCAGATCGTCGGCATTATCGCCGAGACCATCCAGCGCTGGGACGGCGAGGAGGCGGCGGACAAGATCGAGCTCATGGTGGGCAAGGACCTGCAGTTCATCCGCCTCAACGGCACGATTGTTGGTGCGCTCGCCGGGCTGGTTGTTTACACTGTGTCTCAGCTCATCTTTTACTAGCGAAGGAGACCCACAATGTCCGAGACCACCCCGAACACGAACCCCACCGGCGGCGAGCGGGAGCGCAGCGAGGTCCGCGAGAACCTGCGCGAGGCGGGCGACGCCCTCGTGGCTGCCGGCTCCGCCATCGGCACCGCGATCGGCAAGGCCACCGGCGAGCTGTCGGACCGCTTCAAGACCGCCACGGAGAGCGCGCGCCAGAACCTCGCGCAGGCGAAGACGGACCACGACGTGCGCAACGCCACCTCGGGCTTCACGGACGAGGCGGAGCGCCTCTTCAACAACCTGCGCGAGCGCGACGTCACCTTCACCGACGACATGAAGGCGAAGGTGCGCGACTCGATCGCGGACGCCCGCCGGAACTTCAACGAGCGCATGGACAAGACCGAGACCGCCGGCACGAAGGGCGCGTTCGACGACGTTCGCGAGCGTTTCGACGGCCTCGTGGCGCGCGTGCAGGACCAGTTCGGGGACAAGAAGCAGCAGGGAGATATCATCGACGCCGACATCGTCGACAACGAGGACCTGAAGTAGCAGCTATGGACACCGCCACCGTCATGCAGATTCACCAGATCATGTCGATCCCCGGCGTGGTCAGCAGGGTGCTCATGGTGGCGGTGGGCGTCGCCGGCCTCCTCGGCGCCGTCTTTGTGGCCACGACGCGGCCCGACGCCTTCGAGGCCGCGAACCGTCAGTCGAAGGGCGCCTGGGTGGGCATCCTCGTCATTTCCGCGGTGGCGTGCCTCGTTCAGCTCTCGTTCATCGCGTGGTTCGGCGCGGTGGCCATCGGCATCTACTTCTTCGACGTCCGCCCGCAGATCAAGGAGATCCTCGCCGGCAACTACGACTGGTAGGCGGGCGCCTGCTGGCCCGTCTGCAGCTGGTCCGGTGCCTGCTGCTGGTCCTGCAGCTCGCGGAAGTTCACGTTCTCGCCCGCGACCTGGACCTTGAGCCCGCCGGGCACGACGGTGAAGTCCTCCACGCGCATGCCCTCCGTGGCCTCGTCCTCGACGCCCTGAGACATCGCGTCGCTGATCGCCTGCGCGACCTCGCCCGGCAGGTCAAAGCCGAACAGCTCGGTGCTCCGGGCGTCGAACGTGAGGTGGCCGTCGCGCATCTCCGGGTGCAGCTCGATGCCGGCCGCGCCGGCGGTGAACGTGATGGTGAACGTCTCCGCGTCGGGGTTCGAGGTGACGTCGGAGACCGTGATGAGGTTGGCCAGGAAGTTGTCGCCGAGCTGCTGCTTGAGCTGGTTGTTCAGCATGGCGCGGACGAAGTCGTTCGGCAGCTCGGTGGTCAGGTGCAGCGAGTCCGCCACGGGGTCGCCGTCGGCAATGCGGATGTTGTCCATCTCCACCACCGAGGCCGGGGTGCCCTGCACGTCGTCGCCGTTGACCACGAGGCTGGACTGCTGGTCCACCTTCATGTGCGGGAATTTGCCCCCGAGCAGCCCGATGGTCACCGGGCTCGGGCCGAAGGACACGCTCGTGCCCTCGGGCGCCTGCGACGTCACCTCGTGCGCCACGAAGGCGCGGATGCCCACCTCCGCAATGGCGAAGAGGAGCAGCACGGCGGCGACGATGGAGAGGGCGATTTTCCACGCTTTGTTCATGCCGGACAGTTTACGAAGCCGGAGCGACTGCCAGCCAATCCACAGTGACCAGGTTGTCGCGCAGGCGACGCCGCTGCGGGGCGATCGGCCAGCGAGCGGCGAGGTCGTCGAGGGCGTGGCGCCACCGCACCCGCGGCCCGTGCGGCTCCCAACCCGCAGCGCGCTTCCAGGCGGCGTCGGCGTCGGCGAGGAACGCGTGGATCGGCTCGCCGGGCACGTTGCGGTGGATGAGCGCCTTCGGCAGCCGCTCGGCGACGTCGCTGGGCGTGGCCGTGTGGTGCGGGTCCCAGGCGAGGGTAAGCGTTTGGGGGCCGGAGGCGTCGAGAAGCACCCACGCGCAACGCCGCCCGAGCTCGTCGCAGGTGCCTTCGACGAAGAGCCCGCCGGGGGCGAGCCGCGCGCATACGGTGGCCCACACGTCGGGGACCTGGTCGACGTCGTACTGGCGCAGCACGTTGAACGCGCGCACGAGGTGGGGCCGGTAGCCGGCGAGCTCGAAGCCGCCAAGCTCGAAGCGCACGCCGTCGCGGGGCGGCAGCACGCGTTCCGGGTCGATCTCGAGGCCCACGACCTCGACGTCGGGGCGGATCTGGCGCAGCCAGCCGGCCCACTCGACGGTGGTGGTGTGCGAGGCGCCGTAGCCGACGTCGACCGCGAGCGGCGCATCCGCGGCGCGCAACAACGACTGGACCCGCGGGTTGTAGCGGGTCCAGCGGTCCGAGCGGCGTAGCCGGTTCACGCCGGTGGTGCCGCGCGTGACGACCCCGTAGGGTTTGCCCGCGGCCCCGGTGCCCGGCTGCGCGGCGCGGAGGTTGTGGTAGTGGGGGATTAGAGGTGCTCGCTAATCCACTGGTCGGTGAGCTTGGCCTCGTTCTCCACGATCTCCTCGAGCGCCTCGGCGACCTTCGGCTCGAGCGCGGCGCCCATGAACGGGATGTTCACCTTCGCCTCGAGCTCGTAGTCCAGCTTCGTCGCGTCGCCGTCGCGGGTGGCGGTGTACTCGGCGCCGAGGTCCACCGGGGTGCCCTTCACGTCGCCGGTCATCGTGTGCTTCGCGGTGTCGCCCTCGAGCTCGCCGACGTGCACGACGCGCTTGAGCTTGAGGTCCTGGGACACCATCGCCTGCGCGGCCGCCGGCAGTACGGAGGTGGGCAGGATCTCGTAGAGGGTCGCGGTGTTGTCCGCGAACTCGTGCAGCTCGCCCGGTTCCGGCGACAGCTTCTCCGCGATGAACTCCCAGTACTCGCGCGAGGCGTACGCCTGGGCGACCTTCTCGATCGGCTGGTTGATGGTCACGGTGATGTCACTACGTGCAGTCATGTGTCACAGACTACCGTTGTCTGCGTGTCAACCCCATCTTTCGCCTCCCTGACCACGTTGCGCGTCGGCGGCGCGCCGTCCGCGCTCTACGAGTGCGCGAGTGCCGCGTCGCTGGCGGAGACCGTCGCCAAGCTGGACCGCGACCGTGTTCCCCTCCTCGTCGTCGGGGGCGGCTCCAACCTCCTCGTCGCGGACGGCGAGCTCGACCTCGCCGCGGTCCTCGTGCGCAACGAGGGCATCTCGCTTGACGACGACCTCCGGCTCCGCGCCCAAGCCGGCACCGAGTGGGACGCGGTGGTGGCCTACGCGGTGGAACACGGCCTCGGCGGCATCGAGGCCCTGTCCGGCATCCCGGGCTCGGCGGGGGCGACGCCGGTGCAAAACGTCGGCGCGTACGGCGCGGAGATCGCCGACGTGCTCACCCGCGTGCGGCTCTACAACCGCGAGACCGGCGCCGACGAGTGGGTCGACGCGTCCTCGCTCGACCTGGCGTACCGGTATTCCAACCTGAAGTTCACCTCGCGCGCGGTCGTCCTGGAAATCGAGCTGCAGCTTGCAGAGACTGACGTATCCATCCCGCTGCGCCACCTCGGCGGCGAGCGCGTCCCACTCGCCGAGGCGCGCGAGTCCGTCCTGGCCACCCGCCGCGCGAAGGGCATGGTGCTCGACGCCGCCGACCACGACACGTGGTCCGCCGGCTCCTTCTTCACCAACCCCGTGGTGCCCTCGGCGCTCGCCGACGCCATCGAGGCGCAGGTGGGGGAGGAGCGCATGCCGCGCTTCCCCGCCGGCGACGGGCAGGAGAAGCTCTCCGCGGCCTGGCTCATCGAGCGCGCCGGGTGCCCGCGCGGCTTCCCCGGCGAGGGCGCCCCGGCGCGCCTGTCCACGAAGCACACCCTCGCGCTGACGAACCGGGGCTCCGCCACCGCCGCGGACATCGCCGCGCTCGCCCGGCGCGTGCAGGACCAGGTGCGCGACGCGTTCGGCGTGGAGCTGCACCCCGAGCCGGTGTGGGTGGGGCTGTAGCGCCGCCGCCCGACCCCGCGCCGCCCCGCGGACACACCGCCGCTTCGACCCCGCGCCGCCCCGCGGACGCCAAAACCGGCTACCTGGAGCCGGTTAACAGCCCGAAATAGGCGTGGTAGCCGGTTGTAGGTAGCCGGTTTCGCGCTGGGGTGGGGACGCTGGGGTGGGGGTGACGGGCGCGCCGGGGTCGGCCCGCCCCCGCCCCGCCGCCGCCCCCGCCGCCGCACCGCCGCTTCGACCCCGCACCGCCCCGCGGACGCCAAAACCGGCTACCTGGAGCCGGTTACCAGCCCGAAAGGGAGCGCGGACAAAAAGTTGGAGTGTTGGGGGCTGGAAGGTATTCCAATGCCCGCAGGGTTTCCATCTGATATCCGCGATGGTGCGGTTGAGAGGTTTTTGGCTGGGGCGTCTGCCCGTGAGGTCTGCGACTGGGCTGAAGACGTATGTGGTCGCCGACCATCGGTGGACACGGTCGGCAACTGGGTTGCGGCCAAACGCCGCGGCCAGTCCTTTGATGGCACGCGACGCGCCTACGACGCTGAGACCATCGCGAAGGTTGTAGCACGCAGGTTGACCTCGCAGGCGACGGTGCGTGAGATTGCCGTGGAGTTCGATGTCAACGACACCGCAGCACTGACCTGGACGAAGCGGTACTGGCCAGACGATGACGACCGCGATTCGGCAGCGTCGATGACCTTCGACGAGGCGTTTGCGGCGACAATGGAACGCGTGAGCAAACACCGCAAAGTCCAACGCAACCATCAACAGCAGCGAGTCGATGAAGCAGCCGATGCGAAAAGGCCACCCCGGCCAGTCAACGAGTGGCTGCCAGGGCCTGGACCGATAGACGACATCGCTGATTTACCCAGTGACATGGACGAGCTGAAAAAGCTCGTTGTCGAGATGCGCGACCGGGAAACAGTCAAAGACGCCATTATCCAAGTGCTCATGAGCGACGGTGAGCCGCAGGGAAAAGGCAACGTCCGTGGCGGTGAGTCGCGGGGAAAAGACGACGTCCGTGACGGGGAACTGTCCACCGCGGCGAAAGCCGCAGTGGTGGTTGCCCTCACGGACGCCCACGGGTTTTCCATCGCCAAAGCATGCGCGGTTGTCGGGATTGCGCAGTCGACGTTTTACTACCACCGACACACCCACACGAAGGTGGTGCACCAGCGCGAACAGCGCCGCGCTGCACTCAAACCGCTGATCTTGCAGGCAGCAGCCGAATCCGGGCAAAGCTACGGCTACCGGCGCATCCACGCCTGGCTGAAGATCATGGGGCATACAGTGTCGGAAAAGATCGTGCGTACCCTCATGGAAGAGCTTGGGTGCCGCCCGCCGGCGAAAGCGTCGGGCAAATACTCCTCCTACACCGGTGAAACCGACCACAAACCCGCGAACCTGCTGCTGATCGCCCCAACCGACAACAGTGACGATGATGGGGATGCGGATGTGGATGTGGCCCGGCCGGTTGTTGCACCGTCGCAGTACTTCATCGACCACGCCGACGCTCAGGGGCTGACCCACGATTTCCACGCGGATGCCCCGTGGGAGAAAATCGGCACCGACGTCACCGAAATCCACTGCCCAGACGGCAAATTGTTTCTGTCGGCAGCGATCGATTTCTACGACGGGATGCCGATTGCGGTGACCATGTCAACATCACCGAACCACGACTTGGTCGCCGAGATGATCGCGCGAATCGACGAGGTAAAACCCGACGAGGCACAACCGATCATCCATTCCGATCGTGGTGGGCTCTACCGCAGTGAACGCTGGGTCAGTCTGATTACCGACCACACCCACAACATCTTGGATTGCCCCGACTGCCAGGCCGATACATGGTGCGGCAACCGGTGGCGATACATCCCGTCACTGTCGCGCAAAGCCACCAGCGGCGACAACGCGCGCACCGAAGGCTTCTTCGGCACGATGAAACAAGAACTGCTCAAAGGCAGGCCTGTGGTGTCGACGATGACGGTGGCGCAAATGCGCGACTATATTGATTCCTACATCGACTTCTACATCAACACACGATTGAAGTCGACACTCGGCGAGGGCTACACCACCATCGCCGAGCACCGCAAGGCACTGAGTGCATAACAACGAGACAAAGTCCCCCAAAACGCACTCCAACAAAAAGACCGCATCCCCAAATAGGCGTGGTAGCCGGTTGTAGGTAGCCGGTTTCTTGTAGAGAACCGGGTGCGACCGGGGTGGGGGCGCTGGGGTGGGGGTGACGGGCGCGCCTAGCCCTCCGCGAGCTTGGCCAGCAGGTCCTCGCGCACCTGACGGCGGCGGATCTTGCCCATCGGGTCCTTCGCCAGCTCGTCGAAGTGGTAGAACGTGCGCGGGACCTTGTAGCGCGTGAGGTTCTCGCGCGCGAACGCCTTCAGGCCGTCCGGGTCGAGCGCGGCGCCCTCGTTGAGGACGACGCAGGCGACGACGTCCTCGGAGCCGTCGGAACGCGGGCGCCCCACGACGGCGACGTCGGCAACGTCCTTGTGGGTGCGGATGACGTCCTCGACCTCAGCCGGGTACACGTTGAAGCCACCGGTGATGATGAGCTCCTTGATGCGGGAGACGAGCTTGACAAAGCCGTCCTCCTCCATGATGCCCATGTCGCCGGTGCGGAACCAGCCGTCGTGGAAGACCTTCTCAGTGGCCTCGGGGTTGTTGAGGTAGCCGTGGAAGACTTGGGGGCCCTTCGCCAGGATCTCGCCGGCCTCGCCGAACGGTATGTCCTCGTCCGGGTTGTCGGGGTTGACGATGCGGATCTGGGTGTCCGGGAACGGTATGCCGATGTAGCCGGGGCGGCGGTCGGCGGACTCCGGGTTGCCGATGATGATGGGGGAGGTCTCGGTAAGCCCGTAGCCCTCGACGAGGTGGCCGCCGGTGGCCTGCTCCCACTCCTCGATGACGGAGGCGGGCAGGGAGGATGCGCCGGAGAAGCCGATCTTCACCTTCGACATGTCGACGTGCTGCTCCCGCGCGGTGGTCACGATGCGCTCGAAGACGGTGGGTACGCCCGGCACGAAGGTCGGCGGGGTCTTCTTCACCGCCTGCATGATGAGGTCCATCTTCGGCGCCGGCAGGAGGATGAGCTCGGAGCCGATGAGGATGGTGAGGGTGAGCGAGAAGGTGAGGCCGTACGCGTGGAAGAACGGCAGGGTGGCCAGCATGCGCTGGTTGCCCTCCTGCAGCTCCTTCACCCACGCGCGGCCCTGCACCGGGTTGGCGATGAGGTTGGCGTGCGTGAGCACGGCGCCCTTCGGCGTGCCGGTCGTGCCGGACGTGTAGAGGATGACGGCGGGGGAGTCGGGGGTGATCTCGGCGGGGGGCTCGAGGTCGCCGCCGAAGCCGCCGATTGCCGACGACGTCAACGCCTCCCACGGCACCGTATTCTTCGACGGGCCGGTAAGCGAGGCGCGGGCCTCGCGCAGCTTCGGCAGCGGGATGCGCAGCGCGAGCTGCTGGGTGCGCGGCATGGCCTTGGTCATGTTCACGCTCACCACCGTCTCCAGCGGGGTCTCGCGGCGCAGCTGCTCGAGGGTGCCGGCGGTCTTGTCCCAAACGATGGCGATGCGGGCGCCGTGATCCTCGAACTGTGGCTTGAGCTCGTGGGCGGTGTAGAGCGGGTTGTGCTCGACTACGACGCCGCCGAGCTTGAGCACGGCGAAGTAGGCGGCGACGTGCTGCGGGCAGTTCGGCAGCATGATGGCGACGCGGTCGCCGGGGCGCACGCCGAAGGCCTTGAGGCCGGCGGCGGCGCGGCGGACTTCGCGGTCGAGTTCCCCGAACGTCTGGGTGCGGCCGAAGAAGCGGGTGGCGATTTTTGCGGCGTTGGCCGAGAGGTTGGCGTCGTAAAGCTGGTTCAGCGTGGCGTTGCCGTACTCCAGCGAGTGGTCGGTCCATTCGGGGTAGTACTTCAGCCAGGGCTTTTCTTCGTTGACGTGTGATGTGCTGGTAGGCATGCGCACTACCCTACGTCAAACCTACGGTTGCGTAAGAAGTGAGAGGAGGGTGTCGCGCCTCCCGGCGGCGGATCTTGCCCGTCTGGTCCCGCTCGAGGCGCTCGAAGTGGTAGAAGTCGCGCGGCACCTTGTAGCGGGTGAGGCGCTGCCGGGCGAAGGTCTTGAGGCCCTCGGGGTCGAGGGCGGAGCCGTCGACAAGCGTGACGCACGCGACGACGTCCTCCGACCCGTCCGCGCGCGGGCGGCCCACGACCGCGATGTCCTCGATGTCGGGCGTGCCGGGCGCGGGGGTGGCCGCGGTGAGCTCCGCGCGCTGGCGTCGCAGCGGCGGCAGCGGCAGGGCGAGCGCCGCCCGCAGGTGCAGCGGCATCGCGTCGAGCATGTTCACCGCGATGACGGTCTCGAGCGGGGTGCTTCCGCGTAACGACGTAAACGTGTCCGCCACCCTGTCAAACACGATGGCCACCCGCGCCTGGTGGTCACTGAACTGCGGCTCGAGCTCCGCCGCGGTGTAGAGCGGGTCCAGGCGTGGTCGTCGAGTGCGCTCATGCGATCCTCATTGTGGTCAGGTGTAGACGATACGCCAGAGTGTAACCTACGGACGCGTAGGTTCGCCGCGCTGCGCACCCCCGGCCCGTCGTTTATGCTGTGCCGTGACATGCAAACGGGGGATGTTTGGGGGAAACCATGACCACGTATTTCGACGGCACCAGTTTCGATGGCACCAGCGCGCCTGAACCCGCGCCCGAGCTCGACCTCGCGCCGCCCGCGGTGCTCGACCAGTCCAACCTCGTGGACCCGGTCAAGGCGCCGCCGCGGCAGGGCTGGCGCAAGCTCGTCCACACCGCCAGCCGCGGCCGCATCAACCCGGGCGGCTCGAAGCGGGAGCTCGAGGAGCAGCTGCTTCTCGACGCAATCCGGACCCCACTGCGCGGCGACTACCGCATCGCCGTGATGAGCCTCAAGGGCGGGGTGGGCAAGACCACCACCACCGTCGCGCTCGGCGGGGTGTTCGCGCAGACGCGCGGGGACCGCGTCATCGCCATCGACGCGAACCCGGACCTGGGCACGCTCGCCCAGCGCGCCGCGGCCGCCCCGCCGGCGACCATCCGCGACCTGCTTCACGCGCCAGACACGGACCGATACCCACAGGTGCGCGCGTACACGAACCAGGCGTCCTCCCGTCTCGAGGTCATCGGCTCGGAGCGCGACCCGGCGGTATCCGAGGCGTTCTCCGAGAACGACTACCGCCGCGCCCTGGACATCCTGCAGCACCACTACAACGTCATCCTCACCGACTGCGGCACCGGGCTCATGCACTCGGCGATGGCGGGCGTGCTCGACCTCGCCAACACGCTGGTCCTGGTCACCTCGCCCGCGCTCGACGGGGCGCAGTCCGCGGCGGCGACGCTCGACTGGCTCAACCTCCACGGCTACGACCAGCTCGCGGCCAACGCCGTCGTGGTCGTCTCCGCCTCCGCGCCCGGCAAGCCGACCATCGACATGGCGAAGGTCTGCGACCACTTCGCCTCGCGCACCCGGGCCGTGCACACCATCCCGTACGACCGGCACCTCGCCGAGGGCGCGGTCGTGGACATCGATCGCATGTCCCCGGCCACGCGCAAGGCCTACCAGCACCTCGCTGCGACGGTGGCGTCGGACTTCGGGTCCTGGCACCGCCACGCCGCCCGGTAAGCCGGGTAAGCGCCGCCCGGGAGCCGCGCCGGCGTTGCGCGCTACTCTGGCGCGCATGCGCGTCGCCATGATCTCCATGCACACCTCCCCGCTGGAACAGCCGGGCATCGGCGACGCGGGCGGCATGAACGTCTACGTCCACAACACCGCCACCCAGCTCGCGCGCCAGGGCGTGGAGGTGGACGTGTTCACCCGCGCGACGCGCCCGAGCCAGGGCGAGGTTGTCGAGGTCGAGCCCGGCTACCGGGTGGTCAACGTCGTCGCGGGCCCGTACGAGGGCCTGGAGAAGGCGGATCTGCCCACCCAGCTCGCCGCGTTCGCCGGGGGCATCGTCCAGTTCGCCCGCACGAATGCGCGCGCCTACGACCTCATCCACTCCCACTACTGGCTCTCGGGCCAGGTGGGCTGGCTGCTCGCGGACCTCGCCGGCATCCCCCTCGTGCACACCGGCCACACGTGGGCGGCGGTGAAAAACGCCGCGGGCACCGACTCGGCGGAGTCGGAGGCGCGTCGCATCTGCGAGCAGCAGCTCGTGGACAACGCCGACGCCCTCGTCGTGAACACGTCCGAGGAGACCGCGGAGCTCGCGCGGTTCTACGACGTCGACCCGGCGAAGATCTCCGTGGTCAGCCCCGGCGCCGACACGGAGCTGTTCACCCCGGGCACGAACCGGAACACCGAGCTCGCCCGGCGCCACCTGGGCATTCCGCTGCACGCGAAGGTCGTCGCCTTCGTCGGCCGGCTGCAGGATTTCAAGGGCCCGCAGGTGCTGCTCCGGGCGATGGGGGAGGTGGTCCGGCGCGGCCGCGTCGGCGCGCCGGTGCGCGTCATCGTCTGCGGCGGGGCGAGCGGCTCCGACGCATCCGTGGAGCGCTACCGCGCCATCGCGGAGGAGGAGGGCCTGCGCAGGGTGGTCCGGTTCCTCGGCCCCCGCCCGCCGGAGGAGCTCGTGAGCGTGTACCAGGCCGCCGACATCGTCGCCGTGCCCAGCTACAACGAGAGCTTCGGCCTCGTCGCGGTGGAGGCGCAGGCCACCGGCACGCCCGTCGTCGCGGCGCGCGTCGGCGGCCTCCCCCTCGCCGTCGCGGACGGGGAGACCGGGGTGCTCGTTGTCGGCCACGAGACGCCCGCCTGGGCCGACGCGCTCGAGCAGTTGCTTCTCGACGACCAACGGCGCATCGCCATGGGCGAAGCCGCGACCGGCCACGCCGCCCAGTTCAGCTGGGCTGCCTCAGCGACACAGCTCGCCGCGGTGTACGAGGACGTGGCGCGCGCGTTCGTGCCCGGCGGCGCCGGGCGCGACGCGGCCGGCGTCCCGGAACGCTAGCTCAGCAGCTTGTTCACTTCCTGGCCGAGGACGGCCCCGCCCCAGAACGAGATCTGCTCGGCGTGGTGGTCCACCGCCTGCTCCACCTCGGCGCGGTCGAACTGGCCGCGCATCGCCTTGTCCGCCAGGCGCGCGCCGTCGGCCTGCGCGTTGCCCACGGCCTTGCGCAGCTCCTCGCGCGGCACCGGCGGGGTGAAGTCGGGGTTGAGCTCGGTGACGGCCTTGTCCAGGCGGTCCGCCTCCTCGCCGGCGGTGGTGAAGTTCGCGTGCGGCGCGGCGGAGTCGGTGACGGTGAACACCTCGTTGACGTGGCCGTCCGGCACCCCGTACGCGTCCTCGATGATGCGGTCCGCCGGCTGCGTCTTGCCCAGCGGCCCGAGCGTCATCGAGGACACGCCGATGATGGACCCGTCGCGCGGGTCGAAGTTCACGCCGCCGGAATCGCCGTGCTGGTAGCCGAGGTTCCACGAGTAGACGCCGTTGCGGGTGCGCCCGATCTGTGTTGCGCAGCTGCGCCCGGACGTCGCTCCGTCCTTGCAGATCGGCTCGCCGAAGTTGTCCGTCGAGACCTCGCCCGGGGCGAGCGTGCGGTAGTCCTTGATCGTTGTCAGTCGCACCGGTTCGCCGTGCGACCTGCCGTTCCAGTCGCGCGACTGGGAGAGGTTGGTGGCGGTGACGTTGTCGTCGAGACGCACGATGCCCCAGTCCGCGGTGCGGATCGCCTCCATCGGGTCCTGGAGGTACATCGCCTCGGGCTTCATGTAGTTCGACGCGACGCGCTCGCCGAGGCGCACGTACCTCGTGCCCACCGGGGCCATGAACTCGTTCTTGATCGGGGGGTTGCCCGGGACTGTGTTCACGCAGTGGGAGGCGGTGAGCATCACGCGTTGCGACGTCCCATCCGGCATCCGCACCGTCCCATTCGGGCCCTGCGTGCAGATCATCGCGAAGACCTCGGGCGGCACCCTGAGCCTGTCGCCGGTGGAGATGGTGAGCGTCGGCGGGGCCTGCTCCGGCATGTTGCGCATGGGCGCGCCGGGCGCGGCGAGCGCGGGCTCGGCGGCGAGCGCGGGGGCGGCCAGTGACTGGGCGGCGAGGATGGTGGCTGTTGCTGTTGCTACGACTGCTGCGAGGGCTCTGGGGTGGCGCATGAATCGCACTTTATCCTGCGGTGCCGGCGTTCTCGCCCATTTCCGCTTGAGGTCTTATTCTCCGCGAGCCGAAATAAGACCTCAAGGGCGTGGCAGGAGCCCGCCGACCGCCGCGCCGATCTCCTCGGCGTGGTGCTGGGCCGCGGCGGAGGCACGACCAGCGAGGTCCTGCGCCGCCGCGGCCGGGTTCTGCGCACCGGGGATCTGCTGGGCCTCGCCGGCGAAGCGGGCCGCGTCGGCCTGCGCGCTGCCCACGGCCTGGTCGAGGCGCTCGCGCGGGGTCGGCGCGGGGGTTGGCGCGGGGGCCGGTGCGGGGGCAGCCGGCGGGTTCTCCGCCTTGGCCCGGGTGAGCTCCTCGCGCAGCGGGGCGAAGTCTGCGCGCTCGGCCGGCGGGGCGGGGGTGAAGGCGGCGTTGACCTGGCTGTCCGGGATGCCGTAGGCGTCCTCGATGGCCCGGTCCACCTGCTGCGAGTTGCCGAAGGGGCCGTAGCCGATCACGCTCAGGCCGATGGCCTCGCCGGTGCGCGGGTCGTAGTTGATGCCGCCGGAATCGCCCGGCTTGTAGGACAGGCCGACGTGCCAGACGAAGTTCTGGGTGCGGAAGAGCTGCCGGCCGCACGAGCGACCGGTGCGAATGCCGTCCTTGCAGATCGGCTGGCCCGCGTTGTCGAAGCTGATGAGCTCGTCGCCGCGCAGGTCCCGGTAGTCCTTCACGCCGGTGATGGCCACCTCGGGGGAGGGTGCGCTGCCGCGCTCGTCGCGGGAGGTGGACGCCCCGGAGCCGCTCACACCGGGGTCGAGGCGCACGAAGGACCAGTCCGGCTCGTCGATGATGCGGTAGAAGTCGAACAGCTCGCCCTGGATCTCGAAGGGGATGCGCTGCGCGTCCACCGTGCCCAGGCGCGGGTACTCCACGCGGCCGTTCACGCGCACCGGGGTGAAGGTCTCGGGGCGCACCGTCTTGTCGTCCACCTCGAAGCAGTGGGCGGCGGTGAGCATCACCGTCTTCACCTGCCCGTCTGGGGTGCGCACCGTGCCCACGGGCCCCTGGCTGCAGCGCGGGGTGTGGCTGAAGGGCGTGTTGTCGTCGAAACGCATGGCGATGGGCGCGCCCGGCGCCGCGGTGGCCGGGGCGGCGGAGGCGGGGGCGGCGGGCGCCGCTGCGAGGGCGGCGGCCGCGGCGGCGACGAGGGCGGCTGCGCGAGCGGAGAGGCGGGCTGAAGGGCGAGCGGAGAGGCGGGCGGAAGCGCGGGATCGATGCAACATGCCGACGACATTAACGGCATCCGTGGCATGCTTGAAAGCATGGGTAACGGAAAGCTGATTCTCGTCCGACACGGGCAGAGCGAATGGAACAAGTCGAACCAGTTCACGGGCTGGGTGGACGTGGATCTCACCGAGCAGGGCGAGGCCGAGGCCAAGAACGCGGGCCGGCTCATGGCCGACAAGGGCGTCCTGCCGGACATCGTCTTCACCTCGCTGCTGCGCCGCGCGATCCGCACCGCGAACATCGCGCTCGACGCGGCGGACCGCCACTGGATCCCGGTCGTGCGCAACTGGCGCCTCAACGAGCGCCACTACGGCGCCCTCCAGGGCCTGAACAAGGCGGAGATCCGCGAGGAGTACGGCGAAGAGCAGTTCATGCAGTGGCGCCGCTCCTACGACACCCCGCCGCCGGAGATCGACACCGACAACGAGTACGCGCAGACCGACGACCCGCGCTACGCCTTCCTCCCCGAGGTGCCGCGCACCGAGTGCCTCAAGGACGTGGTGGCGCGCTTCCAGCCGTACTACGAAGACGCGATCCTCCCGCAGGTGCTGCAGGGCAAGAACGTCATGATCGCGGCGCACGGCAACTCCCTGCGCGCGCTGGTGAAGTACCTGGACAACATCTCCGACGACGACATCGCGGGCCTGAACATCCCGACCGGCATGCCGCTCGTCTACGAGATCGGCGAGCGCGGCAAGGTGCTCAACCCGGGCGGGACGTACCTCGATCCGGAGGCTGCCGAGGCGGGCGCCGCCGCGGTGGCGAACCAGGGCAAGAAGTAGCTGCCCGTCCGTGACGCCGGTCCTCGCGTTCCTCATTGGCGCCGTCCTGGCCGCGCCCGCTGTGCTCCTCGGCCAGCGGGCGCTGCGCTGGCGTGCGCGCAACCGCGTCGAAGACAGCGGGGAGGACGCGACGGTCAACACCGTGACGCAGGTGATGCACCTGGTCACGCAGGGTTCGCCAACCGGCATCGTCGTGGTCAGCCGCGGCGGAAACGTGCTGCTGTCCAACGCGCGCGCCCACGACATGTCCCTCGTCCACGACGGCACGGTCAACCCGCTCGTGTTCGAGGTGGCCACGGAGGTCTTCGCCGACCAGGAGCAGCACGTGCTCGACCTGGAGCTGCCCCAGCGCACCACCGGCAATAGGATCCGCAACGTACGCGCCATCGTCGCGCCGCTCACGCTCACGGACAACTCGTACGCCATCATCTACGGTTCCGACGAGTCCGAGAACGTGCGCATGGAAAGCGCGCGGCGCGACTTCGTGGCCAACGTCTCCCACGAGCTGAAGACCCCGGTCGGGGGCATCTCGCTGCTCGCCGAGGCGCTGCTGCAGGACCCGACGGACCCGGAGATGGTGGTTTACTTCGGCGAGAAGCTGCACAAAGAGGCCCACCGCATGGGGGAGATGATCACGGACCTCATCTCCCTGTCCAAGCTCCAGGGCGCGGAGGCGCTGCCGGAGATGGCGCCCGTGCGCGTGGACGACATTATCGACGACGCCGTGGCGCGCAACCTGGTCACCGCAGAAAACCGTGGCATCGAGCTCAAGCGCGGCCAGCCGATGGGGCTGCGCGTGATGGGGGACCGGGCGATGCTCACCGTCGCGGTGTCGAACCTCATCTCCAACGCGATCAACTACTCGCCGAACGGCCAGCCCGTGAGCGTGACGCAGAAGGTCGTGCGCGGCAAGGTCGTGCTCATCCGGGTCACCGACCGCGGCATCGGCATCGCGCCCGAAGACCAAAAGCGCGTCTTCGAGCGCTTCTACCGCGTGGACAAGGCCCGCTCGCGCTCGACGGGCGGGACGGGGCTGGGCCTGGCCATCGTGAAGCACGTGGTGGCGAACCATGGCGGTACCATAACGTTGTGGTCCCGGCCGGGCACTGGCTCGACGTTCACCATCGAATTGCCCATCTTCGACCCGGAACACACCGGCAGTACAGAAAGGGAAGAGTGAAGTGACGACCATTCTCATCGTTGAAGACGAGGAATCCCTCTCCGACCCCTTGGCCTACCTGCTGCGCAAGGAGGGGTTTGAGGCTGTCGTCGCGCCGGACGGGCAAACCGCGCTGGACACGTTCGACGAGGGCAACGTCGACCTCGTGCTGCTCGACCTCATGCTGCCGGGCATGAGCGGCACCGAAGTGTGCAAGAAGCTGCGCGCCGAGTCGTCGGTGCCCATCATCATGGTCACCGCGCGCGACAGTGAGATCGATAAGGTCGTCGGCCTCGAGCTCGGCGCGGACGATTACGTGACCAAGCCGTACTCCACCCGCGAGCTCGTCGCCCGCATTCGCGCCGTGCTGCGCCGCGGCCCGGAGACGGAGGACATCGAGGAAGACGACGAGCGCATGCTCGAGGGCGGCCGCGTGAAGATGGACGTCGAGCGGCATACCGTGCTTGTCGACGGCCAGCCGGTGCCCATGCCGCTCAAAGAGTTCGACCTGCTTGAATACCTCATGCGCAACGCCGGGCGCGTGCTCACCCGTGGCCAGCTCATCGACCGGATCTGGGGTGCGGACTACGTCGGCGACACGAAGACCCTCGACGTCCACGTCAAGCGCCTGCGCACGAAGATCGAGGCGGAGCCGTCGCGGCCCACCCAGCTCGTCACCGTGCGCGGGCTCGGCTACAAGTTCGAGGCCTAGCGCCCGCGGGCGGCCCGGGTTGCGGGGTGGGTGGCCCGGAGGTCGTCGTCAAGCTGCATGCGCTTCTCGCAATGCTTGGCGACGACACCGTACGGCTCCTCCCCGATCAGGCCGATGAGCTCGTCTTTCATCGACTGCCAGACGGGGGTGGCGCCGGTGTGGCAGGCGGGGGCGGCGGTGCACCACCAGTCGAAGTCCTCGCCGCCGCCTCCCCACTGCCGGCGGTGGTACTCGCCGATGGTGGTGCGCAGGATCTCTTGCCCGTCGGTGCGCTCCTCCCACGCGTCCTCGCGGGAGAAGGGGACCTGCCAGCAGACTTCCGGTTTTGAGCCGACGATGTCGCGGCCCTCCGCCATCGCCCACTGGTGCAGCGCGCAGCCAGGGCCGGTGGGGTGGCCGGGGCGGTTGGCGAAGATGCAGGCGCCGTCGACGACCTTCGTCTTGATGTGGGGGCCCTCGTCCTCGTCCGGGTCGAGCGCCTCGGTGTCTTCCTCAACCCACTCGAGCCACGGCTCGAGCCACGTCGGGTCGTCGGCGGCGAAGAACGCGTCCGTCTCCGCGGGGCGCAGCTGCCAGAACTGCGGGTCCATCGCCTTGACGGCGGCGAAGACGGTGTCGCGATCCTCCTCGTCGGCGATGTAGGCGCCGTGGATGCAGCAGCCGAGGGCGGGGCGCGTCTCGTCGATGCCCTTGCACTCGGGGGTGCCGAAGCGGCAGGACCAGGTCGATTCCAGCCACGTGAGGTCGATGGAGAAGATGTGGTTCGGGTCCTCCGGGTGGACGAACTCAAACCACTCGCGGGGGAAGTCGGGGCGGATTTCGCGCCCGGCCGTGATGGAGCGGCCGGCGGGGGAATCCGACGGGAAGCCGAGAAAAACGGGTTTCGGGGCTGGTTGATTCACACCTGGACACGGTAGACCCGTTACCCTGGGGTGGTGCGATTAGGTGTTTTAGACGTCGGCAGCAACACGGTGCATATGGTGGCGGTCGACGCGTACAGCGGTGGCCGGCCGACCCCGATGAGCGACTGGAAGCAGCCGCTGCGTCTCGTGGAGCTGCTGGACAAGAAGGGAAACATCGAGGAAAAGGGCATCGACAAGCTTGTCGGCGCCGTGCAGGAGGCCTCGGACCTCGCCAACAACCTCAAGTGCGACGAGCTGCTCGCCTTCGCCACCTCCGCCGTGCGCTCCGCGTCGAACTCCGACGAGGTGCTCAAGCGCGTGGAGAAGAAAACCGGCGTGCGCCTGCAGATCCTCTCGGGCGAGGAGGAGGCGCGTCTAACCTTCCTCGCCGCGCGCCGCTGGCACGGCTGGTCCGCCGGCCGCATCACCAACTTCGACATCGGCGGCGGCTCGCTGGAGATCTCCACCGGCACCGAGGAGATGCCGGACCTCGCGGTCTCCCTCGACCTCGGCGCCGGCCGGCTCACCCACGAGTGGTTCGACACCGACCCGCCGGAGCGCAAGAAGATCAACATGCTGCGCGACTACATCGACGCGGAGCTCGCGGGCCCGGCCGAGCAGTTCAAGGCGCTCGGGGAGGCCGGCCTCGCGGTGGGCACATCGAAGACGTTCCGCTCTCTCGCCCGCCTCACCGGCGCGGCCCCGTCCTCGGCGGGCCCGTACGTCCAGCGCACCCTCACCGCGCCGGGCTTGCGCCAGCTCATCGCGTTCATCTCGCGCATGACGGCGGCGGATCGCGCGGAGCTCGAGGGCATTAATTCGGACCGCTCCCACCAGATCGTCGCCGGCGCGCTCGTGGCGGAAGCCGCGATGCGAGCGCTGAATGTTGATAAATTGGAGATCTGCCCGTGGGCGTTGCGCGAAGGCGTGATCCTCAAACGCATGGATCAGGGATCCCTCGACACCGAGGACAACACAGGGAAAGCCGATAAAGGAGACGACAACTAATGGCCGATAAGCAGCTCACGGTTGCCGAGCTCCTCGCGCGCGCCGAGAAAGAAAACCCGGACGCGGCCCGCCGCCCGCGCCGCCGCCGCAGCCTCGAGGACGGGGGCGTCTCCGTCGCCGAGCTCACCGACTCTTTCAAGAAGGTCGACGCCAAGCCCGCCGAGGTGAAGCACTCGAGCGTGCCTCTCGACGCACCTTCGGACCAGCCCACGCCGAAGCCGGAGCCTGCGCCCGCGCCCAAGTCGGAGCGCACCACCTTCACCAAGATCGAGCGCACCCCGGCCGCGGAACCCGCGGAACCGCCGGCCCCGGCGGCCACGTCCGTGAAGGTCAGCCCCGCGCCGGAGCCGGAGGCCGTCGTCAAGCAGGAGCCCGCGCCGACCCCCGCGGAGGAGGACACGAACGTCTTCCCGGTGGTCAAGGACGAGCCGGTTGTCCAGGAGCGCGTCGAGGACGACGACCCGTTCCTCGAGCGCGTAGACGAGGACGAGCTCGCCCCGGCGCAAAAACTCGAGGTCGAGGAGGCGTCGGTCAACCCGATCCTGCTCGTGCTGCTCGTGTTCTTCGGCGTGCTGCTCGGTGTCCTCGGCTTCCTCGCGTTCAAGTGGGTGTGGGCGAACCTGGCCACCGTCGCCGCCGTGCTGCTGAGCATCGCCGCCGTGGCCGCGGTCGCCGGGCTCGTGCGCGCGCTGCGCACCGGCCGCGACGGCTTGACCATGACACTCGCCGGCCTCGCCGCCGCCGTCATGGCGTTCGGCCCGGCGCTGCTCTAGGGGGTGGCGAAGGTGCAGCGAATCGCGGTTATCGGCGCCGGCAACATCGGCGAGGCGCTTATCGCGGGGCTCATCCGCTCCGGCGTGGAGGGGGAGGCGGTGACGGCGACCAATAGGTCGTCGGAACGCAGCCGCGAACTTGAGGAGCGCTACGGTGTGCGCACGACCTCCGACAACGCCCAGGCGGTGCGCGACGCGGATGTGGCGTTCCTGTGCGTCAAGCCCGCGCAGGTGCTCGACGTGATCGGCGAGCTCGGCGATGCGGTCGCCGGCGGGGAGACGGTGCTCGTGTCCATGGCCGCGGGCGTGTCCATCGCCGCGATGCAGGGCGCGGTCTCGGTCGCGGGCACGCCCGTCGTGCGCGTCATGCCGAACACCCCGATGCTGCAGGGCAAGGGGGTGCTGGCAGTCGCGTACAGCCGCTTTGTCGACGGCGCCCAGCGCGAGGCCGTCGCCGACCTGCTGTCCGCCGTCGGCGAGGTCGTGGACATCACCGAGGACCAGATGGACGCCGCCACCGCGGTCTCCGGCTCCGGCCCGGCCTACTTCTTCCTCGTCGCGGAGGCGCTCACGGACGCGGGCGTCTCGCTCGGCCTCCCGCGGGATCTCGCCGAACGCCTCGCCGTATCGACGGCCGAAGGTGCCGGCGCCATGCTTGCCCACGACGGGCGGACCCCGGCCGAGCTGCGCGCCGGCGTGTCCTCGCCGGCGGGGACGACCGTGCGCGCGATCCGGGAGCTCGAGGAATCCGGGCTGCGCGGCGCGTTCTACCGCGCGACGGAGGCGTGCGCGCGCCGCTCCGCTGAGCTGGGGGAGTAGGGGCGGTTTTGCCCCTGTTACGGGGGAGACTCCCCAGTTTTCACATCCGTTGACACCAATTGCTGTGTGTTAACTGCCTGCACTTTGAAAATTTTCCCCCACATAAGTCGCACTCGGCGCACATTTCACGTTAGGGTGGTTCATGCACGTGCGTGTTCGTCCTGCAGGAGGGGAAGCCTGCAGCGCGTTTGCGTGCCGAGAGGTATGAATAGTGGTTAACGAAGATAAAGGAAAGTTCCTGACGGTTGCCGAGGTCGCCGAGATCATGCGCGTTTCCAAGATGACCGTCTACCGCCTCGTCCACTCGGGCGAGCTGCCCGCGGTGCGGGTGGGCCGTTCGTTTCGCGTGAACGAGTCGGCAGTGAACGAGTACCTGGAGTCCTCCGTCTACGACGTGGGATAACCTCGGGTGCGCCCAACGCTCGCCGCGGTCGGAATTCCGGCCGCGGCGGGCGTTTTCGCGTCTCGGCGCCGCCGGCGTGGTTTTGGTGCTCAAATGGCCTGACTGTATGCTTGGCATGTTCAGGTCGGCCACCACCTGCGGGAGTGTGCACCTTCCGCTGTGCCGCGCAAGCGGTCGCGCCGGCCGCGTACGTACGTACTCTCAACAAGGAAAAGAGGCTATGCCCTATGGGTTCCGTCATTAAGAAGCGCCGCAAGCGTATGTCCAAGAAGAAGCACCGCAAGATGCTCCGCCGCACCCGCGTGCAGCGTCGCAAGCTGGGCAAGTAAGCCTGGGACCACCCGCCGTTCGTAGAGGACGGCGGGTTTTTCGTTGTCTGCTAGCAGGCAGCGTATCGACGCGACCTCCGGCGCCCAACCGCCGCAGCCCTACCGCCGCTTCCGGCGAAGCCACCACCACGCCCCGGCCACGCCCACCGCAACCGGCGCGGCGCCGGCGCGCACGACGCGGCGCACCGAGCGGAAGTCCCGGATCGCCCAGCCCTGCGCTTTCGCGTGACGGCGCAGCTTGCGGTCCGGGTTGATGGCCACCGGCACGCCGACCATCTCGAGCATGGGCAGGTCGTTGATGCTGTCGGAGTAGGCGGTGCACTTGGACAGGTCGAGCTGCTGCAGCGCGGCGAGCGCGGCCACCGCGTGCTGCTTGCCGGGCCCGTGCAGGATGTCGCCGACGAGGCGGCCGGTGAACTTGCCGTCTTCCTCCTCCGCGACGGTGCCCAGCGCGCCGGTGAAGCCGAGCTGCTCCGCGAGCGCCTGGCCGATCTGCACCGGGGTGGCGGAGACGAGCCACACCTGCTGCCCGGCGGCGATGTGCATGGCGGCCAGCTCGACGGTGTCCTGGTAGGACTTGCGCAACATCTGCTGGTCCACGATCTCCTTGCAGGCCGCCTTGAGCTCCGCCACGCTCTTGCCCTTCACCACGGCGAGGGCCTGCTCGCGCCCCTCGGCGATGTCGGCGGCGTTCTCGGAGCCGGACACGCGGTAGCGGATCTGCTTCCACAGCGCGGGCGCGAGCTCGGACAGGGTGATGAAGTGGCGGCGGAACAGCCCCTTGGCCAGCAGGATGAGCGAGGAGCCCTGGATGAGCGTGTTGTCCACGTCGAAGAAGGCGGCTGCCTCCGCGTCCTGGGGGATCTCTGGGTCGGGCAGCGTGATCTTGCCGCGCCCGGCGGTGGCGAAGGCGCCGCCGACGGAGTCCACGCCGAGTGTGAAGTCGTCGAGGTTGATGCCGAAGGTCTCTTCCACCGCGGCGGCTGCGGCGGCGCGGCCGGCGGTGCGCTGGGCGTCGTCGTCAAGCGGGCGAAGCGCAAGATCCTCGAGGAAGCGGCGCAGGTTGCCCTGGGACACGGACCACTGAGCGAGGAATTCGCGCTGTTCAGACATGGCGAGTGGGCCCTTTCTGCCGCCGGTGTTAGCGTGTGCAATCGTACAACGCCCAGCCGGGGCCGAACGTGGAGGAGCGTGCATGAAAACTGTGGAGTTGATGGTGCGGTCCACGTGCGGGTCGTGCGAGCGGGTGGCCGCGCAGATTGCGCCCGTCGTCGCGGAACACGGCGCGCAGCTCGTGCTTCGCGACGTCGACGCCGACCCCGAGCTCGCCGCCGAGTACGGCGACCGCGTGCCGGTTGTCGTCATCGACGGCGAGGAGTTCGCCTGCTGGGAAGTGGACAACGACGACCTCGCTGCGGAACTGTCCGCGTAAGGGGCTATCCTTTAGTTTGATTTTCAAGCGGCAGTGGAGGGTTATTTCGTGAGTGTTCTTGTCGTGGGCATGTCGCACAGGACGGCGCCTGTGGCCCTGCTGGAACGGCTCAGTATGGACCCGGACGTGCAGCACGGCGCGGCATCCGCGCTGGTAGAGCAGCCGTCGCTGTCGGAGGCGATGATCGTTTCCACGTGCAACCGCCTCGAGGTCTACACCGTCACCACCGCCTTCCACACCGGCGTCGAGGACGTGCTGCGGGTGCTCGCGGACGTCTCGGGGGTAGACCCGGCGCAGCTGCGCCGCTACCTCTACGTGCGCTACGCGGACGCCGCCGCGGAGCACCTCTTTACCGTCGCCGCCGGGCTCGACTCGATGGTCGTGGGCGAGCAGCAGATCATCGGCCAGGTGCGCACCGCCTACGTCGACGCGGGTGAGCGCGGCACCGTCGGCCCGAACCTCCACGCGCTCGCGCAGGCGGCGCTGCACACCGGCAAGCGGGTGCACACCGAAACCGGCATCGACGATTCCGGCGCCTCCATGGTCACCGTCGCCCTCGATGAGGCGACGGGGCTCATGCGTATCGACGACCTCCGGGGCAAACGCGCCCTCGTCCTCGGCGCCGGCGCGATGAGCTCGCTCGCCGCCACCGACCTGGGCCGGCGTGGGGTGGACTCGCTCGTCATCGCGAACCGCACCCGCGAGCGGGCCGAGCGTCTGGCCGAGCACGCCCGCGAGGCCGGCGTGGCCGCCGAGGTGGTCGACTTCGCCGACCGCGCCGCGGCGCTGCGCGGGGTGGACCTCGCCGTCTCCGCGACCGCGTCGGACGAGTTCACCATCACCCCGGACGACATCGCCGGGCCCGTCGTGCTCGCGGACCTGTCCCTGCCGCGCGACATCGACGACGCGGTCGCCGAGATCGACGGCGTGGAGCTGGTGAACATCGAGTCCCTCCACGAATCCATGCTCGCCGCCGACACCGAGGACTCCCGCGCCCTGCGCCGCGCCGAAGCAATTATCGCCGAGGAGGTCGAGCTCTTCGGCTCGCAGCAGCGCGTGCGCGAGGTCGCCCCGGCGGTGACGCGCCTGCGCCGCAACGCCGAGGAGATCACCGGCCAAGAGCTCGAGCGGCTGCGCACCAAGCTGCCGGACCTGTCTGAAGAGGACTTCGACCAGGTGGGCAGGGCGGTCCGGAGGGTCGTCGATAAGCTGCTGCACACTCCGACGGTGAAGATCAAGGAGCTCGCCGCGACGGGGGGGAGCGTGAGCGTCGAGGACGCCGTCACGGAGCTGTTCGGGCTCGGGCGGCCCGCGGTGGCGGTGGAGGCGCAGCGGCTGCCGCTGCCCGAGGAACTGCACGGCAAGGAGAAGTAGATGCTGAAAATCGGAACCCGCGGATCCCACCTGGCCACCACGCAGGCCGGGCACGTGCGCGACGCGCTGTCGCGCGCGGGCTACGACGCCGAGCTGCAGGTGGTCACCACCGCCGGGGACCTCTCGCAGGCCCCAGTGGAGCGCATCGGCATCGGCGTGTTCACCTCCGCGCTGCGCGACGCCCTGTTCCGCGGCGAGGTGGACGTGGCGGTGCACTCGTTCAAGGACCTGCCCACGGCGTACGAGCCGCGCGCGTTCCTCGCCGTGCCGGTGCGCGAGGACACGCGCGAGGCGCTCATCGCCCGCGACGGGCTCACGCTCGCCGAGCTCCCCCACGGCGCGCGCGTGGGCACCTCGGCTCCGCGTCGCGTGGCACAGCTGCTCGCGCTGCGTCCCGACCTGGACATCCGCCCGCTGCGCGGCAACATCGAGCGGCGCATGAGCCACGTCGAATCCGGTGAACTCGACGCGATCGTGCTGGCCAACGCCGGTCTCGTGCGCGGCGGCTTCGGCAACCGCGCCACCGAACTGCTCGACCCGCGCGCGTTCATGCCCGCGCCCGCGCAGGGTGCGCTCGCCGTCGAGTGCCGCGTGGACGACGCCGCGATGCGCGAGGCGATCAGCACACTTATCGACGCCTCCGCCACCGCCGAATCCCTCGCCGAACGCACCGTGCTCGCCGAGCTCGAGGCGGGCTGCACCGCGCCGGTCGCCGCGACCGCGACGTTCGTGGGTGGTGCAGGTGCTGGCGCTGGCGCTGGCGCAGGCGCTGGTGGTGGCGCTGGCGCAGGCGCAGGCGCCTCGATCACCCTGCGCGCCGGCGTCTTCGCCCTCGACGGCTCGCGCCAGCTCATCGAGGAGGCCCGCGGCGACGACCCGGAGACGGTCGGGCGCGAGGTGGCCGCTGCGCTGTTGGCGCGCGGCGCCGCCGAGCTGATGAACTAGCGGCCACGCGGTTCGAGGCGCGCTCGGCCGCCCTGGTTCGGCCCTTTCGCCGCGCCATGGGGCCCGCCTGCCGCCCCTCATCGCCAGATCCAGCTGGTAAGACCCAGCTAATCGCCCCTCAGAGCCGAAAAGCTGGGTCTTGGTAGCTGGATTTGGCTCGGCGGCGGCGCGGAGAGGGCCCGCGCGCGGCCCCGGATCCCCCGTGTGTGGCCCCGGAGGCGGCGGACGGCGCTCCCAAAACCGGACGGTGGTTTTGTTCTCGGGCGGAAGCATTTTATGGTGGAGATACCATACGTTCTTTCCCCTCCGTGCAACCGGGTCGGCGCAACAGCAACAGCAACTGCAACAGCAACTGCAGCGCCGCACCACCGACCGCGCGGGGGCGGTTTACTTGTGCCTAGAAGAGAAATTCTCCATGACCCAACCCTCACACGCCCCCCAGCTGGGGAAGGTGATCTTCGTCGGCGCGGGACCGGGCAACCCTGAGTTGCTCACCGTCCGCGCCCGCGAGGTAATGGAATCCAACTCTATCGCCCTGGTGGACCCGGAGGTCTCAGCGGGGGTCCGGAGTGTCGTCGCGTCGGCGCTGCCGGTGCCGAAAGCGAAGATGGAGGCGGCGGACGCCCGCTACGAGCAGATGTGCGCCGAGGCGAAAGAGGCCGGCGCGCGCCGCAAGCCACCCCGCCCGGAGGACCCGACCGCGGCCGAGCTTGAGGAGGTTGGGCTGGGGGGCGACGTGATCGTCGAAAAGCTGAAGACGGCGCTCGATGAGGCCGCCGCCGCGGTAGAGCGCGGCGAGGCCGGCGACGGTGACGTGATCCGCCTGGTGTGCGGCAACCCGCTCACGCGCGACTCGGTGATGGAGGAGCTCTCCGCCGTCGCCGCGGCCGGCCTGGAGTTCCAGGTGGTGCCGGGGATGTCGCTGCCGTCGACGGTGCCCTCGTTCGCCGGCATCGCGCTCGGCTCGACGTACACCGAGACGGACCTGCACAACGGGGACGTGGACTGGGATCAGCTGGCCAACGCGCCGCAGCCGCTCGTGTTCCAGGCGAGCCAGGAGCACCTCGCGGAGATGGCGGCGCAGCTCATGCAGCGCGGGTTCGTCGGCTCGACCGCGGTGACGGTGACCACGAACGGCACGACCCGGCTGCAGCGCACGATCGATGCGACGCTGGAGACCGTGGGCAAGCTGGACACGGAGCTCGACGGCCACCTCGTGGTCACGCTGGGCACGGTGGCGGACGACCGTTCGAAGTACTCCTGGTGGGAAAACCGGCCGCTCTACGGCTGGCGCGTGCTCGTGCCGCGGGCGAAGGAGCAGGCGGGCCCGATGAACGCCCGCCTGTCGCAGCACGGCGCGATCCCGCACTCGGTGCCCACCATCTCGATGGAGCCGCCGCGCAACCCGGCGCAGATGGATCGCGCGATCAAGGGCATCGTCGAGGGCCGCTACCAGTGGATCCTGTTTACCTCCGTCAACGCCGTGGACGCGGTGTGGGGCAAGTTTGAGGAGCTCGGGCTCGACGCGCGCTCGTTCGCCGGCGTGCACCTCGGCGCGGTGGGGCAGAAGACCGCCGACGCAATCAAGGCCCACGGCATGCAGGCGGAGCTCGTGCCGCACCGCACGAAGCAGAACGCGGCCGGGCTCGCGGAGGCGTTCCCGGAGTACGTCGAGGACATCGACCCGGTGTGCCGCGTCCTCCTGCCGCGGGCGGACCTCGGCTCCGACGCGCTGGTGAACGCACTGGTGGAGAAGGGCTGGGAGGTCGACAACGTCGTCGCCTACCGCACCGTCCGCGCCGCCCCGCCGCCGCCGGAGACGCGCGACATGATCAAGACCGGCGGCTTCGACGCCGTGTGCTTCACCTCGCCGTCGACGGTGAAGAACCTCGTCGGCATCGCCGGCAAGCCCCACGCGCGCACCATCATCGCGTGCATCGGCCCCGCCACCGAGGCGGAGGCGAGGGAGCAGGGGTTGCGTGTCGACGTCGTCCCGGACGCAGCCGACATCCCCTCCCTCGTCGACGCGCTGGCGGATCACGTGGCGGGCCTGCGCGCCGCCGGGCAGCTGCCGCCGCCGCGCAAGAAGCGCCGCAAGGCCGCGGCCGCGCCGGGCGACGACGCCCCGGCGGCCAGCTAGGCAGTCGGCTAGGCAGTCAGCTAGGCGGTGTCGGGTCCTGGTCCTAAGATGTGGCGCATGGCTGATTACGACCTGACACGACGCCCCCGCCGCTTGCGGCGCAACCCCGCGATCCGAGAGTTCGTTGCGGAGACGCGTCTGCACCCGGCCGACTTCATCCTCCCGCTCTTCATCGCCGACGGCATCGACGCGCCGCGCGAGATCCCGTCCATGCCGGGCGTGCACCAGCACACCGAGGACTCCCTGAAGCGCATCTGCCACGAGGCGCTCGACGCGGGCGTGAAGTGCGTCGACCTGTTCGGCGTGCCCCGCGAGGAGGACAAGGACGCGACGGGGTCGGTCGCCGTCGCCGAGGACGGCATCCTCAACCGCGGCATCGCCGCGCTGCGCGAGGAGTTCGGCGAGGACCTGCTCATCATGTCCGACACGTGCCTCGACGAGTTCACGGACCACGGCCACTGCGGCGTGCTCACCACGGACGCGCACGGCAACGAGGTCGTGGACAACGACCCGACGGTGGACATCTACTGCGAGATGGCGGTGGCCCAGGCCCGCGCCGGCGCCCACATCGTCAGCCCGTCCGGCATGATGGACGGCCAGATCGGCGCGATCCGCAAGGCGCTCGACGCCGCGGGGTTCGCCGACGTGGCCATCATGGCGTACTCCGCGAAGTACGCCTCGAAGTTCTTCGGCCCGTTCCGCGACGCCGTCGGCTCTTCGCTCAAGGGTGACCGCCGCACGTACCAGCAGGACCCGGCCAACATCCGCGAATCGCTGCTCGAGGTGGAGCTCGACATCGCCGAGGGCGCCGACTTCGTCATGGTCAAGCCCGCCCTGCCGTACCTCGACGTGGTGGCGAAGGTGGCCGAGATCTCCCCGGTCCCGGTGGCCGCCTACCAGGTCTCCGGCGAGTACGCGATGCTCGCGGCCGCGGGCCAGAACGGCTGGATCGACTATGAGGCGACGATGATGGAGGCGCTGACCTCCATCAAGCGCGCGGGCGCGGACCAGATTTTCACGTATTACGCCATCGAGGCGGCGAGGGCCTGCAATGGTTAGTCTCCCGCCCGTGAACCCGAAGGCGCCGAGCCATGTGGAGCCGGAGGCCGTCGATACGCAAAAGCGCCCGGGCAAGACCCCGGAGGCCGTGCGGCTCATGCTCTCGTGCTGGGCGGTGATGATCGCGGGCGAGCTGCTGCACCAGATCCTCGTGGTTGTCTCCACCGCGCTCGACCCGGCGGCGCTGCGGGAGGCGGCGCGCGAGACGGCGAAGTCGCGCGGCGGCGAGGTCTCGGACGGGCTGGTCAACGCCACCGTCTACGGCTCCATCTTCGTCATGGCGCTGCTGCAGCTCGCGGTGCTCGTGCTGCTTGCGTTCGCGCTGCGGACGGTGAAGGAGAATGGCTCGTGGGCGCGCAATGCGCGGCGCCTGCTGCAGATCTTCGGCGGGTTCTTCGGGCTGCGGATGCTTTCGCTGTTCTTCATGCTGCCGTCGTCGACCACGCTGCCGGTGGCGTTCTACGCGTTCGACGGTGTCCTCCAGATCATCCTCGGCGTCGCGGGCGTGATGGGCCTGATCTACGCGATGGATAAGGACGCCGTCGCGTGGACGGATCGCGCCCAGAAGAACGCCCAGAAGAAGGGGAAATAGGCCATGGCCGGCATGTTTCCGACGCTGGTCTCGGACCCAAACGACCGGAACCGCCGCTTCACCGGCGAGGTCGGCGAGACGTGGCCGGACGCGCTGCGCCGCGGGTACGTGCTGTGCCTCATCTCGGCGGTGCTCATGCTGGTCATCGGGTTCGCGCTCATCGCGGCGGGGACGCCCGAGCGTATCGACGACGCCGTGCGCGACACGTTCTCCCGAAACCTCCGCCTCGTCGCCTGGGGCAACATCGTCCTCGCGCTCGTGCTCGCATCGGCCGCCGCGTACTTCCCGAAGGGCTCGAAGACGGCGCGGCGCGTCGCCGGCGCGACGATCGGCCTGACGGTGTTTTTGAACCTCGCCGGCTTCGTTGTCGGCGTGGCCGGCTGGGCGTCGTTCGTGGTCGTGATCGTGCTGGTGATCGCCCTGTTTTTCATGTTCCGCCCGGCGGCGAACGCGTTCGTGGACGAGCGCAGCGGCGACCCGTGGAGGGGAGTGGAGTAGATGCGCGGGTTTGAACGTGCGGGCGAGAACGCGCTCGACGAGCACCTCGAGGCGGCGCGCGAGGCGGCCCGGCTCGCCGGCATCGATCCGGAGACGGCGCGGCGCGACCTCGACGGCGAGCTCGTGCGGCCGAACGCCTCGTACGCGTTCGAGCTCACCGGCATCGAGGACGGGCCGCAGCTCACCGAGATTGAGGACGCGCTCGAGTCGCTCGACGGCGTGTCCGCCCGCCTCGTGTACCCGACCCGGATGGCGTGGGTGACCGCCCCGGCGACGACCCCGCTGTCCGAGATCACGGACACCATCGAGCGCTTCGGTGTGAAGGCGAACGTCACGGACTCGACGCTGCAGCGCCGCGCCCACGGCCGGTACTGGACGGAGCATCCGCTGCCGCGCCGGGCGAAGCACCACCGCAAGGAGGAGGACGCGAACCTCATCGCCCGCGCCCAGGGCTTCGTCCAAAACACCCCGCGCCGCCCGCAGCGCACCGGCGACGTGCTGTTCACCGCCCGCGACCTGGTCACCCCGGCGAGGCTGTGGACGGCGGTGCTGCTCACCATCCCCGTGCTGCTGCTCACCTACGTGCCGGCCTTGAGCTTCCCGGGCTGGCAGTGGGTCTCGCTCGCCCTGTCCACCCCGGTGGCGCTGTGGTGCGCCGAGCCGTTCCACCGCGCTATGGCGGGCGGCGTGCGCCGCGGCCTGTCGGCGCTCGACGGCGCGAGCTCCATCGCCATCCTCGCCGCCTACGTGTGGTCCTTCGCCGCGCTGCTGTTCACCTCCGCGGGCACGATCGGCTACGAGTCGAGCGGCAGCTGGATGCCGCTGAGCGTGGGCAAGGGCCCGGAGCTCTACTTCGAGGTCGCCTGCACGGTGACCACGCTGCTCCTCGTCGGCCGCTACTTCTCCATGCGCGTGCGCTCGAGCCTGCGCGACGCCCTCGACGCCCGCCGGCCCGGCCCGGACTCCCTCTACGAGGTCAACCACCGCGCCCGCACGAGCGGGCCGGGCGAGGAGATGCCCGCCACCGAGATTCGCCAGGGCGACGACGTCCACGTCACCGCCGGCCAGGTCATCCCCGTCGACGGCGAGGTGATCGGCGGCTCCGGCGAGATCGACTGGGAGCTCGTGAGCACGTACGCCACGCCGCAGCTCAAGGTGGGCGCGAAGGTGCTCGCCGGATCCGTGCTGCGCAGCGGCCGGATCAAGGTGCGCACCACCCGCGTCGGGCACACCACGCTGCTTGCCGCGGTGCAGCGCTGGCTCGAGGAGGCCTCCCGGCACCAGAACGCCGCGACGATGGTCTCCACCCGCTCGGCGGGCCTGCTCATCCCGGCGGCGTACATCATCGCGGCCTTCGACTTTGGGCTCTGGCTGCTGTTCACCGGCAACGTCAACACCGCGGTGTCCACGGCGCTGGCCATCCTCATCGTCGTCGCGCCGGTGAGCCTGGCCATCTCGCCCGCGCTGGCGATCCGCCAGGGCCTCGAGTCTGCCGTGCGCAACGGCGTGCTCGTGCGCGACGGCAATACCCTGCGCGTGCTGTCCAAGACGGACATGGTGGTGTTCAACCGCGTGGGCACTCTGGTCAAGCCGGAGATGACGGTGGAGACCGTCACGCCGGCGAAGGGGGAGAGCAGTGAGCTCGTCGTGCGCATCGCGGGTGTGCTCTCCGCGGACTCGGATCACCCGGCCTCGCGCGCGATTGTCAAGGCCGCCCGCGAGGTGCGCGACGCCCGCTCGGGCGACCCGCGCTTGCCGGACTGGATCGAGGCCGGCGACGACATTGTCACCCCGGACGGCGAGTTCGGCGGCCGCGTCACCGCCACGTGGGGCAATGGCGAAAACGCCCGCTCGCAGACGTTCGACGCCTCCCTGTGGCGCCCGACCAACCTCTCGCAGCTCTCCGGTAAGCTCTCGGTCGCGGCCACCACCGGCGGCACGCCCGTGGTCGTGCGCTGGGACGGCAAGGACCGCGGCGTGATCACGCTCTACGACCCGGCGAAGGAGGACGCCATCCAGGCCGTGGACCGGCTCGAGTCCATGGACGTGGAGACGGTCATGCTCACCCGCGACACCTACCCGGTGGCCCGCCGTTTCGCGGACTTCCTCGGCATCTCCCAGGTGCTCGCGGGCCTGCGCTCGCCGGAGAAGCCGGCCGCGGTGCGCGCGCTGCACACCCAGGGCGCCATCGTCGCGATGGTGGGCGATTCCAGCGTTATGCCCGTCCTGCGCGTGGCGGACACCGGCATCCTCTACGCCTCCGAGGACCTCGTGGGCACGAAGGAGCCGAAGTGGGACAGCACCTGCGACGTGGTGCTTGTGCGTGACGACGTCATGGCTGTACCCCAACTCATCGAGCACGCCCGGCGCGTCAACCGCATCGTGAACACCAACCTCGCCTTCGCCGGCATCTATAACATCGTCGCCATCGTCCTCGCCGCGGCGGGCGTGCTGCCCCCGGTGGGCGCGACGCTGCTCATGCTGGGCAGCTCCCTGCTGGTGGAGTTCGGTTCCAGGCGCGCCGGGCGGTTCCGGACCTAGGCGGCTGCGCCGGTAGGCTTGGGCGACATGAGCAGACGCGACCTCGCCCACGCCCCCCTCATCGAGGCCGCCAACGGGCGCACCCCCTCGCGCACCCCGGTGTGGTTTATGCGCCAGGCCGGCCGCTCGCTGCCGGAGTACCGGAAAGCGCGCGAGGGTATCCCGATGCTCGACTCGTGCTTCATGCCCGAGCTCCTCGCCGAGATCACGCTGCAGCCGGTGCGCCGGCACGACGTCGACGCCGCGATCCTCTTTTCCGACATCGTGGTCCCGCTCAAGGCCGCGGGCGTGGACGTCGCGATCGTGCCCGGCAAGGGGCCGGTGGTGGCCAGCCCGGTGCGGGGGCGGGACGACGTCGAGAAGCTGCCGCTCCTCGAGGACACCGTGGACGAGGTGGCCGACGGCATCCGCATCATCCTCGGCGAGCTGACGGACACCCAGGCGCTCATCGGCTTCGTGGGCGCGCCGTTTACCCTGGCCAGCTACCTCGTCGAGGGCGGGCCGAGCAAAAACCACGAGAAGACGAAGGCGATGATGCACGCCGAGCCGGAGACGTGGCACGCGCTCATGCGCCGCCTCGTGCCCACGATCACGGCGTTTTTGCGCATGCAGGTCGAGGCCGGTATCGACGCGATGCAGCTGTTCGACTCGTGGGCGGGCTTTCTCACCGAGCGCGACTACCGCGAGTTCGTCCTGCCGTACTCCGCTGAGATCCTCGCGTCCGTGGCGGGGGAGATCCCGCGCATCCACTTCGGCGTGGCCACCGGCGAGCTGCTCGGCGCCATGTCCGAGGCCGGCAGCGAGGTGATGGGGGTGGACTGGCGCGTCCCCCTCGACGTCGCCGCATCCCGCTTTGCGACGCCCAAGGTGCTCCAAGGCAACCTCGACCCCGCGCTGCTCTTCGCCGGCCCGGACGTGGTGCGCGCCGAGGTCGCGCGGATCAAGGGCGAGGCCGCCCGCGCCATCTCCACCGGCGACGCCACCGGGCACATCTTCAACCTGGGTCACGGCGTGTTGCCCACCACCGACCCGGACGCGGTGACCGAGGCCGTGCGCATTATCCACGAGGAGCAGTAAATGAACATCGCCATCATCGGCGCGGGCCTGGCCGGGCTTACCGCCGCCTACGAGCTCAACGATAAAGACGCCCACGTCGACGTCTACGAGGCGACCGACCGCGTCGGCGGCAAGCTCTACACCGTCGCCTTCGAGGCCGGGCCGACCGACATGGGCGCCGAGGCGTTCATGGCGCGGCGCCAGGACGCCGTCGACTTCTTCACCCAGCTCGGCCTGGCGGGCTCGCTCGTCGAGCCGAGCGGCCTGCGCTCCCTCGTCTGGGTCGACGGCGAGGCCCGCGCGCTGCCCGCCGGGGGCGTGATGGGCATCCCCTCCTCCTCCGCGCCGGTGGCCCACCTCGTGGGCGCGGAGACCGCCGCGCGCATCGACGCCGAGGGCGCGCGCGAGGGGTTCGCGTGGGAGGTCGGCGGTGACGTGAACGTCGGCACGCTGGTGCGCGAGCGCTACGGCGACGAGGTGGTGGACAACGTCGTCTCCTCCCTGCTTGGCGGGGTGTACTCCTGCAACGCCGACGACCTCGGCGTGCGCGCGACCATCCCGCAGCTCGCCGAGGAGCTCGACCGGCTCGCCGCCGCCTCCGCCGACGGCACGGTGCGCCTCTCCGAGGCCGTGGCCAACCTCGAGCGCTCCCGCCGCGAGATGCCCACCGGCCAGGGCGCGGTGTTCAAGACCTTCCGCGACGGCTACCAGGAGCTCTACGAGACGCTCGCCGAGCAGTGCGGCGCCGACATCTACATCGACACGTTCATCTCCGGCGTCGAGTTCGCGGGCTCGCCCGACGCGCCGAAGTACCGCCTCAAGGGCGCCGAGCGCGACGACGACGGCAACGACAAGCTCTACGACCGCGTCATCCTCGCCGTGCCCTCCCCCACGGCGGCGCTGCTGCTCCACGGCGTCGCGCCCGAGGCGGCCGCGGCGCTCAAGGCCGTGAAGCTGTCGAACTCCGCCGTCGTGGGCATGCGCTTCGCCAGCGACACCAGCCCGAGCGGGGACCTGCCGCAACACTCCGGCGTCCTCGTCGCCACCGGCGCGACGGACGTCCACGCGAAGGCGTTCACGTTCTCATCGCGCAAGTGGCCCCACCTCGCCGAGCGCGGCGGGGCGCTCGTGCGCGCGAGCTTCGGCCGCTTCGGCGACACCGTCGCGCTGACCACCTCGGAGGACGACCTCGTCGACTGGGCCCTCGACGACCTGCAGACCATCACCGGCTTCGACGGCCGCGCCGCCGGCCTCGAGGAAATCTACGTCCAGCGCTGGCTCGGCGGCCTGCCCCGCTTCGACGAGCATCACCTCGCCACCGTCGCCCGCGTACGCAGCCTGCTTCTCGACGACCCCAAGGCCTCCGGCGTCACCGTCACCGGCGCCTGGGCAGGCGGGGTGGGCGTGCCGGCGGTGATTGCGGACGCGCGGGCGGTGGCTGTAGACGCTGCTAAGCAACTGCCCTAGCTGCGACGGGGTAGGTTGATCACCTATGAGTGCACACGGCGAACGGCGCGAGCAGGCGGAGTCGGCGGCCGAGGAGGCCATGCTCGAGCGGGGGCGCGCCGAGCAGGAGTGGTGGGAGGACGACGGCCTGCCCTGGAACGGCAAGCCGACGAAGGCCGACTACTGGTGCCTCGGTTGGTTCGGTTTCGTCGGCCTGTTCGGCATGGCGATGATCCCGCTGCGCGCCTGGCTGCTCGGCCTCGACCCGCCGACCATGCTCGCCCTGACCGGCTCGCGCATCGGCGCGGCGTCCACGGGCGCGCTTGCCGCCGCCGGCGAGGCGAGGCACTGGCTGCTGTACCTGCTCATCGGCTCGGTGGTCGCCATCAAGTTCGACTGGATCTACTGGTGGGCCGGCAAGCTGTGGGGCCGCGGCATCCTCGACGTGCAGGCCGCGAGCTCGAAGCGCACGGCGAAGAACATCGACCGCGTCGAGCACTGGGCCGCCAAGCTGGGGTGGCTGGGCATCTTCCTCGCCTACGTGCCCATCCCGCTGCCGATCGCGTTTGTGGTGTTCGTGCTCATGGGCATGACCGACATGCCACTGGGGAAGTTCCTCGCGCTCGACTTCATTTCCAAGACGGCCTGGTCGTTCCTCTACCTCGGCCTCGGCTGGTGGATCGGCGACCCGGTGGTCACGGTGCTGGACGGCTACGCGAAGATCGCCAACTGGGTGGCCATCGGCCTGCTCGTGGTGGTGTTTGTCGGCGTGTTCCGCAACCAGTCGAAGAAGAAGCAGGCCGAGACGGAGATCGTGGGCAACGAGATCGAGGCGGGGCGGTAAGCGGCTACGCCCGGTGCTCCACCACGGACGAGAAGTCCTCGTCCCCGTGGCCCGCCTCCTGCTGCGCCTCGAGCGAGCGCAGGGCGGCGGCGACGGCGGGCAGGTCTCGGTCTGCGGAGGCGGCGGTGTCGAGCATGAGGCGCGCGTCCTTGGCAATGGCGTCGACGGAGAAGTCGCCGGGTTTGGTGGAGCGCTCGCCGAGGAGGAACGGCGCCTTCATGTTCACGATGAACTCCAGGCCGGTGGAGCCGAGCATGTCCACCACGTCGGCCTCGGAGAGCCCCTGCGATTCGCCCAGCACCAGCGCCTCCTTGAAGCCTTCGATGGTCACGGCGAGGGCGAGGTTGGCCAGGAGCTTGCCGGTCGCGGCGGCCGCGGCCGACTCGACCTCCTTCAGCCGGTCCGGGTTCGCGGCGGCCCAGGGGGCGACGACGGTGGCGACGGAACGGCGTCGAGAATCATCGGCCCCGCCGACGTACACCCCGAGCTTGCCCTCGCGCGCGGGCGGCAGCGACCCCACGACGGGCGTGTGCACGTAGCCCGGCACCGCCTCGGCGAACTCGCGGGCGTCGGCGGGGGAGACGGTCGTGGCGTCGGCCCACGTGCGCTCGCCGATGAGCCCAGGCTTGACGACGACCTCCCGGACCTCATCCGGCCCGAACAGGGAGGTGATCACCAACTCGGCGTCCGCGACGGCCTCCTCCGGCGTCGCGGCGGCGGTGGCCCCGCGGTCCACGAGCGGCTGGGTCTTCGAGGCGGTCCGGTTCCAAACGGTGAGGTCGTGGTCGTCGACGAGCTTGAGGGCGAGCTCGGTGCCCATGCGGCCGAGGCCTAAAAACGCGATCTTCATATGGCCTACGATAGACAACCATGACTGCCGAAACTCCGACCTCAGCTAACACCCAGCGCTCCCACGAGCTGTTCGAGCGGGCGCAGCGTTCGACGCCGGGCGGGGTGAACTCCCCGGTGCGCGCGTTCGGTTCGGTGGGCGGGCAGACGCGCTTCATCCAGAGCGCGCACGGCTCGCAGCTCATCGACGTCGACGGCAACCGCTACGTCGACCTCGTCTGCTCCTGGGGTCCGATGATCCACGGTAACGCGCACCCGCAGATCGTCGAGGCGGTGGAGAAGTCGCTGGTCAACGGCCTGAGCTTCGGCGCGCCGACGGAGGCGGAGATCGAGATCGCGGAGCACATCATCGCCCGCACGTCCGTGGAGGAGGTGCGCATGGTCAACTCCGGCACCGAGGCCACGATGTCCGCGGTGCGGCTTGCGCGCGGGTTTACGGGCCGGCCGAAGATCCTCAAGTTCGAGGGCTGCTACCACGGCCACGTGGACGCGCTGCTCGCGAGCGCGGGCTCCGGCTTGGCGACGTTCTCCCTGCCGGATTCCCCCGGCGTGACCGGCGCGCAGGCCGCCGACACCATCGTCGTGCCCTACAACGACATCGCCGCCGTCGAGCGCGCCTTCCGCGAGAACGAGGGCGAGATCGCGGCCATCATCGCCGAGGCCGCCGCGGGCAACATGGGCACCGTCGCGCCGCAGGACGATTTCAACGCGAAGCTCAAGGAGCTCGCCCACCTCAACGGCGCGCTGCTCATCCTCGACGAGGTGATGACGGGCTTCCGCACCTCCTACTCGGGCTGGTACGGCGTGGACCACGTCGCGGGCGACCTCACCACATTCGGCAAGGTCGTTTCCGGCGGCCTGCCCGCGGCGGCGTTCGGCGGGCGCCGCGACATCATGGAGCGCCTCGCGCCGAACGGCCCCGTCTACCAGGCCGGCACGCTCTCCGGTAACCCCGTCGCCATGGCGTCCGGGCTCGCGTCCCTGCAACTGGCCACCGAGGACATCTACCCCACGCTGCAGTCCAACGCGGACACGCTCGAGCGGTTGCTTGACAGCGCGCTCACGGCCGAAGGCGTCGCCCACCACATCCAGCGCGCCTCGACGATGCTCTCGATCCGCTTCGCCGAGGGGGAGGGCACGAACTTCGCGGACATGCAGGCCGCCGAGACGTTCCGCTACGCCCCGTTCTTCCACGCCCTGCTGGACAACGGCGTGTACGCGGCGCCGAGCGCGTTTGAGACCTGGTTCGTCTCCACCGCGCTGACGGACGAGGACTTCGGCCGCATCGAGGACGCGCTGCGCCCGGCGGCGAAGGCGGCGGCCGCGGCGGTGGCGCCGGAGTGAGCCCCACCACGACCGTGCACCTCGTGCGCCACGGCGAGGTGTACAACCCGAAGCGCATCCTCTACGGGCGCATGCCGGGCTACCACCTCTCCTCGCGCGGCAACTCCATGGCGGTGGCCACGTCGCGCTTCTTCCGCGGCCGCGACGTGGTCTACCTCGCCGCGAGCCCGCTCGAGCGCGCGCAGGAGACGGCCCGGCCGATCGCAGAGGTCACTGGCTGCGAGATTGAGACCCGCGAGGACATCCTCGAGGCGGGCAACACCTTTGAGGGTCTGCGCACGAAGGGGTGGCGCTCGCAGCTGTTCAACCCGATTCGCTGGCGGCACATG